>NZ_JBWBQS010000054.1:0-1037 GCF_056279125.1 Novosphingobium sp. Sphag1I | reverse complement strand
ATGAAGCTTTTGGTGCCGATCAAGCGCGTGCTTGACTACAACGTGAAGCCTCGAGTGAAGGCGGATGGTTCGGGCGTTGATTTGGCCAACGTCAAGATGAGCATGAACCCGTTTGACGAAATCGCGGTCGAAGAAGCGGTTCGCCTGAAGGAGCGGGGCGTGGCGACCGAGGTCGTGGTGGTCTCGATCGGCCCGGCCAAGGCGCAGGAAACGCTGCGTTCGGCGCTGGCCATGGGCGGTGACCGGGCGATTTTGGTCAGCACGGCGGACAATGTCGAACCTCTGGCGGTGGCCAAGATTCTGGCCAAGATCGTGGCGGAGGAAAACCCCGGCCTGGTGGTTCTGGGCAAGCAGGCGATTGACGATGACAGCAACCAGGTGGGCCAGATGCTGGCCGCGCTGACGGGGCGCCCGCAGGGGACGTTTGCGTCGAAGGTTGAGGTCGAGGGCGACGCGGTGCTGGTGACGCGCGAGGTTGATGGCGGGCTGGAGACGGTGAAGCTGGCGCTGCCCGCGATTGTGACGACCGACCTGCGTTTGAACGAGCCGCGCTATGCCAGCCTGCCCAACATCATGAAGGCGAAGTCGAAGAAGCTCGAAACCAAGTCGCCCGCCGATTACGGCGTGGATACGGCGCCGCGTCTGAACGTGCTCAAAGTCTCCGAACCGGCGGTGCGCAGCGCGGGCGTGAAGGTGGCCGATGTCGATGCGCTGGTGGGCAAGCTTAAAGAACTGGGAGTAGCATAAGATGGGCGTTCTGGTTTGGGCTGAACATGACAATGTGGCCTTGAAGGATGCAACCCTCTCGGCGGTGAGCGCCGCTGCGAAGCTGAGCGAAGTGCATGTGCTGGTCGCCGGTTCGGGCGTTGGCGGCGTGGCCGAAGCGGCGAGCAAGATCGCGGGCGTGGCCAAGGTTCTGGTGGGCGACGATGCGGCCTATGAACACGGGCTGGCCGAGAATGTTGCGCCGCTGGTGGTGGGGCTGATGGGCGGCTATGACGCCTTTGTCGCGCCCGCCACGACCACGGGCAAGAACA
>NZ_JBWBQS010000053.1:0-2201 GCF_056279125.1 Novosphingobium sp. Sphag1I | reverse complement strand
GGGCACGCTGGCATCCTGCCACAGCGCGATCGTTGATGGCTATCTGATCGAGGGGCATGTCCCGGTCGCCGATATCAAGCGCCTGCTGGCAACCCGTCCCGTAGGCGTCAGAGGTATTGCGGTGGCGGGGATGCCGATCGGCTCGGAGGGCATGGAAGTGGCGGGGGCTGCCCGCCAACCCTATACGGTGGTGTCGTTCGGCAGCACCGGGCAGCATGTTTTCGCGCGGCACTGATGCTGAGCAAGCTCTCGATAATCCGAAATCCTACTTCGCCTGGCCGAACGATGTCGAGACCAGGAGCGGCGCACGGCGCTTGCCCTACGCCGACCTTGCGTGGGCGTACTGCGGCTTTCGATGGAGATGAAATATCATCTCAATTTAGTGGTCTAATGTCCGGTGTCGTCGGGACAACGGGGGCAATGACCCGTGGCGCGGACTGAGTCATCGATGTCACCGGGGTCGCGACACCTGCGCATCACAAGCGCGTCGCATCGCGAGCATCGCTCAATTCGATGGACGGCGAACACGCTGTTTTCGCTCGCGATGCTCGTCGTGTTCTGCTGGCACGGCATCCTTGTCCAGACGCATTTTCACACCAATGTCCGGCCGCTGTCCGCAGCGTCCGAATTGGCTTCGAGCAACGGTCTTACACATGGGCAATCCTCGCCCGATACGCCCGACCGATGCCAGATCTGCCGCGAAGCCGCGACGGCCGGCCACTATCTCTCGCCTTCCGTACCGGCGTTGGAAGCACGGATCGGGTTTGCCTTATGGCGGCCCGTCACGCCTTATATCCGCCAAAGCGGCCGTTCGCGCTCGCATGCCTGGAATAGCCGCGCACCGCCCCTGTTCCTGACCCACTGAGACAAAACAGCGGCAACGGTCCGTCGAGTGGATCGTGCCCGGCCCTGTGGGCTGTCTGCCGGCAGAGCCAAGTCCTCAAGGTTCCTGGAGATCAGGTCATGTGCACTCTACTTCGTTTTGGCGCGGTGACAGCCGCGCTGTTCCCGGCTGCCGCACTGGCGCAGCAGGCGCCGTCCACCACCCCCGACGCGTCGACGGACATCATCGTTACGGCGTCGCCTTTCGGCAACGACACGCCGACGATCGTCGCCAAGGTCGATCGGGATTCGATATTGACGACGGGCGGCTCGAATATCGCGGATTCGCTTCAGACCGTGCCCGGCATCTCATCGACCGCATTCGCGGCGGGCGCCAGTCGCCCGATCATCCGCGGCATGGACGCAACGCGCGTGCGCTTGCTGGAGGATGGCAGCAGCAGCGCGGATGTGTCCGACATCGCGCCCGACCACGGCGTGCCGATCGATCCGCTCGCGGCGCAGAGCATCGAGGTCGTGCGGGGTCCGGCGACCTTGCGCTACGGTAGCCAGGCGATCGGCGGGGTTGTCAATGTCATCAACAATCGTGTCCCGCAGTCCCTCCCGACGAAGACGGTGTCAGGCGAGCTGAACGGTAGCTTCGGGACGGTCAACAATGCCGGCGAGGTGTCCGGCCAGACCGACGTCAGGCTTGGCAGCTTCGTGCTGCATGGCGACGCCTTCTATCGCCGTACCGACGACTATGACACGCCGCTCGGCACACAGCAGAACAGCTATTTCCGCGGCGACGGTCTCTCGGCAGGCGCATCCTATTTCTTTGGCGACAGCCATGTCGGCGCCGCGATCACGCATTATGATTCCAATTTCGGCATTCCGAGCGACACCACCCACATCGTGATGCGCCAGACCAAGGCGATCACGCGCGACTCCTTCGATCTGGGGTCCGGCGCCTTGAAGAGGCTCGATGTCTACGGCAGCTATGGCGACTACCGACACCGGGAGGTCGAGCCCGACGGGACGGTCGACACCACGTTCCTCAACAAGGAAGGGGATGGACGTGTCGAGTTGCTGTTCAACCCGATCGGGCCGGTTCAGAATATGGCGCTGGGTGCCGAGGTGCAGCGGCGGCGCTTCTCGGCGATCGGCGAGGACTCCAGCTACCTGTTTCCGACGCTGACGCAGAGCGAGGCGGGGTATCTGTTCGTCGAAATGCCGCTCTTGCCCAGCCTGCGCCTGCAGGCGGCGGGCCGTATCGAACATACCCGGGTAAGCGTCCGCCCTCGGGCGTGTTGCGGCATTCAGGCTTGGCGCTGATGGACCTCCGCTAAGGAGTCTCTTTCTGGACTCCAGAAGGAGTCCAA
>NZ_JBWBQS010000052.1:0-2279 GCF_056279125.1 Novosphingobium sp. Sphag1I | reverse complement strand
GGCCCTCAATCTTCCGCCGGACAGCCGCGCCGCCTAAGCGTTCCTCGGTTGTTCTCCCTTAGCGTTGTTTAGCGTACCTTCCACGCTATGCCCTCTCATGGCGCCCATCCACATCACCCGCGCCTTCGTCCCCGCCATGCGCCTGCGCGGGAGCGGCCGGATCATCCAGATTTCCAGTGCCAGCGGTCAGGGCTCGCTTCCGACGAGCAGTCTCTACCATGCGGCCAAATGGGGCCTGGAGGGCTTCAGCGAATGTCTCCGCCAGGAGCTTGAGCCCTTCAACCTGTTCGTGACGCTGATCGAGCCGGGCGGGGCGCGCACCAGCTTCAGCCACAACCTGCAATTCGCCAGCGAGATCGCGGCCTATCGCGACACGCCCGCCGGCCATATCCGCAAGATGTTCGAGACCGCCGGAAACGAGCTCTACACGCTCGACCCGCAGAAGATCGCGCAAGCGATCGTCGATGTCGCAACCAGCGACCATCCGCCGCTGCGCGTGACTCTGGGAGGTGACGCTTTCGGCGTTGTCCAGGCGGCGCTGCAATCGCGGCTCGCCTTTCTGCAGTCCCAGGAAGCGCTCGCGCGCTCGGTCGCTTTCGACAGTTGAGCTTTCCCGTCTTCCAGCTTTCGTCTCCGCGCGGTGCGACGCGCCTCACCGGGGCCCGGCAACCCCTGTCGTCAGCGCCGCTATCCGATACTTAGGTATAGTCATCCGACACGATTGCAGAGGCGCCACACGGGCAATCGCTTGGTACCATCGCAAGAGAGGAAAATACCCTCGCGGTCGCCAATCAAGGGTGCGCGGACCTTCGCAGTCTGCGTGCCCTTGATGTGGCAGCGCGCCGCCCAGCCACGCGCGTCATGAACGGGAGCGGCCTTCTGCGAAACCCAACGCTCCGCCGCTTTTTCTATAAGCTCTCGCTCGAATTGCTGCGCGCCGCCTTTGTCTTCCTGCGACTGGGGTTAAAGGGCGAGGCGCGCCTGCTTGTGCACGCGTCTCAATGGGCGAGGCACACGGCTTCCGGTCGCCGCCGCAGGTGGCGGCACCGGAAAGTGCCATGAGCGTCGTCGCCGCCTTTCTTTATCACGAGGGCAAACGGCTGCGGCCGGTGACCCTGATCGATCCGGCGTGCGAGCATATCGGCAAGGATGACTTTGTGTGGATCGGCCTCTCCCAGCCCAGCGAAACAGAACTTGCCGACATCGCCGGAAATTACGGCCTTCACCCGCTTGCCGTGGAAGATGCCGGCAACGGCCACCAGATTTCCAAGCTCGACGTCTACGGTGACCAGTTGTTCATCGTCGCCAGGACGGCACATCTTGAAGGCGATCATATCGCCTACGGCTCCACCGCGATTTTCCTGGGCAAGAATTTCCTCATCACCGTTCGGCAGGGTTCGGCACGCTCGCACAGCGAGCTTCGCGCGCATCTCGAAATCACGCCGGACCTGCTGCGCGAGGGCCCGGACTATGTGCTCCATGCCATTCTGGACTTCATCGTCGATGGCTATTTCCCGATCGTCGAGGCGATCGAGGAGGACGTCCTCAAGATGGAGCAGCGCATGCTTGCAGCCTTTCTCACCCGCGAGGAGGTGACCCGGATTTTCACGCTGCGGCGTGAGCTCGTCCGCTTCCAGCGCGTGCTCGGACCCATGCTCGAGGTCGGTCGCAAGTTGGTGAACCTGCAGCTTCCGCGGCTTGATGAGGCCTCCAAACCCTATTTCCGTGATCTGCTCGATCACATGCTCCGGGTTGAGAGCGCCATCACCGGCATCCGCGACATCCTGATCTCGGTGTTCGAGGCGAGTCACCTGCTCGAACAGCAGCGCCAGGGTGCGATCACGCGTCAGCTCGCCGCCTGGGCCGCGATCCTCGCGGTGCCTACCGCGATTGCCGGGATCTACGGGATGAACTTCGAGAATATGCCCGAACTGAAGACGCAGTGGGGATATTTCGTCATCCTCGGCGTCATCGCTGCGGTCTGCATCGGACTCTACATCCGGTTCAAACGCAACCACTGGCTTTGACGTCGCTGACCGCTGTCCACATCGCGCAGGGCTGAGGCCGCCGGGGGCAGGTTGCCACAGTTCAATGCTTTCGAAGCGTCTCGGCGCGGTGCCGGTCCAACGCATCGAGCAAAGCCCTGCCGATCAACGGCTTTGCGAGAACGTGATCGAAGCCCGCCTCGGCGGCCCGCGAGGCCAGCAGCGTGTCGTGAAAGCCTGAGATCATGATGGCCCGTCCCGACCATCCGATCTCGCGAAGGTGACGCAGCATCG
>NZ_JBWBQS010000051.1:0-2294 GCF_056279125.1 Novosphingobium sp. Sphag1I | reverse complement strand
GACCATTTGGCCCGGCTCTATACCTTCGAGCCTTCCGATATCGAGATCATCGGCGCGCGACGGGAGCGACGGAACCAGTTGGGCGTGGCGCTGCAACTCGCGCTCCTGCGGCACCCGGGCATCACGCTTGCGCAGTTGATACAGGACAGGGGAGCAATACCCCATGATCTCGCCGCTTTCGTCGCGGAGCAACTTGGTCTGCACGTAACCGAGCTGGCCAACTATGCGGCGCGGGATCAGACAATGACGGATCATGCCCGTGAGCTGGCGGCGCGTTTGGGGCTTCGGGGGCCAACCCGCGCCGATATTCCCTTCATGGTCGAGGCGGCCGCGAGAACGGCATGGGCGACCGACAAGGGGATGACGATTGCGATGGGCGTGGTCACCGCCCTGCGCGAGGCCCGGATTTTGCTGCCGTCCATCTCCACCATCGAACGCGCCAGCAGCGCGGGACGTGCCCGCGCGCGCAAGCAGGCCGCCCACGCCCTGATCGCCGATCTCAGCGCCGAACAGGTCCAGGCCCTCGATCAGCTCTTCGACGCCGCCGGCGGCATGAGCCATCTCGCCTTGCTTAAGACCATCCCCGTCGCGGCCAAGCCCGATCACGTCCGCCAGATCCTCGACCGTCTGAGGCAGGTGCGGAAGATCGGCATTTCCCCCGACGTCGCGGGCCGCATCCACGCGGACCGATTTCGGCAATATGTCAGGGAAGGCCGTGCGTCGCCTGCCTATATGATCGAGCGCTATATTCCCTCCCGGCGACGCGCCACGCTCGTTGCCTTCCTGCTCGATCTTGAAGAACGGCTGACGGACAGCGCCCTGGAGATGGCGGACAAGCTGATCGGCGGCATCTTCACCCGCGCGAAGAACGCCCAGGCGCGCAGCTATGCCGCCACGTCGAAGAACGTGGCCCGGCTGATGCTGATCTTCCGCAGGACGATCGACGCGCTCACCGATGCAGTCGATACTGGCGAAGATCCTATGGAGGTCCTGGATGCCTCAGTAGGATGGCACACCCTCCTGAAGGCCAGACCGGAAGTGGCGACGATCGCGGAAACCGCCAATCTTGATCCGCTGAGGGTCGCGGCCGACCGCTATGCGACGTTGCGCAAGTTCGCCCCTGATCTGCTTGAAGCGCTACAGTTCAGGGCCGGAAAGGGCAGCGCGAAAACGATTGCCGCTATCGAGATGCTGCGCGACCTCAATAGGTCGGGCAAGCGCGATCTGCCTGCCGACGCTCCGATGCCCTTCCGCAAGGAATGGCAGAAAATCGTCATGGGCGATGACGGCAAGATCAATCGGCGGCTCTGGGAAATCGCGACTATCGCGCATCTGCGCAACAAGCTGCGCTCCGGTGATGTCTGGGTGGAACGATCGACGGGATACCGCCAGTTCGACAGCTACCTGCTAAGCGAACCGAAGGCCAAGCCGATCGTGTCGGCTCTTGGTCTGCCACCCACAGCCGGCGAATGGCTCGAACAGCGGGGCCGCGAACTGGACTGGCGGCTGAAGAAATTCGCCCGGAGCCTGAAGCGCGACGCTCTGGAGGGTGTGCGATACCGCGACGGCCGCCTCCAGATATCCCCCGTTCGCACGATCGCAACGCCCGACGCCGAAGCCCTGGCCGACCGGCTCGATGCGATGATGCCACGCATCCGTATCACCGAACTGCTACATGAGGTGGCGCAGGAAACTGGCTTTCTTTCGGCGTTCACCAACCTGCGCACCGGCGAGCTATGTCCCAATGAAAATGCGCTGCTCGCCACGATCCTCGCCGACGCCACCAATCTCGGCCTATCGCGCATGGCCGCCGCGAGCCAGGGCGTCACGCGCGATCAACTCCTGTGGACCCATGACGCCTATATCCGCGATGAAAGCTACCGCGCGGCGCTGACCGTCCTCATTAATGCGCATCACCGTCTGCCATTCTCGCGCGTGTGGGGCGACGGCACAACGTCCAGTTCCGATGGTCAGTTCTTCAGGGGCGCGAAGCGCGGCGCATCGGGCGGCGACATCAACGCGCGCTATGGCGTCGATCATGGCTTCAGCTTCTACACCCATGTTTCCGATCAGCGCGGGCCCTACCACGTCAATGTGATCTCGGCCGCCACGCATGAAGCGCCCTATGTCCTCGACGGCCTCATCAGCCATGGCACCGATCTCAGGATCGTCGAGCATTACACCGACACCGGCGGAGCGACCGATCATGTCTTCGCCCTGTGCGCGATGCTGGGATTTCGCTTCTGCCCGCGCCTGCGCGACTTTCCGGACAGGCGGCTTGCGCCGATCGCGCC
>NZ_JBWBQS010000050.1:0-2344 GCF_056279125.1 Novosphingobium sp. Sphag1I | reverse complement strand
AATGCCAGTCCATGCCATGATACACTCCATCTCTTCGCAAAGGGGCGTGAATCACAACATGCTGGTATTGCTCAACAACTTTCGGGGCGGGCTCTGAAGGCGCCGTAGGTGAAATAGTCAAAGCTGCCGCTCACACCCGTACTTGTCACTGATCCGCTAAACCAAGATCCAAAGCCAACATAAGAAAGCACTATATCTGAAGATGGCAAACCAAAGCTTGAGTTTATGATCGGAACATTGTTACTGCTAAGTATTAACTGGTCAACGTTACCGCCATTGACCACATTAAATACGCGCAACCCAGGGGTCGCGTCCCGGGACGTGGTGTAGGATCTGAGGGTAGCGCTGCTGGCCGGACGCGCGCTTTCCATATAGCGCTGTAGCGTACGGCCAGCAGCGCGGGTGGTCACCGTGATTTTCGGCTAGGTTTGGGTTGCGAAGCTCGAACCTGGAGAACCACGATGACCGATTCCATGATGCACCTGCGCGCGCTGGTCGAGAAGGCCCCTGACGCGGATATTTTGCGCGAGATGATCTCGTTTGCCGCCGGGCGGTTGATGGAGATGGAAGTCGGTGGCCTGACGGGTGCGGGCCACGGCGAGAAGTCCGCCGATCGGCTTGTCCAGCGCAACGGCTATCGCGACCGCGACTGGCAAACCCGCGCGGGAACGGTGGAACTGCGCATTCCCAAGTTGCGCAAGGGCAGCTATTTTCCCGGTTTTCTGGAGCCGCGTCGGATGGCCGAGCGGGCGCTGACGGCGGTCATCCAGGAAGCCTATGTGCATGGCATCTCGACGCGATCGGTCGATGACCTGGTCAAGGCGCTGGGCATGGATGGCATCTCCAAAAGCCAGGTTAGCCGCCTGTGCGAAGAGCTCGACCAAAAGGTGCATGCCTTCCTCGATCGCCCGATCGAGGGCGACTGGCCTTACCTGTGGATCGACGCCACCTATGTCAAAGTCCGCCAGAATGGCCGTATCGTCTCGGTCGCGGTGATCATCGCGGTGGGCGTCAACAGCGACGGTCGCCGTGAAGTGCTGGGCATGGATATCGGCCCGTCGGAAGCCGAACCCTTCTGGACCGCGTTTCTGCGCAAGCTGACGCGCCGGGGCCTGCGTGGGGTGAAGCTGGTGATCTCCGACGCTCATGAAGGCATCAAGGCGGCGGTCTCCAAGCTGCTGTGCGCGAGCTGGCAGCGCTGCCGCGTCCACTTCATGCGCAACGCGTTGGCCCACGCTGGCAAGAGCGGGCGCCGCGTCGTCTCGGCATTCATCGGCACCGCTTTTGCTCAGGAGACGCCCGAGGCCGCCAGTCAGCAATGGCGTTCCGTTGCCGATCAAATGCGCCCAAAACTGCCAAAACTCGCCGCGTTGATGGACGACGCCGAACCCGACGTGCTCGCCTACATGACGTTCCCCAAGGAGCACCGGGCCAAGTTGCACAGTACGAATCCCATCGAGCGCCTGAACGGCGAGATCAAACGCCGCACCGAAGTCGTCGGCATCTTCCCCAACGAAGCGGCAATCACACGCCTGATCGGCGCCATTCTCATGGAACAGTCCGATGAATGGGCCGTCCAGCGCGGCCGCTACATGTCACTTGAAACCATGGCGCCGGTGAGCGACAATCCCATCGTCATGCTCTCGGCTGTACCTGGCGCATGACCGGCTCAAGCTTATGCCGAAATCGCCGGTGGCCCAAATAAACTACACCACGCCGTGGGACACGATCCAACCCAGGCGTGCTGTTCGATAACAGAAAAGTCTGATTGGACCTGACAAAAGAATACCAGACGTTGGTAGATTGGGAGGGCCAAGCGTTGTGCTGACTATCAGCAACATACTGCGGCAAAAGGTTGGTGCCGCCGAACGTTGCTGATTTTGAACCGGTGCTCAAAAGGTAGCTACTGGTCGCTGCGTCATATTGAAGAGAAAAAGTGTTTGGCGCGACACTACCAGAGCCGCTCACATCAATCGCTGCAAGCACGGACGAGTTAGTAAATGTCTCGGTCGCAGAAAGATTGCTGAGTGATTGATTTATCGAACCCACTGCTGGCGTAGGAGTAGGCGTGGGAGTAGGCGTAGGCGTGGGAGTAGGCGTCGAGTTCATCCCGCCATCACCGCCACCACACGCAGCAAGCTGCAGCGCCAGAAGTGACGCGACGCCAAATTTAAATGCCTTCATTGCCCACCTGTAAGGAAATTTGCCCCATCTAAGCGCAATCTGAGCAGGTGTTACCCCGTATTTCAGTAAGCGCCGACGGACCCCGGCCTTGCGCAGGATTGGGGTGGCGTAGATTTCGCGGGGCAAATGGAGGCCTTGCGAGTGGAAGAAGAGCAGTCAA
>NZ_JBWBQS010000049.1:0-2528 GCF_056279125.1 Novosphingobium sp. Sphag1I | reverse complement strand
GTACGAACCCGCTGGCGCGGGAGTGGCGCTTGTTTTGAGGCCTGGCCAGTGATCGGCGGTCTGGGTCTAAGTTGAGGTCTGGGCCAGGTAGGCAGACGATTGCGACTCCTTTCAACCAAGGAGTCGTACCATGACCAACGTCCTGTCTGATGCCCCCGTCACTTCACTTCGCCAACGCATGATCGAAGACATGAACATGCGTCGGTTCACCCGCAAGACCCAGTTCGACTATGTGCGCCATGTCGCCCGTTTTGCCACATATCTTGGGCGCCCCCCTGATACTGCGACGGTAGAAGAGCTCCGGCAATTTCAGGTCGAACAGCGCGAGGCGGGCATAGGTATCCCGACCATGAACAGCATCGTTTCTGCGCTGCGCTTCTTTTTTACGCACACCATTGATCGTCCAGATCTGTCCCGTAAGCTTTATACGGTCAAGAACCCTCGCGCATTGCCCGTTGTCCTCAGCCGCGACGAAGTCGTGCTTCTGCTCGGCGCGACCAACTGCCTGAAGCACAAGGCTGCACTGTCGGTTGCGTATGGCGCTGGCCTGCGCGCCGCCGAAGTGACCATGCTGAAGGTCCGCGATGTCGATAGCAAGCGTATGCTCCTGCGGGTGGAGCGCGGTAAAGGCGGGCGCTATCGCAATGCGCTCCTGCCCGCCGACCTTCTTGCCCTTTTGCGCGAGTGGTGGACGGTTGGCCGCAAGCAGGGCGTCATGCATGCCGATGGCTGGCTGTTCCCGGGCATGCACTATCTCAAGCCGCTGAGTACCCGACAACTCCATCGCATCGTTGTCGATGCGGCAGAGGCCGCGGGTATCAAAAAACGGGTCGGCCCACATACTCTGCGGCACAGCTTCGCCACGCATCTGCTGGAAGACGGCGTCGATATTCGGATCATCCAGGCGCTGCTCGGGCATGCGAACCTCGAGACCACCGCTTTCTACACCACGGTCGCAACTCGAACCGTGCGCGCGGTCATCAGCCCACTGGACAAGTTGACGACGCTGCTCGAGGCGCAGGTGGCACCTCCCGGCTGAGCCGGTGCGCACCTCGCTCGAGGTCGCCGACATCTTCCGTAGCGCCGGGCCAGCGTATCGCGCTGCCCATGCCGGGCATCTGAGCCTCGGCCAGCTCAAGGTCATGACGGCCATCGAGAACTGCCGCACCGCCGCGCTGGGCGGTCACGTCGAGGCCTGCGACGACTGCGGGCATTGGCGGATCGCCTACAACTCGTGCCGCAACCGGCACTGCCCCAAGTGTCAGGGCGCCGCTGCGCGTACCTGGCTCGCCGCGCGCGAGGCCGATCTATTGCCGGTCGGTTACTTCCATGTCGTGTTCACCGTGCCCACCGAGATCGCAGACATTGCCTGGCAGAACAAGGCCGTGGTCTATGATCTATTGTTCCGCGCGGCGGCAGACACTCTGCTGACCATCGCCGCCGATCCCAAGCACCTCGGCGCGCGGGTCGGCATCACCGCCGTGCTGCACACATGGGGATCGGCGCTGACTCACCACCCACATGTGCATATGATCGTGCCGGGCGGAGGGATCGCGCTCGACGGCACGCGCTGGGTCTCGTCGCGCCCCGCCTTCCTGCTGCCGGTGCGCGTGCTGGGCGCGTTGTTCCGCCGGCTGTTCCTCACCCGCCTGCTGGCGCTGTTCGATGCCGGCAAACTGGCCTTCTTTGGCGCTCAAGCACATCTCGCCGCCCGCAAGCCGTTCCTGCGGTATCTGTCGCCAATCCGGAAGAAGCGCTGGGTGGTCTACGCCAAGCCGCCCTTCGCCGGGTCGCAAGCGGTGCTTGCCTATCTCTCGCGCTATACCCATCGCGTCGCCATATCGAAACGGCGGCTCATCGCCTTCGACGAGACCGGCGTGACGTTCCGGTACAAAGATTATCGCCGCGACGGTGCCGAGCGCCAGCAGGTCATGACGCTGGCCACCGACGAGTTCATCCGCCGTTTCCTGGTCCACGTCCTGCCGCGAGGCTTTCACCGCATCCGGCATTACGGCCTGCTCGCCAGTTCGACCCACAAGGACACCATGGCGCTGGCCCGCAGACTGCTGGGCGTTGCTGTACCGGTCGAGGAGCCCGAACCCGACGAACTGCCCGACCACCGCCCGCCATGCCCGTGCTGCGGCGGGCATATGACCATCATCGAGACCTTCGTCCGCTGGTGCCATCCCCGCGCTCCGCCAGCGTCAGCATCGCCGACCCGGGAGAACGCGCCATGATCCGGCATGGTTTGCCCTGCATAATGGTCGCGTCCCGGCCCATGGGGATAGGTGTGTCCACACCGCCAGCACAGTCAAAACTGGGCTCATTGCCAGCAGGATCAGCGGCGCTTCGAGCACAATGGCCATCTGACTTCTATACTGTTCCGCCCATCACGGGCTGGCCGGTAGGCTTGCTTCAGTCACCCCAATCCACACCAAAGCCCTTTTACCCATAGACCTGCGCAAACCTCACCGCGGGTCGTACTTGTAAGACTTTCGTACGCCTGCCGGCGCCCGAAACCCTTCGAC
>NZ_JBWBQS010000048.1:0-2600 GCF_056279125.1 Novosphingobium sp. Sphag1I | reverse complement strand
ATGCCCCGTCCTTTGGAACTTCACCCTGATCGTTTGTTTCCTTCTGAGCCCGGCACGCGTGCTGTGGCGCGGGAGTTGTATTCCTATGTGAAGGACGCGCCGATTGTGTCCCCGCATGGGCATACGGATCCCAGCTGGTTTGCGCGGAACGAGAGTTTCGGGAACGCCACCGAATTGCTGCTGCGCCCGGACCATTATCTGTTTCGGATGCTCTATTCGCAGGGCGTGGCGCTGGAGGATCTGGGGATTGGTCCGGCCAAGGCGAGTTATGATCCGCGCAAGGCGTGGGGCATTCTGGCGGAAAACTGGCATTTGTATCGGGGCACGCCCTCGCGCATGTGGTCGGATTGGGTGTTTTCGGAAGTGTTCGGCATGGGCGAAATGCTCTCGGCCGAAAACGCCGATTTCTATTTCGACACGATCACTGATCAACTGGCGACCGACGCTTTCCGCCCGCGCGCGCTGTTCGATCGCTATAATATCGAGGTGATCGCGACGACGGAAAGCCCGCTCGACAGCCTTGAACACCACGCCGCGATCATGGCGGAAAACGCCGCCGGTGGCTGGCAGGGTCGGGTGGTGACCGCCTATCGCCCCGACCCGGTGGTGGACCCGGAATTCGAAGGTTTCCGCGATAATCTGAAACGTTTCAGCGAAATCACCGGCGAGGATTGCCTGACATGGGCCGGCTACCTTGCCGCGCACCGCCAGCGCCGCGCCTTTTTCGCCGCCCATGGCGCGACCAGCACCGACCACGGCCACCCCACCGCGCAGACCGCCAACCTCTCGACGGTTGAGGCCGAGGCCCTGTTCGACCGTGTGGCCAAGGGTGAATTTACCGCGGCGGACGCCGAATTGTTCCGTGCGCAAATGCTGACCGAAATGGCCGGGATGAGCCTTGAGGACGGGCTGGTCATGCAGATCCACCCCGGATCGTTCCGCAACCACAACCAGAGCCTGTTCGAGAATTTCGGCCGTGACAAGGGCGCCGACATCCCGATGCGCACCGATTATGTCAACGCTTTGAAGCCTTTGCTCGACGCTTTTGGCAATGAACCGTCGCTCTCGATCATCCTGTTTACGCTGGATGAAAGCGTCTATGCCCGCGAACTGGCGCCGCTGGCCGGGCATTATCCGTGCCTGAAGCTGGGCCCGGCATGGTGGTTCCACGACAGCCCCGAAGGGATGCGCCGGTTCCGTCATGCCACGACCGAGACCGCCGGTTTCTACAACACCGTCGGTTTCAACGATGACACGCGCGCGTTCCTGTCGATCCCGGCGCGGCACGATGTGGCGCGGCGCATCGACTGCGGCTTTCTGGCGCAAATGGTGGTCGAACACCGCATGGCCGATTGGGAAGCGGCCGAAGTGGCGCAGGACCTGACCTATAATCTGGTGAAGAAGGCCTATAAGTTGTGAGCCGGATCTCTGCTGTAAATCTGCCCACCAACGCGGCATTGCCCGCCTATGACCGGGCGGAAAAATCCATTGGCATCGTCCATTTTGGCCTCGGCGCCTTCACCCGCGCGCATCAGGCGTGGTACACCGACCGGGCGATGGAATTGCACGGCGGCGACTGGATGATCGCGGGCATTTCCTTGCGCAGCCCCACCGTGGGCGAGCAATTGAACCCGCAGGACGGGCTCTACACTCTGGCCGAGAAATCGGGCGAGGGGACGAAATTGCGCGTGATCGGCAGCGTGGCCGAGGTCATCGTCGCGCCTGAAAATCCGGGGCGCATTGCCCAGCTTCTGGCTGCGCCCAGCACCCATATCGTCACCTTCACCGTGACTGAAAAGGGCTATTGCCGCAACGCTGCCGGCGGGCTTGATCTCGATCTGGCGGCGGGCGGGTTCTATCCCTTGCTGGCCGATGCCTTTGCGGCGCGCAAGGCGGCGGGGATCGGCGGATTGACGCTGCTGTCCTGCGACAATCTGGCCGATAACGGGCATCAGTTGCAGCGTCTGATGGGCCAATATCTGGCCGCCCATCACCCTGATCTGGTTGATTGGGTGGCGCAGAATTGCACTTTCCCGTGCAGCATGGTCGACCGCATCGTGCCCGCCACCACCGATGCCGACCGTGCCGAGGTCGAGGGCGCGCTGGCGATGCGCGACGAGGGCGTGGTGATGACCGAGCCTTTCAGCCAATGGGTGATCGAGGACAGGTTCGCCGGCCCGCGCCCCGCGTGGGATGCGGTGGGTGCGCAAATCGTGGCCGATGTCGCGCCCTATGAAACGGCGAAATTGCGGATGCTCAACGGCGCGCATTCGGCGCTGGCCTATTGCGGACTGGCCGCGGGCCACACCTATGTTCATCAGGCCGTGGCGGATCCGGCCCTGCGCGCGATGGCCTTGCAACTGATGCTCGATGAAGCCGCGCCGACCATCCCGGCCCCGGCGGACATGGACCTGTCGGCCTATGCCAAGGCCCTGATCGAGCGTTTCGACAATCCCGCGCTCAACCACCGCTTGATCCAGATCGCGATGGACGGCTCGCAAAAGATCCCCCAGCGCTGGCTCGCCACCCTTGCCGCCAATCAGGCAGAGGGGCGTTCATGCCCCGCCATCCTCTCGGCCATCGCCGCCTGGATCAAACAC
>NZ_JBWBQS010000047.1:0-2769 GCF_056279125.1 Novosphingobium sp. Sphag1I | reverse complement strand
GTACGCCTCCGATAGCGGCCGCCTTGTGGATGCCCATCCGGTGTGGATTTAGGCCCCGGTGCTAGCTCTGGTGTTAGCACTGGTGCGAAGGATCAGTGGTGGGACAAGTAACGGTTTTTGCA
This sequence comes from Novosphingobium sp. Sphag1I, assembly GCF_056279125.1. Lineage (NCBI taxonomy): Bacteria > Pseudomonadati > Pseudomonadota > Alphaproteobacteria > Sphingomonadales > Sphingomonadaceae > Novosphingobium > Novosphingobium sp. Sphag1I. The sequence goes on along the minus strand of NZ_JBWBQS010000047.1, from coordinate 2,647 downwards.
GGCTCGGAGCGCCGTCGGATTTGGGATGATGCAGAGAAGCTGGCGCTATTGGCGCGGGCTTTTGCCCCTGGTGCGGTTCTGGCCCATGTTGCGCGGGCGGCCGATGTGCATCCAAGCCAGCTTTACCGGTGGCGCAAGGAGTTTGGCTTTACGCCGGACGGTGGAACGCAAGGTTTTGCGCAAGTCGTCGTGCAGCCCGATCCACCTGAAGTTGCCCGCCGGGCTTGCGCCATCAGGGTGTGCCTGAACGGAGCGGAAGTGGAAATCGGCGAACATGCGCCATTGCCATTGGCAACCGCTGTCCTGCAGGCGCTGTCGCGATGATCCCCGTTTCAGGCAATGCGCGGATCTGGCTGGCGCTGGGACATACCGATATGCGGCGAGGCATGCGCTCACTGGCATTGCAGGTGCAACAGGCACTCAGGAAGGACGTGCATACCGGCGACCTGTTTGTCTTCCGGGGACGAAGCGGATCTTTGTGCAAGATCCTGTGGCATGACGGGATTGCTATGTCCTTATACATCCGCCGCCTGGAGCGGGGGCGGTTCGTCTGGCCGGCAACAAAGGAAGGAACAGTGGCGATCCCGGCCTCGGCACTGGCATGTCTGCTCGAAGGGATCGACTGGCGCGCGCCGCAGGAAACCTGGCGCCCGGCACAGGTTGGTTGATGCACTCAGCCCCCATTCGGGCGCTTTCCTGAAAGGTGAAATGGCGCTGAAAATGGCGAAAATGCTGGAGTTTTGACGAATTTCTGCTATGCGGGCGCATGTCCGCAATTGAGCCTTCCCAGGAGCTGTCACGCCTGCGCGCCGAGTTGTCCTGTGCGCAGGCTCATGCTCTCGAGACGGAAGCGGAACTGGCCAGAGTTCGGGCCGTCAATGCCGATCTGCAGGCTCGTAACGCACATCTTGAGCTGATGAACGAGAAGATGCGCCGCGATAAATATGGCGCGAGTTCCGAACGTCGGCGGGTGCTTGATCAGTTCGAGATCGCCTTTGAAGAAGCAGAGGCCGATGCCAGTGCGGCTGAGATGGAAGGCCAGATCGCTGCGGCCAGGACTACAAGCGTTGCCCCATTCACCCGCAAGCGCGCCACGCGCCGCGACTTTCCAGCCGATCTGCCGCGCGAAGACATCGTGATCCCGGCGCCTGAACAATGTCCCTGTTGTGGTTCGGGCAGTCTCAGCCGCTTACCCGCCGACATCACCGAAACGCTTGAGAAGGTGCCTGCGCGCCACAAGGTTATCCGCACGATCCGCGAGAAGGTCTCCTGTCGTCGTTGCGAGAAAATCAGCCAGCCCCCGGCGCCATTCCATGTGACGCCGCGCGGCATGTTCGGGCCGCACTTTCTCGCCAACCTCGCCTTCCAGAAATATGGTCTGCACCAACCGCTCAATTCTCAGCGCGACCGGCTTGAAGCCGAAGGCATTCCGATCAGTCTCTCGACACTGGCGGACCAGATCGGTGCCATCAGTGTCGTGACAAGGCCCTTGTTCCTTCTCCTTGAAGCCCATGTTCTTGGCGGTGATCGGCTCCATGCCGATGACACCACTCTGCCGCTGCTGGCCAGATACAAGACCGATATCGCCAGAATCTGGGATTACGTGCGCGATGACAGCCCCTTTGGCGGGCTCTCGCCGCCCGGCGTGGTCTGCTATTACTCCCGCAATCGCAAGGGAGAACATCCCCGTGGTCATCTGGCCGGATATGGCGGCATCCTTCAGGTTGATCGCTTTGCCGGTTTCAATGAAATGTTCCGGCAAAGCACCATGACCCGCGCCAATTGTTGGGCCCATTCACGTCGCCAGTTCTTCGAACTGGTCGATGTCGCGCGCCAACTCAAACGCAAAAAGGGCAAGCCGCCTATCGTCTCACCTCTTGCCATGGAGGCGCTGGAGCAAATCGACCGGATCTTTGCCATTGAGCACACCATCAATGGCCAATCCGCCGCCCAGCGCCTGCAGGTTCGGCAGGACAGCGTTGCCCCGCTTGTGCGCGATCTCGAAGTCTGGATGCGCACGCATCTTGGCTTGCTCTCGCGTCACGATGCTGTTGCCAAGGCCATCGCATACATGCTCAACGACTGGGAGGGTTTCACCGCCTTCCTTGGCGATGGCAGGATCTGTCTCACAAACAATGCGGCCGAGCGGCAGCTGCGCGGTGTGGCTCGAGGCAGAAAAGCATGGCTGTTCGTCGGCTCCGATCGCGGCGGTGAGCGGGCAGCGATGATGTACAGTTTCTTCGGCTCGGCCCGACTTAACGGCATAGATCCGCTGGCCTGGTTTACCGACGTGCTCGCCCGCATCGCTGACATACCCCAAGGCCAGTTGCATGAGTTGCTTCCGTGGAACTGGAAAGCGACCCAGCAGGCTCAAATTGCAGAATTGGCCGCCTAATGCAGAGAAACAAGGTCTATGCCGTCACGACCCTCACCAGGGTCGCACTGGACCTGGGCGAAGATGAAGACTTCCTCTTTGACCTCACCGACCAGATGGACACCGAAGACGGACTGATCTGGGTTTACGGCACGGGCGATGAGCCTGTTCTTGCTCTCTCCAGCGATGGCGTCGACTGTCTCCAGGACATCATCGCCGAGAACCGCCGGAGCCAATTCTGATCTCACGGGCGGCCGCTATCGGAGGCGTACC
>NZ_JBWBQS010000046.1:0-3104 GCF_056279125.1 Novosphingobium sp. Sphag1I | reverse complement strand
GTAAGCGCCGACGGAATGCGGCGTTGACGCGGCCTATTTGGCCTTTCGCAGACGGGGCGCCCATTTCTTTGCCAGCGCGGCGAAGCTGGCGTGGATCATATCGATGTTGGGCTGGGCATGTGGATCATGGTCATCGCCCAAGGCATCGAGCGCCTCCTCGTGATACTCATGGGTCGGATCTGCGAGCGCTTCCAGCTTCTCGGCGTAACCCCAAGGCCCGCCTGAATCCTCTGGTGGCCGCATGCCGGTGGCGGCGATTAAACGCGGATAGATTTCGTTGGGATCGGCAGGTGCGATGCCCTGGATTTTGACGCTGTGCTCCCACGCATCGCCAAAGTCATAGAGGTAACGGAAGGTCTTGCCCCGCATGCCCTCGAGTGCCTGAGCCAAGGTCGTTTTGCGGGCATCAAGCGGGCCGTCAAAGCCGTAAGACGGATCGGGGATCCCGAAGCCCGTATGGCCGAAGGTCAATTCCCACAGGTGGCTGTCCGTCCATGCCAGCGCTGCCTGGAAGACGGTGTGCAGCCGGTCGAGCCGGATACCCAGCGGCACTTCAATCACGCGGCTCACCACCGGCGTCACATCATCCAGCGTGATCGTCATCCGTACGACGAAGGCGTTGCTCAAGCAGCCTGCTCCAGCTTTTGGATCTCGTTTGCCGCCTGCCAATTCCAAGGGAGCAATTCGTCGATCCGGTTGATGGGATGATTGCCGATACGCGTAATGACGTCGGTGAACCAGGCCTCGGGCTCCACACCGTTGAGGCGACAGGTTTCGACGAGCGAATAGAACAGCGCCGAGGCATCTCCGCCCTTGGTCGAACCGACGAACATCCAGTTGCGGCGACCAAGGGCAACACCGCGCAGGGCATTCTCGACAAGGTTGTTGCTGATCTCGAGCAGGCCATTGTCACAATAACGGGCCATCGCCGCCCAGCGATTGAGCGGATAACGGCATGCCTTGGCCAGCGCGCTGTCCGAAGACAGCCCGCGCATCTGTGCTTCGAGCCATGGCCGCAAGGCAGCCAGCTTCGGGGCGACCAGTTGCTGGCGGACCCGAAGCCGTTCGTCGGGCGGCGCGCCCTTGATGTCGCGCTCGATCGCGAACAATTCGCCGATCCTCACGATGGCCTCAGCCGCCACCGGCGAGGGGTTTTTGGCCAGAATGTCGGTAAACTTGCGCCGTGCGTGCGCCCAGCAGCCGACCTCGGTCACGCTGCGTGGAGCTTTCGTTTTGGGGTTGCGATACAATATGTTGTAGCCCCCATAGCCATCGGCCTGAAGGTATCCCTCATATCCGGCAAGATGGGCGGCGGGATGCTCGCCGCCGCGCCCGGTCGTAAAGCGGAAGGCCACAGCAGGCGGGCTTATGTCGCCGCTGGAACGGCCATCGCGCAAATAGACCCAGAAATAGGCCGTGTGGCTGCCATCCTCGCCCATGAGCAAGGTGACCGGCGTCTCGTCGCCATGGATCTTAGGGGCTTTGAGAATATGGGCCAACAGGCGCTCGCCAAGCGGGGCCATCAACCAGGCCAGCTTGCGGGCCCAGCGCCCCATCACATCACGATCAATAGTCACGCCCTGCCGCCGCAGGATCACCGACTGACGGTGCCATGGCTGATGGTCAACGAAGCGGCTGACCACCAGATGCGCGAGCAGCGCGCTGCTGGCCATCACCTTGGGTAAGGGCAGATCGATGGCCGGTACCTGTCGGATCGTCTCGCATGACCGGCAAGCAACCCGTGGGCGAACATGGCGCAGAACGCGGAAGCGGGCCGGAACATAATCCAGCACCTCGGTGACATCTTCGCAGATGACGGTCTCCACCCCGCCGCAGCCGCACGGCTCCGGACGATGCTCGGCCGTCAGGCGCGGTATATGCGCCGGAATTGGCGCGCGGGCGCCGGCCTTGCGCACCGGTTCCGGGGTTGTCGCCGTGGTATCATCATTGGCGGGCTCGGGGATGGCCTCGACGTCTTCGAACATCATGCGCAGTTGCGCATCGTCCATCTTCTCGGAACTGCGCCCGAACTGGACCCGCAGCAGTCGGGCGAGACGGTGCTCCAGCTTTTCTATGGTCAGTCCCTGGGCTTTGACGGTCCGCTTCGCAACCTTCAGCTCATCCCGTTCTGCTTCCATAGCCTCGGCCATCTCCCGCAGCATTTTCTGCAGGAGAACAGGGTCTGTGGGAAGGCGATCAAGGTCGAGCCGCATGCCTGCCCCTATAGGGCCGACGACCTGAAAATGCTACAAAAAGTGCCGGTTTTCTGCGATTTTCCCTTACGCAATCGTCGGTTTGGCGATCTCATCATGGACAATAGCTTGCCGCCAATCCAGCCCTTCGATCAGCATCGCCAATTGTGCGCCAGAGAGCCGGGCGGCGACACCATCCCGGGTCCGTGGCCAAACGAACTTTCCGCGTTCAAGCCGTTTTGCATAAAGGCAAAGCCCTGACCCATCCCACACCAGGGCCTTCAATCTGTCACCTCTTTTGCCCCGGAACAGGAAGACGGCGCCCGAGAAAGGATCAAGCTGCAATATGTTGCGAACCTGCGCCGACAGTCCGTCAAATCCCTTGCGCATATCGCAGGGTGCCAGCGACAGATAGATCTTCGCTGATGGCGGCAAGGTCAGGCTCAACGCTCAAGCTCCCCGACAATCTCGAGGACCAGTCGCAGCGCCTGAGGATCCACCAGTCGGTCCACCGAAACCGTGAAACCACCACCACGCCGAATGTCGATCCGACCAGTGTCCGCCATCTTGCCCGCAAGCTCCGGCTGCACCAGTTCAACCGGCACGAAGCCCGCCATAGCTCCGCGCAGCAATTGCTTGCGCCAAGTGTAAAGCTGCCCCGTTCCGATACCATGCCGACGGGCAATCGCGGCGACGATGGCCCCGGGCTGCGTCGTCTCCTTCAGGATCGCCAGCTTTTCTTCGTCGCTCCAGTTCCGGCGACGTTCCACCCGTACGACCGCTCCGCCATCCCGGCGAGCGCCCATACGAGGCTCTTTTGACTGCTCTTCTTCCACTCGCAAGGCCTCCATTTGCCCCGCGAAATCTACGCCACCCCAATCCTGCGCAAGGCCGGGGTCCGTCGGCGCTTAC
>NZ_JBWBQS010000045.1:0-3192 GCF_056279125.1 Novosphingobium sp. Sphag1I | reverse complement strand
ACCAAAGCCCTTTTACCCATAGACCTGCGCAAACCTCACCGCGGGTCGTACTTGTAAGACTTTCGTACGCCTGCCGGCGCCCGAAACCCTTCGACATTCCCGTCATTCCAGATTGCAGTCGCCAACGGCAGGTCTCGTCAGAACCGGACATCCACACCTGCCAACATGCGATCAAGGCTGGCAATGAGCTGCATGGGAGCCCACAGTCAACGTCACAGGATAGCTCCCTTTTTGCCAGATAGGAGCAGACAGAGTTGAAAAGGCTTGATCAGAAAAGCAATTGCAGTCAGGTCTCTGGCGAGCGAGGGGGAAAGCATAAAAAATGCCATTCAACGAAGATCGCCAAGTCCTGAATTTAACGGACAGCGAGCTTGAAGACCTGATCAAGAAGTGGCTTGCAAAGGTCTCAGGCACCTATGTGGGATTCGAGCGTCCAACCGCGTCGGCGGACATGGGGCGCGATGCCGTCGGCTTCCTCTCGGATCGCCGGTACGACGGCGCTTGGCACAACTACCAGTGCAAGCACCTAAAGGCACCTTTGGGAAAAGCCGAGTTCGTCATCGAGCTCGGCAAGATATTCCACTACTCGGATCAGGGCGAATTTACGCTGCCGACCAAATACGTTTTCGTTTGCCCCAATTCGGCTGTTCGGGACGTCAAGAAGGCGATCGACCGGCCGTCGTTGATCGCAGACTTCTTGATCAATCATTGGGATGCCTATTGCCTCAACGGCATCTCTGCGACGCCATGTCCGCTGACCCCGGCGCTCACGACGGCGATCCGCGCGTACGCGTTCGAAAATGTCGAGCTCTGGAAGGCAAGCGAGTTGGTGGAGAAGCCCCAGATGCGGGCCGTCTTGCACGAACATCTCGACATAGATCCAGGCGAAGCTCCACGGGTGCGAATTGCTGATGTGCCGCAAGATGTTGCCGACGAAGAATCCGCTTATGTCACCCAGCTCGTGGCGGTGTTCGCTGCGGCCAGCGGCACAGGTTTCGCAACCTATTCGGAGGTCGTTGCCAACGTGATCTACGGCCCCCAGATCGTTAATGCCCGTCGACGGTACCTCGAACGTCAGGCGTTTCGACGCCATTTTCGCGATAACCTGCCGGCCAGCCAGATCGACAACGTCGACGAGGACGTGCACGAGACCGTGATCGATCGGTACCACGCGCTGGGCATGGCACCGCCTTATGAGAGGCTTACGCAGATCATGGAGGTCGCTTCCGTCGCTCAGGTTACCGGAGCACTCGGCCGGCACAATCGCGTCACCCCCAGCGTCAAACAGGGCGCGTGCCACCACTTCGCGAATGTCGGACGCATGCCGTGGGCCTGACCCTGCCCATTGCCCCACCGCAACTCTTTAACACGCCGCTCGAGGCAGGCGTGCGGGCGCTTCTCATTCTCGACACCTTTGCCCCCCAGGCCTTCGACCTCGCGACCATGTCGCTACTGGACTATTACATCGTCCATACCGGTGACGCCGGCGGCCCACCCAGTCTTCACCCAGAGATCAATGCCCGTGCCGGCGAGTATTTCGTGCGCCGCCACCTGGTTGAAGAGGGTCTACTCCTCATGGCCCGCGCATCGCTTGTCGAACAGGTCTTTGCTGGCAGCGGCATCGCGTTCCGGGCGCACGAAACGGCAACAGCAATGATCGATCTGTTCGGTAGCGCCTATAATCGCCGCCTCGCCGAAGCGGCTCAATGGCTGGCGCGGGAGGCCGCCGATCAAGGTATCGACGTCTTCATCCAAGGTCTGAAGGATGGCCTGGAACGCTGGTCTTACGAGATCGTCGACAGGGCCGCAGGCAATGTCTGACCGGCGCAGGATCATCATCGACCAACTGATGTTCACCGGTCCCGAGCGGACACCGGTTTCGGTTCAATTCAGGTCGGGCGTGAACATCATCTGGGGTGCTTCGAACACGGGCAAATCGTTTGTGCGCAAGTCGATCGACTACCTCCTTGGCGGAGAACTTCCGACCCTGCCCCCCGAAGGCAAGGGCATGGACAATTATCTCCTGTGGCTCACCCTTCCTGGCGATCAGAAAGTCACCTTGCGCTCATCCGCTTTGGGCGGTGACATCTACAAGGCCGACGGACATTTCCAAACCGTTGGTGAAGGCTCGCCTGGGTACGAGGTGTTCTCACGAAAGCACGTCAGCTCGCCCAACGTCTCGCGCTTTCTGCTCTCGAGCGTCGGCTACCGTGAAGCGCAGCTTTTGAAGAACGAGCGAGCGGAAAAGGCGTCGTTCTCGTTACGCGTCATTATGCGCTACCTCCTCATCGACGAAACGAGGATGATTGACGAAAAGAGCTTGCTGCTCGCGCACAACACCACTGTTACCTCGGAAGACAAGGGGCTTCTCAAGTTTCTCCTCACCGGTGTGGACGGCTCCTCGATCGCGCAAGTGCGGTCCGGAGATCAGCTCAAGGCTGCAAGGGAGGGACAAATCGAGCTCCTCTCTCAGATGGCCGAGCAACTACGAAAAGTGATCGACGATACCGTTGAGACCCATGCGGTCATTACCGATCTGGCGACCGCTGAACGAGAAAAGGCCGATCTTCTCGAAACAGTGGAGGAGCGCCAGAACAGTCTGGACGAGCTAGCGCTCGAGGAACGCCGCTTCTCTGATGATATTCAAGGCTACCAGGCGCGGATCGCGGAATTGAATGCCCTAAAGGTGCGGTTCGATGAACTCGCGCGCGTCTACGCCTCCGATATCGATCGTCTGGAAGGCCTGGAGGAAGGCGGCTACCTCCTGCAACGTTTTGCCACGTTCAATTGCCCGCTGTGCGGCGCATCTCCCGACCATCAAAAGCACGACCATGGCCTTGGTGGCATCGAGGAGCAGCGACACGCCGTTGAGCTGGAGATAGAAAAGATCCGGGCCGAGGCCCGTGACCTTGCTGCCGCGACCGCCGATGCCGATGCCGAAATCGCCGAGGTTGAACGGCTCATCGTCATGGCCACTGAAAGCTTGAACGAAGCGCGTCTCGCCCGAGTCCAGGCATCACAGAGCGAGGTCTCGGCGCGAACCATCTTCCTCGGAGCCAGCGTGCGGTGCGAAAAGCTCAGATCCGACTTGGACAATCGGTGGACTTGTAACGGATTTGTGCCGGTCACCTGAGCGTTTTATGCTCGCAACAGGAGACCGACGAGATGATGAAGCATAGTGAAGATTTTAAG
>NZ_JBWBQS010000044.1:0-3208 GCF_056279125.1 Novosphingobium sp. Sphag1I | reverse complement strand
GTAAGCGTCCGGTTTCGACGGTTGAATGATAGCCCTCAGTCGAAATTGGGCTGATAGTCACCATCCAAAATCCCTCGCGGGTGACCTCGATCCGGCTAAAAATCCTCTATGGGCCCATGGGATGTCATTGTCGGTGCTATCCAGCGCTGAAATATGCTCATCTCAAACCGGCTCAGTACCTTTTCCGCGCCTTCGTTAGTCCTCTCGGGCCGCCAGTCCGGATGGCGTTTCCGGATTTCGTTCCGAATGGTAGAGATCGCAGACATGCGCTCAGATCGACAGAAGTCTACAACACGGGCGAAGCTGCTGATGAGCGGCAATGGTGTCGGATCGGGACCCATCTCTTCGCGAGCATTTGCTGGACCGTTGTGACCTCGCTCTTGGTATCGCAGGCATTTACGATACTCATTCACTGAGGCTCCCTGCGCCACGGAAGGGAGGGTATCTTCAGATTGCTCGGCTCGTGCTTCGGACCACCCACCTACCACCAGAAGCATGGATATTAGAACGAAACGTTGCATCGGGGACGTGTGCGCTTTCAAGGTAGCTTGATGCAACGAAAAATCGATCGAGGATCATTTCTCATCACAAACCACGCATTCACGCCAGAGGTGGAGACCAATTCCATGGCAGGAGATCGTCGATCCGGTTGATCGGGTGGCCCTTCCCGATGCGATCGAGCACGTTGGCCAGCCATTCTTGCGGATTGACGCCGTTGAGCTTGGCCGTCTCCAGCAACGAATACATGGCGGCGGCGCGCTCACCACCGCAGTCGGCGCCTGCGAACATCCAGTTCTTGCGCCCCACGGCTATGCCCCTGAGGGCATTCTCCGCCGGATTGTTGTCGATCTCCAGCCTGCCGTCGTCGATATAGGCGAGCAGTTGCGACTTCAGCTTCACTGCATAGCGCAGCGCCTCGGCCAGCGGCGATCGGGCCGATGCCCTGGACAGCACCTCGTCGGCCCACGCGAAGAAATCCAGCGCCTTGAGTTTTGAGAGCTTACGAGCCTTGCGACGAAACCCCGCCGGCTCACGCACGATCTGCCGCTCGACGTCGTAAAGCTCGCCGACCAGTTGCAGCCCTTCGAGCGCAGCCGAGTTCGGGTCTGCCTTGTAGACATCGTTCAGCTTCCGCCGGGCATGGGCCCAGCAGGCAACCGGCGTTATCGGCGCTGGTTTGCGGTCACTCGCGTAGAGACGCTCGAAACCGGCATACGCATCGGCCTGCAGGAAGCCCGCAAAGGTTTTGAGATGATCGCGCGGCCGCTCACCCTTGCGATCGGGGCTATAGCGGAACAACGCTGCCGGCTTGTCTAGATGGCTCCATCGTCGGTTATCGCGCAGATAGACCCATAGCCGACCGGTCGCCGTCTTCCCGGTCCCCGGCGCCAGCACGGGAACGGGTGTATCGTCGGCGTGGAGCTTCACACTGGCCATGACGTGATCGGCGATCCGATCGACGAGCGGTTGCAGCAGCCAGCTTGCCTGGCCGAGCCAGTCTGCCATCGTCGAGCGGCTGATCTCGACACCCTCGCGGGCGTAGATTTGCGACTGGCGATACAGAGGCAGGTGATCGGCGAACTTGGAGACGATGACGTGGGCTAGCAGACCGGGGCCGGCGCGGCCGCGCGGCACGGGAAGTGCCGGCGCCGGAGCCTGGCTAATCGTATCGCAGCGGTTGCAGGAAAGCTTGGGTCGGACATGACGGGCGACGCGGAAGCGGCCTGGGACATATTCCAGCACTTCGGTCACGTTCTCGCCTAGCTTGCCCATCGTGCCGCCACAGGCGGAGCAGCCGTCGGCATCCGGTGCTGCATGCATAACCTCGTCGCGAGGCAGATGATCGGGCAGAGGTGCACGGCGAGGCTTGCGAGGGGCAGCCTTGGACGGGGCATCGTCGGGCGCATGGCCCTCGATCACACACTCGGCGTGGGCATGCTCGGCCTCGAGATCCTCCAGCGTCAGTTCGAGCTGGTCGGCCTGAATGGCAAGGCGCTCCGAGGACTGGCCAAACTTTATGCGTCGAAGGCGGGCCAGTTGGACCTTGAAATTCTCGATCTGCAGCGTCGTCAGCTTGATCGAGTTCTGGGCGGTCTCGAGCTTCTCGCGGGTCGCATCATGTGCTGCCCGTTCGGCTTCCAGCGCCTGCTCCGAAGCCGCCAGACGTGCTCGCATCGCCTCCGCAAAAGCGCGCAGTTCTGCGGGATCGGCAGGGAGTTCGAGATCGTCGGGAGACACGCTTCCCTATAGCAGAATCCGCCCTTCCGCCCAAGCGGAAAGCCCGGAAATGCGGCGATTATCGCGTCAAATCTGTACGGGTAGACGGGGCGGATCAGGGGCAACCGTGCGCCGCCAATCCATTGCTTCGATGAGCAGCGCAAACTGCGCTGGGGACAGCACGACACCGCCTTCTATGAGCGGCGGCCAGACGAAACGGCTGCGTTCCAAACGCTTGGCGAACAGGCAAAGCCCGGTCCCATCCCAATGCAGCGCCTTCAGGTAGTTGCCGCTCTTGCTGCGGAACAGGAAGACATGCCCGCCGTAGGGCTCGACCGCGAATAGCGGGCGGACCAGCGCCGCCAGCCCATCGAACCCGAGCCGCATGCTGACCGGCTTGCTCGCGAGATAGACCTTCGTTCCTGGCGCTAGCGAGATCACGAGACATCCCGGAATGCACGCAGCACGCGGGCCAGCGCCTTCTCGTTGACATAGCTGTCCACCGACAGGCGCACGCCGCTGGGCAGATCTATGTCTATCGCGCCGGGGCGGGCGCCAGGGTGCGGGCGGATCAGTTCCTCCGGTGCTGAAGGCATCGGCGACGAAACAGGTCGCGGCACCTTCTTGGGCTCGGGCATCGCCGGCGCGGCCGCAGACTCTGTCGTTATGATTGCCCCGTAGGGAATGAACTCCAGCGCCTCACTGGCGATTGCTGCTGCCTGGCGGCGCGCCGATCGCCAGTTATAGATCAAGCTCTCGGCAATCTCATGGCGCTCAGCAATCTGACGGACCGATACGCCGTCTGCATCCGCCTCGGCGAGGATCGCTGCCTTCTCAGCATCCGAAAACTTCCTGCGCCGTTCGGTGCGCGCGATGATCTCCATCCGATCCTTCACTTGGACTCCTTCTGGAGTCCAGAAAGAGACTCCTTAGCGGAGGTCCATCAGCGCCAAGCCTGAATGCCGCAACACGCCCGAGGGCGGACGCTTAC
>NZ_JBWBQS010000043.1:0-4570 GCF_056279125.1 Novosphingobium sp. Sphag1I | reverse complement strand
GGATCTCGGGATGCATAGGGCAGGTCCAGATCGTGCCTTCGGGCGCCGCGACCGGCGGCGCTGGCGGGCCGAGATAGCGCTCGGGATCGGCGATGAATTTGGTCCGGCAGCCCGCGCTACAGAAATGATAGCGTTCACCGCCATGCTCGGCTTGATGCGCCGTGGTCGCCGGGTCGACGGTCATGCCGCAGACCGGGTCCTTGACGCCGGTCGCCGCTTTCGCGGCGCTGTGGCCGCCGCAGCAACCGCCGCCATGCGCCGCTCCATGTGTCTCGTTCATCGCCTTGCTCCTTTCGACGCCTGACGATGTAGGGTCTGACACCGTGTCAGGGTCAATACGTAATCGCCTAAGCGGACAAATCGGCGGGCCCGTTCGCCTGGCCGCCATCAGCCAAGGTCATTGGCAACCGTAAGGCCGTGGTCCTGCGCCGGTCGATGCGCCGTAAACAAGTCGATCGCGCCGGTGATGGTCAAAAGCCGAAACGTCTCGGCCACATGCCTGAAGCCGGCCGCCGCGATCAGGCCGGGGAGCACGCCGTCGGCATTGGGCCGGGTATCATCGATGCCATCGAGCCCCTGCACGGTCAGGCGGAAGGCGAGCCGCATGAGACCGTGCTGGCGGCCATAATCGGCGATCACCAGGCGGCCACCCGGGCGCAGCATGGCGAACATGGCGCGCAGGGTTGCCGCCTTCTCCCTGACCGGCATCTGATGCAGCACGAGACTCGACACGACAGCGTCGGCGGTGCCTGGGGCCACGTCCCTGGCAAATCCCTGACGCCAGTCGATATCGGCCTGCCGCGCAGCGGCCTTGTGCCGCGCGATGTCGAGCGCCTCGGCATCGGGATCGAGACCGATCACCTGCGTCCTGGGCTCGGCTTGCTTGAGCATCAGCGCGAAGCTGCCGGTGCCACAGCCGACGTCGACGACCGTCTCACCGGCTTTGGGCGCCAGGGCGGCGAGCATGGCGGCACGCCACCGCTTCTCCCGCGTCCACAGGCGGATCGCGCGATCATAGTCTTTCGTCGATCCGGTCCCGAGCGGCGGGGTGTAGGATTGCATTGGCTTCTCCCAACGCGAGGCGTCCGAAACGATAAGCTACATCGACATGGGCGGCGATAGTGTCCCCAGCCAGGCGACGAGCCCGAGAATGACGATCGCAAGACCGCCTTCGACGACGAGGCTCGCGCGCAGCAGCGCCTGCGCCCGTGGCGCGTCCTCTTCCTCGATCGCCTGCGCCAGTGCCGGGGTCAGGCGATAACGGTTGAGCGCGGCCAGGCCCAGCATGCCGGCGAACAGCAGCAGCTTGGCGATGAGCAGCAGGCCGTAGGTCGACTGCCCGAGCGAGGCGACGTTGCCCGGGCCGACCAGGAACCAGCCGTTCACCGTCCCGGTCAGGATCAGCAGGGCGACGATGATCGTGCCGACGAGGGAGAAGCCCCGCAGGGCTTCCTCGGCGAGCGTGATCCGGTCCATGTCTTGAGCGGCGAGATCATCGGTTGCGAGCCTGGGAAGTACCAGCGCGAGGAAGGCGGCAAGCGCGCCGACCCAGGCGCCGGCGGCGAGCAGATGGATGAGATCGGCCAGCAGTTGCAGCCAGCCCGCCTCGCCTTCGCCGGCCGCGCCATGCCCGCTCCAGGCGAGGGTCGCGAGCGCGACCGCGCCCGCCAGAGTGGAGGTGATAAAGGCAGGACGGGATTGCCGGCGATACAAGGGGATGCAGAGCAGAAGAACGAGGAGCGCGACGAGGCGCGCCTTCAGCGCCGTTCCCATGGAAGTGCCGTTGAACAGCTCTGCGACCATGGAAAGATCAGGCTGGGCGAGTGGCAGCCCGGTCATCGCCGCAGCCTGCAACGCGAACCCCAGCGCCGACAGCAAGAGGGCGAGACAGGCGAGACCGGCCACCATTGCCGCCATCGGCAGATGCCGCTGCACCATCCGGCCGCCGCCGGGCGCATAGAGCGCGAACAGCGGCAGGCCGAACAGCAGGCCGAGATCGACGTAGAGCGCCCAGCGGACGGCGACGAGTGCCACGTCGTTCATGGCTTCACTTGACGGTAAAGGCGAGATTGCCCTGGATGCGGTGCGTGTCGGGCGTGACGACGTGCCCGGCGACCTGATAGCTGCCCGCCATGAGCGGCTTGTCGAGCGCCAGCTCGAGCGTCTTGTCGCCTTCGACGGACGTCTTGAAGCCGGTTACCGCCATGCGGTGGTTGGGCATGCCGGGCATGCCGGTCATCACGATCTCGGCGCCCGACAGCTTCGGCATCAGACCTTCACTGAAGGTGAGCGTGATACGCGACGGCGCCGGGACGCTGGCGTTGGCGGCGGGCGTCGAGGACACGAGCTTGGGATGGGCGTAGGCCGGAGCCGAAACACTCAGGCCGACGGCGGCGATGGCTGCGAGGGGCGAAAAGAAGCGCATTTGGACATTCTCCTGTCAGTGACATGAGAGAATACGCAGCCGCGACCTGCACCCCTCGCAATTTTCTTTTTGTTCCCGGACAAGGGTTACAAGACCACCCTGCGTATTGAGAAGTGAAGACGGAGAAACATCATGGACCACCTCGACGACATGCTCAGCCGGTTGCGCAATGCCCCGCTCGATCCCCGGCTTGCCGGGCTGGACAGCCGCGTCATGGCCGAGATTGCCCGGCTCCAGGCCATGCCCCGCCTGAGCGCCACGACATTCGGCATCGCCGCGGCAGCGGCCTTGTTCCTGGGAATTGCCGGCTCGGCCGTGCCTGTGCGGTCGACCGAGGCCGGGCCCATATCGCCCTTTGACGCGCGGCTCGCGCTCGCTCCTTCGACGCTGCTGAGTTCACGATGATGCGCGATCGTCGGGGCCTTGTCCTTCTCGTGCTGCTAACCTTCGTTGCGGCCGTGGCAGGGGTCGTGATCGGCCGGCTCTATGTCGTGCCGACGCCCCCTGTCGAGAATGAGCTGCACGACCTGCTCCATCGCGATCTGAAGCTGGACGGCGCCCAACATGCACGTCTCGAGTCTATCGAAGCGCGATATGCGATCCGCCGACAGGCTCTGGAAGCCGAGCTTCGGGCCGACAATGCCTGGCTCGCGCAGGCCATCAGGTCGGAACATGGCTATGGGCCTCAGGTCTCCGCCGCCGTCGACCGGTCACACCAGGCGATGGGCGCGCTGCAGAAGGAAACGCTCGAGCATATCTTCGCGATGCGTGCGGTGCTCCGCCCCGACCAGACGGTGAAATTTGACGACGCCGTCGTGAAAGCGCTGACGGCCGAGAAAAAATGACGCTCCACCTCCCCGACTGCTCGGACGGGGAGCTTGCGGCTCTGGCGCTTGGAGGCCGGCAAGCGGCCTATGGCGAGCTGGTCCGCCGCCATCAAGGCTGGGTGCACCGGCTCGTGCGCAGCCATGTCGGGAGCGGCGACGAAGCGCTCGACGTGACCCAGGCGAGCTTCGTGGCCGCCTTCGCCGCGCTGAAACGCTATGACGCTGCGCGACCTTTTCCGGTCTGGATGTCGCGGATCGTCATCAACAAATGCCATGACTGGCGCCGCCGCCGCGCGGTCCGCAACTTCTTTTCGCACGCGCTCTCGTTGGGGGAAGCCGAACATGTCGTCGACGAGGCGCCGCTGCCCGACCAGGCGATCGGCGCCGAGCAGCAGCTGGCAGAGGCCATGAAAGCGATCGCCGCCCTCCCCGCATCGCTCAAGGACACACTCGTCCTGCGGACGATCGATGAGAAATCGGAAGCCGAAACCGCCGAGATTCTCGGCATCAGCCAGAAGGCAGTCGAGACCCGACTCTACCGCGCCCGGGCGCGCCTCGCGGAAAGTTTGAAGAAAGTTTGAGGGGCACGCGGGCGGGCTGCGTATTTCCAATAGGTCCGCCCTCTTTCCGCAAGCTGAGACAAACCGAATGATATCTGCTCTCGACCGCCGCCAGTTCCTTCGCGGCGCGGCCCTCGCCGGTGGTGGCGCCGCCTTGTCAGCCTGGCTGCCTGCCTGGGCGCAGACCATCTCGCCGGGGATGCGGCCGACGCTACCGACCGTGTCGGGCGAAGACATCACGCTGACCATCGCCCGGCAGTCGATGACCATCGACGGGCGCCAGTTCCGCGCAATCGGCGTCAACGGCACGGTCCCTGCGCCACTCATCCGGCTGCGCGAAGGCCAGCGCGTGCGGCTCAACGTCGTCAATCAGCTCGAGGAGGACAGCTCGATCCACTGGCACGGGCTGCTGGTGCCAGCCAAGCATGACGGTGTGCCGGGCGTCTCTTTCCCCGGCATAAAGCCTGGCGGCAGCTATCTCTATGATTTTCCAGTGATGCAGAGCGGCACCTACTGGTACCACAGCCATTCGGGCCTGCAGGAGCAGGAAGGCCATTACGGTCCGATCATCATCGATCCCGCCGGTGCCGATCCGGTCGCTTATGACCGCGAGCATGTCATCGTGCTCGCCGATCACAGCGCGCTCTCGCCGCAGGCGATCTTCCGGCGCCTCAAGGTCAACCCCGGCCATTTCAACTTCCAGCGCCAGACCCTCGCCGGGCTGCTCTCGGGCAAGGATCTGCCGCTCAAGGACCGTC
>NZ_JBWBQS010000042.1:0-4951 GCF_056279125.1 Novosphingobium sp. Sphag1I | reverse complement strand
CTTAAAATCTTCACTATGCTTCATCATCTCGTCGGTCTCCTGTTGCGAGCATAAAACGCTCAGGTGACCGGCACAAATCCGTTACAAGTCCAGTGACGATAAGGCGGCCCGCAGGTGACTTTGTATCAACCGCCTCGCCACCAAAATCGAGAATGCGGAGCGCCACGCCCTTACGCTCCAGTGTTGCGATGATCGACAGCAGATCGGCGGTGCTGCGCGCCAGCCTATCGAGCCGGGTCACCACTAGCGTATCACCCTCGCGACACCATTCCAAAGCGGCGGCAAGCTGGTCGCGCTGCGCAACTGAACTGACGCGCTCTGAAAAGACCTTTTCTGTGCACCCGGTTGCAGCGAGGTCGCGCAATTGCGCTTCGAGGCCTGCAACCTGATCCACAGTTGAGACGCGAGCATATCCGATAAGCATTTGAAATTCCTAGATATTTCTGGGAAACAATGCCATCTAGTGCGAGCTAAGTCACGGAAAAACATGGCGTTATTGATAAAATTATGAAGAGGCGCGGGATCGCTAAGCGTCACAAGTGTGCCTGCGGCCTCAACAACATTTCCCCTTTTCTTCAAGGCTTCTGCAAGCCAAGATCGAGGCCATGAAGACATGTTGCGAGAATTTTTTTAGGTCGTTGTGCGCTTGCGGCACCTTCTGGCGCTGTTTAGCGATTGCGGCTGCCGTGATCGTGCTGATCGTCACAGGAGTTTGCACAGGCCAAACGGTGGCGACCATCAACCAAACCGATAACATATTCATTCGGTTTGCCAGCACCCTGATCTTGGGCGTTCTTGTATGGATCATGGGCAAGTGGATGTGGGGCACCCACAAAGCCCAGACAACCAGCCAATGGTGGGATCTAGGCGGCATACCAGATGAGCCAACTTGGGACGATGTCCGGAGGATGGCGATGGGACATCGAAACGATGACCCAGTCAGATTTACTGCGAGGAAACTCAGGGCGCGCTTCCTTCCCGCTACGCTTCACCTATTTGTTGGCTATCTGATTTTGGGATGCCTTGCAGTCTTGGGCCTGTCCATCATTGCCGAAGATCACGTGCTCCCTTTCCTGCTGACAAATTATGCCGACGCCTCGTCGTCGGTAAGCGAGGCAGGCGCGATCATGAACCTCAGCGCTAATCTCACTGCCTTCCTTGCGTTGATAGCTGCCGCAATTTCGATCTATTTCACGCATCGTCAGTTACAGGCCAAGGTAAAAGCCGACAGCCGTCAGGCTTGGATCGACAAGCTGCGGGCGCAGATTGCGTGCACCATTGCCCTTGCTGATGCCGTCCGTTACCGCACCAACAATGACGGGATTGATAAAATCAGAAGGGAATTGATTGCTGCGCGATTAGAAACTGAACTTATGCTCAATCCGTCGGAGAAGGATCATAGATTATTGATGTATCTCATTCAAAAATTAGCATTTTTTGGAAAAGATAAATCAAGAATGGATGCGAATGATCCGAAAATTTTTGAAGGTATTGATGACGTTATAAATATACGATGTGCCATAAGAAAATCGCCAGATTACAGCGAAAAGTGCTGGAAAGATATTCTGATGGCCATCCCTGCTATTTCAGATAATACCCGAGGCAAGGCTTATAGCGATCTCGTCGGCTACGCCATGCGGCTTGCCCATATCGTGCTGAAACGAGAGTGGGAGCGGGTCAAGGCTACGCGCTAAACCGGACGGACGCTTCGACTGGGTTGCATTGTCCCACATGGCTTTTAGGCACTGCGGTGCGGCATCCCACTGGGAGCGGCACCGCCTTAGTGGGACACCAATCGCGAAGCCAATCGACGTCCCAGATGGGCAGGCCTGCTTGGGACACCGGTTAGACGGTCTATTTGCCTCGCCGCCATCTTGCCTCATAGGCAGTCATGATAGTGGCGGTTAGGGCAATGCTGCGCTCTACGAAGTCAGGTTTGCCCAAACGCGCTTGGAGGAGGAGGACTTCTCCAACGACTGTTGGATCAAACCCTGACGCAATAACCTTCTGAAGAGCATCGTTTAGAGCGGAGACCGATGCGTCAGTTTCGCGAGGAAGAGCCGCAAATGCCCTGTGCTCGTTGTTTGGCTTGTTTCCAAAAAGGTCGGGAAGGCGCGACACGACACCGCCTGCGAAGGAGCTTCTACCTGAGCGGCGGTCATCCACCTTCTTGCGCCATCCGTCTTGCTCTATAGGCTGCTCTCGAACACGAGCGAGGATTGTCTGGCCGAAGGGAAGTTCAAACCATTGTAGGCTTTCGTCTTTTGACTGCTGCTCCACACCGCGATCTAAAGCTCGCAGTGACCCAACACCGTTCAGCATTAGCTCGCCATCTTGGAGAGAAATAGCATCCAAGGCAACACGTGCAGGCTTCCACGAACGCAAGTCGGGATATTGAATTGATGACGTTGATGAACCTGTCGAGATCGAGGCCATGCGCTCCGCTTCATTTTCGATGTATTCCCGATCTTGCAATGCCCCTTCAAAATTGTGTTCGGATACAGCGCCAATAATCGCCCCAGTCATAGTGGCGATGGTATCGGTATCTGACCCAAGGCAATTCGCAACCACTTGGAGAACATGCGCCGGGTCGTTCTTACCTGCGAAAGATGCAGCGTATGTAGCAATCAACGAGGTCTTTGTCCCTGAACCACGGCTCGCTTCATTTTTCGCGTCAAGCGTATCGACTGCTTCGCCATAGGCGTGCCCTAAGTCGGTCGAAGGAATATTGCGCAATCGATTTAGGTCGCCTTCCAGCTCGCTCAAGACAACCTCGATCTCGGCAGCAAATGAAGAGCCGACATGATCCTCCCAAGGCCCGAGCCACAGAAGCCGAAGATCTGTATCACTATCAACGATGTTACCAATCATTCTTAGACGACTGATAATATTGCCACATTCGTCAAGCGAAGGCGCGATCCCCTTATGCATTGCAAATGCAAGGCTAGCAGCATGAAAACATGCTCCAACAATGCCTCTAGGATGACCGTGGGTGCAGATGGCATTCCGGATGACGTCACGAAGAATGGTGGGAAGATCGTCCAGATTTTTCGCAGCCCAAACATGGGGCTGAACACGCATAGCCGCCCCATTTCCTCCTCCCGAAAAGTAGGAAGCACGACCATTCTTGAAAAAATTTGAATACCAAGTTGCCGATGTCCTCGACAGATTTGCTGCCGCTTCTTTCGACCCAACCCCTGCGCCTAGAGCATAATTGGCCCAAGCCGGAAGCTCGACTTTTGCAAATGCAGCGACATCAAAAGTCCCGTCACCTCTGATCGCCCGGCATGTCGCTAGGCGCAACTGAGTATCGTCGGAATACGCACCAGCGGGCAACTCTACGGAGACACCAATACGCCCGCCAACCTTACGCCTCCAAGGTATCGTCGCCGTTATTGGGAAAGTTCCTGAACGATGCAATACTCTATCTTTGTCGGCGAGTTCGGTAATGAAACCGACTGCGTCGCCATAAGCTGCCCACAATGCGGAGCGACGGTTTTGCGACTGTCTATCGACGTTCATAATGGGCGTGGTCCAAACTTTGAGGGGTCGACGATCACATCAATATCCCTATGGAAGGTAGCCTTCAAAAATCCAACTACCTCGGATTGATCGTTATGCGACTGCACATATATGCGAACGAGGTAGTCAGTCGAGACTGATTGGGGATAAAGAGCCTCTGCCTGAAAACACGTCGGGAAAGAGGGGCGCAAGGCCGGAGGGCGCTTAGCGACATTTCCAATCCAACGTGTGACGCAGCCATCATACAACGCTTGCAATCCTTCTGCACCGCTCCCTCGCTTGACACCCGTATAGATGTTATTCGTCGTCGCGAAAACCACCCCAGGATGCGTGAGGATGGCAGGGTCGAACGCGAGCACGCACCAAAAAATCGGATCTTGGCGATGCCAAGAACCAGCGCTCACATTGTAGAATTGATAATTGAGGTGTCCGATTGATAGGCTAACATAATCAATGTATGAGACATCTTTTCTCAAATTCGTATTTGGTTTTAACAAGTATTCAACCATTGGATCGCCTTCAAGGCGCTGGCGAGATTGCAAGTGACGAGTGAAAATTGTCCCTAGGCATCCGTGATTTGTCGTAAAGTGCACGACTTCCTCGATCCCTAATTCACGGATGCGATCTGATACTGTCACAAGGTGATCTCCTCAATAACAGTCGCATCGATTATATCCAATGCTTCTAATGCTTCTCCGGGTTTTGCACCCAAAACAACGGTTTGCCTCGCCCGCCCCACGCCCATCGCAAGCAACCTTCGCAACGCATCGTAACGGTCATCGTCAGGCTGATCTCCATACGATGCCTGTGACTGCGCAAGACCAATTATGAAAACATGGTCGAACTCCAATCCCTTCGCCGAGTGCAGCGTGCACAATCCGATGTTGGAACCTTCCTCGGGCCAGCTTGAAGCGCCTTGAAGCTCGCAGTAACCGAGGCCTCTCACGTCGAGCGCAGCACGAATGTCATCGAACCAACCGCCTCCCTTGAGATGCAAAAACCCGACGGTTTCTTTCTCGATATCGATCTTCTGCAACTGCTTCATTACGAAAGCCAATTGCTTTGCAAATCTGCCTTTCAGCAAAATGGGCATTGGCCCGTCACGGGAGCATACTGCCGGGTCGGGAATACTTCCGTCATCGTCCATTGGTATGCCCTGCGCAATCGAGGCGGCTAACGCAGCAATCTGCCTAGTGTTCCGATAGTTTCGCGTGAGCCGAAAACTTCGACTGGCGGCGATCTGAAGTCCGGCCTCCGTCCAAGGAGCGCCGCGAGGATAAATCCGCTGCGCGCTGTCGGTCACAATGGTAATAATTGCGTCATCTGCCGAGTGATTGGTACGCCTCCGATAGCGGCCGCCCGTGAGATCAGAATTGGCTCCGGCGGTTCTCGGCGATGATGTCCTGGAGACAGTCGACGCCATCGCTGG
>NZ_JBWBQS010000041.1:0-4998 GCF_056279125.1 Novosphingobium sp. Sphag1I | reverse complement strand
TCCACCGCCTGGGCAACGATCGCTTCCATCCGCATGCTCACCCGCAGAACTGCAAGGTATTGCTATGTTTGGTGATCTTTCGAGTCAGGCACTTACAGAAGACCGCACTCGACCATTTGCACCTTCCGGACAAAAACTTCTTGCACAACGGGCGGCAACCACAGAAGCCAGCGGTTAATGCTCTGCTACCCAATCCTGGACCGCCTGAGGCTGGAGTTTTGGGCCTTGCTCGCTCCCGGTGGGCGAATACATCAAATGTAAAATAACAAGAAGAAGTGCATGAAAGACAAGCAAATTGCATAGATGAATTTTCTTTTCAGTAAAAAGAACGGAGAAATTATTCCACACAATAATGCTGAAATGTTAGAAAAATAATTTGTTTGCAAAAAATTATCATGATTAAACATCGAGGCAAAAATTAGAAGTCCAATTATTGATGACGCGAATGATAGTATCGAAATTATTATCGCAAATAATTTAATGGCAATGGCTAGAAGGGCACCACAATTTTGAATACGCATCTTCCCAATCTCCGCCGAAAATGAAAGTTCCACCATAAATTTCTTTGCCTATTCCAAATTGCGCAAAGACTTCATGATGATAATTTCTGACGTTAGCGACATACACCTGACCAATTGGAAGATTACTCCTCGCAATCATATTGTAATGGGCATTGGCAAGAGCAACCCTTATACTATTCCATTCTTTTTTAGCAGCGGAGAAATCGTATTTCCCTCTTCCACCCACTTGATTTTGCGTCATAACCACATGCATAAGAGCATTTCTAGAGAAGCTAGCAAGGAAATCGGTAGGTTTCCCCTCCCACTTGAAATTAGGGGCCAATTTTGCCACAGGCTCTCCGGCACGGGCAAGTATTTCCCAAAAAGCATCGACCTGCTCAATAGTCGTAAATGGGCTGGCAGCAGCTTTCCAAGCTGCCCCCTCCACCAATCTACCCCTGCTATCGTAAGCGGTTGTTGCGGTGGTAGAGCAAGAATTAGGGGACTCTTGATTACACTGCGAGTCGCTCTTAGCGTCCATCCCCGTCGGATCCGTCCCATCCACCGGATCATTGCCGACATAGGCGTAGAGGTTAACCTGATCCTTGTACCCGATGGGGTCGGTCTGGAGGAAGCGTCCGAGGGTCGGCGAGTAGAAGCGGGCCTTGTAGTAGTACATGCCCAACTCAGCCGTCCAGGCCTGACCCGTGTATTGAAACCTCCCTGTGTTGCTGGAACCGGGAATGCCATATTCGTCATAGGTATTGACGGCAAAGATGTTCGAGCCCGAATTATCGGTGACCAGCGCAATGCTGCCCTGCCAATCGGGACGCAGCATACGTTCGGAGGCGCCATCGAAGCCGCCGCCCTCGTACCAGGCAATCGGATCGTCCGACTTCATGTCAGCGCCATGGATATAGCGGCGCAGCAGGTTACCCGATCCGTCATACTCACCGATCAGCGCGTCGCCATCATAGAGGAAGCGCGTCGTGCCCGTCGGGCCGGCTATCTCATAGAGGCGCCCGAGCGGATCGTAACGCAACTGGGCGTTCTTTGCCCCACCCGCGTTCACCAGACGGTTCTCGATATCGTAGAGGAACGTTGTCGTCCCGTCCGATGTTAGATTGCCATTGGCATCATAGGTGAAGCTGGCGCTGCCCGCAGCCGTGTACTGGTTCAGCCCGTTGACGCTGTAATTGCGATTGACGTTGTAGAGACCATTAAAGATGAAGCTGTTGTTGCTCCTGGAGAGCGAGGTGATCTGGCTCGCCGGATTATAGCTGAAGCCATAGGTGTTGGTGTAGCTGGTGTTGATGCCCGGCGTATTGGTCAGCGAAGTGAGGCGGCCGATCGTGTCATAGCCGTAGCTGGTGTTGACCCCGCCATTGAAGCTGGCCCTCGTACCATCAGCATTGTAGCCATAGCTGGCCACCGTAGCAGAACCTGAGCGCAGGATGCTCGAAGGGCGGTCGAGACCGTCGTAATTATAAGTGACGTAATGGCCATCGGGATAGGTGACGCGGGTGCGGTTGCCATTGGCGTCATACTGATAGGACACCGTCCGCGTGGCACCATCCATCGTAATGGCCGAGGTAAGCTGACGCCCGAAGCCATCAAAGGTATTGATCACACCTTCGCCACCACTGCTGTCGAACTGCGCGGTCAGCTGGTGGCCTTGCAGGTCATAGCTGTAATAGACCGAGCGGGTATGGGTGCTGCCCAGACCGGAACGCGAGGGGACAGCCTTTACTGTGACCCGGTTCAGCGCATCATAGGTGTAGCCCAAAACCGAACCATCGCGCTTGCGAAAACTCGTGCGATTGCCATTGGCGTCATAGGCATAGGCCTCGTAATCGCCCGAATTGGCTGAGCCTGCCGAGCTCAGGGCCGTGGCTTGCGTCGCACCATTGAAGGACGTGGGTTTTGTGGTCGAGGGAAAGTTCCACTGCACCAGACGGTCAAAGCCATCATAGGTGTAGGTTGCCCGGTTGCCGTTGGCGTCTATCACATCGGTCTGCTTGCCATTGGCATTGTAAGCGTAGGTCGCATAAGTCTGCTCAAGCGGCGTGCCCACACCCTTGCGCACCTGCACAAGTTGGCCTGCTGCGTCGTACACGTTCTTTGTAATACGGTCAGGGCCGTTCGCACTGGTCGTTTGCGGTACGCATGCATCGGTCTGCGATGCCCATTGTGTCGGATCCATGCGAACTGCCGTGCACAAAAGGCGACCTACTGAATCGTAACTGTATTGGGTAACCTGCTTCGTCGCCAGATCGCTGCCCACGGCTGCTTCTGCAACCTTGCGATCAAAGGCATCATAAGATGTAGAAGTCGATTGATCGATCGAGAAGCCCGTCCAATCTACCGGTGCGACTGAATCACTTTGCCAGCTTGCCAGCCTTCCTTTCTCGATTTTGACGAGCCGACCAGCAGCGTCATACGTGTTGCGAACAGCCAGAAACGGGCCGGAGGTTCCGTTTGAGGAGGGACTGATTGTGCCTACTAATCTTCGCCCTGCATCATAGCGCACTGCTTCTGTGTATGCAGATGCGGACGTTTGCGCGTAGGCGTGCGACGACGCAGATGCCAAAAGGCACGCAGCCACAAAGCACCAGTTGCGGGATGACAGAGAGGACCGTTTCATGGGCAAGTCCCTCCAGTTCCCAAAGGTTTGGTTTCGGAAATCTTGTTGCCCTTGGAATCATAGGTGTAGCAAGTCCGAATAGATTGCCCTCCGGAAGTAACCACCATGCCTCGCAAAAGCAGATTATTAGGCCCGCTATCTGGTCCATAATCATAGGTCGTTACGACTTCATCCGAACTTCCTCCGGAACAGGAATCGTTCACTGTCGCAGTAGCTCGGCAGGTACGCTCCTCCGACTTCAACCAGACCGGGCCTCCCGCATGCATGTAGCCCCCGCTGCCATTCATTATCCAGGCATATCGCTGTACGTAGCGATACCGCTTTACCGGCGATATCCCATTCACGGCAGGAAGCGTTTCAGAAACAAGGCCGCCATGGTCGGAGGAATAGCTATATTGAGTGGTGTTACCGTTTGCTTCGGTAACAGAGGTAGGCTTGTTACAGGTCAGCGTATTGCTGCATGAGGACGGGAAGGATGCCGTTTGAATGACATCTGCAAGGGAACTTCCCGTATTGGACTTTTTGGTTGTCTTGGTGATATTCCCTCGAGCATCGTACTCATATACTTCCTTCCCGCCCAAGGGATTGGTAACAGACGTAACCTGATACCCATTGGCCACTTCGTAAAAAGTGATATTATTGAGTGCATCTTTGACCTGATAGGGGAAGGCTGCAGAAGTGTATTTGGCCTGATAGCGGTTATACCTGATTTCTGTGACGCCACTTCCCGGATCAGTGATAGTCGTTATCCCGGAACCGCCTGCTCCAACACCTCCAGTGAAGGCGAAGCTGTAATTGTAAGTCGCACCATTGATAGTTGCGGATGTATTCTCAGTTGAATTGACTGGCTGGACAGGCGTGAAGGTTCTGTTCATTGAGCTGGCGGACGGGGTTTGAATACTGAAAGTACCCCCAACACCCGGTGAAGGCGCGGTAGGATTCCCCGAAACTTTCCAGACTTGACCACCATCTGTAACATGCTGGGTCATGCCTGATAAATTTGCTTGCGTTGCGGTAGCGAGCGGAGTGGTTGACACAGCGAGGTTATAAAACTTCACATTCGTGACAAAAAACCATCCATCAAGACTGCCCTGATCGCCGTAGCTTGGTGTTGAGCTACTTTGATAATCCAGTGAAATTTTATATCCAAGGTTATTGGTAACAGCAGTCGGACGAGCAAAGCCATTATTAACTTGCCAATCATACGACCAGATAACACCGTTGGGCAAATTGCGAGTAAGAAGGACCGAGGATGATAGAGCGGTTGCGCCCGAAGGCGTCCCATAGACCCGCGTTTCTCCATCACGAAGAGTATGGACCAATGTTAAACCGCCGGAAGATGATACCAGACTCTCTCCTACAAATCGCAATAGCGCCCATGGACCATTGTCATATTGCCAGAATGTTTTGGAAGAGTTGTTAAAGCCTACAACACCAGTCCATTTTGTAGTTTTTTCATCGTAAGAATATACAATTGAATTATTGATATTGTTCAGAATGGATCCGGTACCCCAGAAACTCGTATAGGATAGCTCTCCGTCACCCGAGCCGATCGAGCCCAGCTTGATACTCAAGCTCGCAGACCCGCTCAAAAGGTCTACGCCATTTTGATCGACTGCCTTGAATTCCGGAGGTTGCAGGTAAGTCTGCGCCTTCAACGATGAGCTTTGCGCGAGTACGAGCGCAAGGGTTGCCAAACCAGCCTGAAGCTTCATGCAGCAAATCTCTCTTCCGTTCAGATATGGATAAATTGGGTCTCAGTGCCTGACTCGAAAGATCACCAAACATAGCAATACCTTGCAGTTCTGCGGGTGAGCATGCGGATGGAAGCGATCGTTGCCCAGGCGGTGGAGG
>NZ_JBWBQS010000040.1:0-5118 GCF_056279125.1 Novosphingobium sp. Sphag1I | reverse complement strand
CTGCCTACCTGGCCCAGACCTCAACTTAGACCCAGACCGCCGATCACTGGCCAGGCCTCAAAACAAGCGCCACTCCCGCGCCAGCGGGTTCGTACATGTCCCACGATCCGGCTTTCGGCACGGACGGCACCCGACCAACTCAAGTCGTTCCAATGCATCGCCGGAAACGTCGGTCTACGCCAACACCGGCCATTCCAGCCGCCTCGCCCCCTGAACAAAGGACGGCTAACGGACCTCCCGCGTAACGGTCGCTGCGGCAGGAAAGTCAGGGGGAGCGGACATCAAGCTGGGTGTGATTTCCAGCCGCCGCCAGTTAGGTCCGTTTGGCTGGTTACCAAGTCATTGTCAAAGCCTTGCTCCCACGGGAACTTGCCCTCCCGATCCGGCCAGACGAGTTGTAGGCAGTCGAAATTATCTCCTCGGTAGAACCAGCGACTCCAGCCAAGGTGCTCGGGGTAGGCTGATTTCGCTACGGGCAAGAAAACAGCGTCAGCATTGCCGAAAATTCCGATTGTTTTGAGGCCAATGGGGGGCTTTTTGTTGGTTTCAATGTCCCGCCACACGTCCCATAAAACGGAATGAGCTGTATCTTTCGATAGCCCGAACACGATGATCTCCGGGAAATCAAAGCTTGCACTGAACCCTATGGAATACGTAAAATCCGGCTGCGTCCCCTTATGATCAAAGACGCGGGTACTGAACCAGCCATGTTCCTTGATTGCGTTCAGGAAATGTCGTTCCCCGTCGTCAAGGGCTTCATCCGGAAGTTCCAACGCAGTCTTCATAGTTACTTGTTGCCAGAAAAGCACACCGGTCTCAATGTCGATTTTAGCACCGGTCTGGAACGGCAATATTTTTCGGATTGAGGTGGTTAGCTGCCCTCCGAGACAAATCTAAACGATGGCCAGCTTTGAACGACGGCGCTGGGGCTGGCAGATGGCAGAAAAGTTAGGGGGAGCGGACGTTGCTGGCATTCCGTTAGTCGGCGGCCCTTTTATCGAACACTAAACCACTGGGCCACCACAGTTGTGGACCGATAGGCGATCTCTCTCCTTCTTCAGGATTATGCATTTTAGGGTCGGTTTTGCACCAATCCCAATGGCCCGATGTCAGCGCGGCTCCACCATCAACGTGCATATCATCGGCAATATCATAGCCGTCTTTGTCGAGGATCCTGCCAGTCAAGCGTCCGTCGCTGCCCTTTTTCAGGTCCACAATATGCCAACCTCGATTCTTCGTGAGACTAATTTCGAGCCGATCTTTTGAAAATCCCGCGAGCGCAGCTTCAGCCCAGCACTGAGCCCAAGGGCCAAGTTCAGGAGCATCAATGCCAGCAATGTGGATTGCACGACCACGGTCCACAATCGTATCGCCATCTAGGACTTGCTCAAATGGCATCGACGGCACTGTCCTGCTCGGAAAATGATCGAAAACACCTTCATCCCGACCAGTGATATGACCCGCCCAAAATATGAGCGCAGCAGCCAGAACCGTCGCGAAAGATTTGACGATGATTTTTGCCGAAGGACGCCGCATACACTCCTTTTATACTGCCGCTGAACGTCCGCAATAGCACCGTGTCCGGAAAGGCGCTTTTCGTCGCAATTTGGTGGGAAGCGGCCGTTGACGATCCAGATCACTGTGCCGCAAGTTCGTCCCTATTATCGTATTAGTCCCCGGTCTCGCATCCATTTTGAGATCGAACTGACGCCTGCGACAATTCCGAATATCCCTGTCCAAGCCGTGATCTTAACAAATACGGTCTCGTCACTCACATAATGGAACAATTTGGGGCCGATAATCAACAAACCGATAGATACGCTTAGGAGAACCACCCCTATCAGCGCCCTTGCTTTCGTCGATATCTGCACGTTCCAAGCCCAACGCAACAAGCGCATCCCCAAACCCTCCGACGTGCTGGCGTATGAGCATTAAGCGGTGCGGACCGTCCTGTCGATGTCCGCCTTTGGGGCGGATGCTGCCGTTCGGCAAGGGCGTCCTGAATGTCCGCAAAGTCCCAGCCCGCGTCGTTCAATCGCGGCCCAGCACACGAAATTCATAACACTGCCATCAAAGCTCCTCCAGCGCGCTGACGAGATGCGGTAACCTCCTTTCCACCGCAGCGGCAAGGCTATCCTGAATGCCATCTGCGAAATCGCCCGGCATCTGACCCAGTGCGATCTCACCAGCCTTCCCTGCAAGGTCCAGCACTTCGACAATCGCCGCCCGCATCGCACCTCCGCCCAGCCCAGCCGCTTTGCCGGTCTGCACAAAATGCCGCCCCATAAGTTCAGCCATCCGATAATGCCGATTACGCCCAGCCGACATCGCCAGCCGGAACTTGTTGGGCGCGATCTGGCCCCTATCGAAGGCAGGCTGGGCTGAAAGCACATCATAGAATGGCGCCAGACTGAAACGCCCGCCAGGTTTCAGAAAAATGCTGAAATTCTTGGCATGACCATCGGTCGCTCCGATCAGCCAAAACACGATCTGGCCCTTCAAGAAAGCGATCTGATCCCTTTGGGGATCGTCAGCCCCCTTGAGCAGCCCCAGAATATCACGCATGCCCGGGCCACCATCGCTTTGGTACTTGAGCGTTGGCGGTACACCCAGCGCCTGACAGCAATCCTCCTGCGGCAAGCGGATGATATGCTCGGCATCGCGCCAATGCCGATCAAACCGCTCAACCACCAACACGCGCCTGGAACCAAAGGTGCAGATCTCGGTCCGCGCCACCTCCAATCCAAAGGCTTGCATCAGCTTCATGCAGTAATGCTCATTGTCGACGCTGTCTGACATGTCGATCATGCCATCCGATGTCGGGATCTGGCCAAGCTGGGGCTTTAGAATATGGGTCGTAGGCGTCGTGCCGATCGGACGATACCATTGTCCATCGCGGCGCAGCAGGGCGGTTTTCTCTTGCGCACCAGCAACGGAAATGCGGAATTCCTGATCCCGGTTCACACCAAGTGGCGCCTGCGCTAAATCCGCCAGCATCGCCTCGATCTCGACATCGGTGACGGGCACGGCCTCGATGGTTGAGGCCCCTGCCCCCTCGCCTTCCGGGAGGAATTGCAGAGCCCCCACACAATCGCGCCCAATCGCTTCCAGCAGGCTGTAGGTGTCGACGCCTTGCGCGCCCATACGCTCAGCCACGCGGCGGCGCACGGCGTCGCGATCAGGCAGAAGATTGTCGAAAACCGCCGCCACCTCTGCGCCCCGGTATGCCGTTGGCACCAGAGGCAGCGATAGTGACACGGCAAAGCGGTGTTCCCAGGCCAACCAGCTTTCGGCATATTGAAAGCTGACCGCCCCACTCGCCGCCTTTTCCAGACGGCCAGCCAGCCGCCCATTGATCAGCACGTCGAGCGGAAGATGGGTCTTTTTGCGGGCCATCCTAGAAGACATCCGTGATGTCAGTGGCATCTTGGCGGCGCGCAACCAGTTGCAGATCGAGATCCAACACGGCAATCACGCTGAGCAACGTATCGAGCTTGGTACCGTCACTGCCGGTTTCGATGGCCGAGATGGTCTTTTGATGCTTTCCAATCAGGCTCGCCAATTGCTGCTGGGTCAGGTCGCGCGCCAGCCTCGCGCTGCGGATGAGCGCTCCAAGCTGGCTGGGCAGGCGAACAATCTGGTCCATAGGAACCTCCTTTGATTTGGATATACCTCATAGGGTGTAAAATCACAATATACCCCGCAGGGTTTAATTTCTATATATACCCTATGAGGTATGAAACTTGCTGACCTACATCATTGCCGCCGCTCCAGCTTCGCCACGGCCGAATTGCTCTGTGCCGCCGTCAAAGCCTGATAGCGATCCAGCATGTCGTTGACGGTGCGGATGGTCCATCCGAGCATCGCGGCAATTTCAGAGGGCGTGCAACCAGCGTCCGCGAGCATCGTGCAACTGGTGCCGCGAATATCATGAAAATGCAGGCCATCGAGACCAGCCGCCAGAGTTGCCTTGCGCCAGTGATGCTGAAAATGCACCTGCCCCCAAGGAATGCCGCTGGGCGTCACCAGGATGGTTTTGGCCTTTTGCGGCTGGGCATCAAGCAATGCCCGCAACGGCGCTGGTGCAGGCATATCGACCTTGCGGTTACGCTTGCCCTGCCGGAACGACAGCCGCCCGTCCTTGTACGCGCTCCACTCCAATTTGAGGAGGTCAGCCTGGCGCTGCCCCGTCCACAGCGCCAGTTCCAGCGCCAAGACCATTTCGGAAGGCGCCGACGCCCTGAAAGCCTCGAGGTTAGCGGCTAGCCAGATCTTCTCGCTGCGATCCACCTTATAGACCTTCTTGGGCCGCGTCGCGTGGTTATGGCTCAGCATGCCCCGGTCACGCGCCCATTCGAGGATGATGCGCAGCACACCAAAAGTCGCATCGGCCTGACGCGGCGAGTTCTCCGCCATCCGGTCGCGCCAATCGAGCAAACGCCGCCGGATCTTGGGGTCATCAAGCGTGTCGAGCGGATATGTCGAAAAAACCGGCCCTTTTTCCGAGAGTTTGGCGGCCCCAATCTTGTTGAGGTGCTTCAGATAATCGCTCTTGGTGCGCGGCGCGAGCGAGGCATAGGCTTGGCTTTTCAAGTAACCGTCGATGATCGACTGCAAAGTGCCAATCGTGCGGGCCTTGCGCGGTGCGTCAATCGCCGCCTGATAGGCCCGCATGAAAGCGGGCGCCCCCGGCGCGAAGGCTTCGCCTTCGTCACCGGGGAGCGGGTTCAACGCACCGAACCCGCGCAGGAAATAGTAGGTCTTGATCTTTCCCGACGCCAACTTCTTGTGAAGCGCAAAACATCCCTTCAACTTAGCCCGCATGCCCAAGCTCCCAGGCTTCGAGCGGCGAGAGATTGGCGGAGGCCTTGCCAAAAGCCGCATGAAGCGTGGCGATGGTCAGTTTGGTACCCATCGTTGCGGCGCCAAAATAGCAGCGGGCGGAGGGGTAGCCGACGCGCCTGCGCGGCTGCGGCTGTTGCTCGGGAAGTTTGGCAGGAAAGATGCCGGTAATCAGCGTAAAATTGGACTTGTAACGGATTTGTGCCGGTCACCTGAGCGTTTTATGCTCGCAACAGGAGACCGACGAGATGATGAAGCATAGTGAAGATTTTAAGC
>NZ_JBWBQS010000039.1:0-5425 GCF_056279125.1 Novosphingobium sp. Sphag1I | reverse complement strand
AATGCCAGTCCATGCCATGATACACTCCATCTCTTCGCAAAGGGGCGTGAATCACAACATGCTGGTATTGCTCAACAACTTTCGGGGCGGGCTCTTAGATTTTATACCGATAGATTTATACCGACTGATTATTGGATTGGCCCAAGCGATCCCACTGCCGATCAGTCTTTGCAGAAGCATTATTCTATTTGGACTTCGGGCCGCTACATTGCAGGTGTGACCACGCCAGAAGGGAGTGTCATAAGTGACCAATACAGTTCGCGAAGAGTCAGGGGCGGACGATATTACAAATCAAAGGATGGAAATACTATTATTCAGGATACTTATTTCTATCCTGGCACCTGTACGAATTATGCGACCTGCAATAAGCCGCAATGGACGAAGGACCCTTTGGGTAATGTCACGGATTATACCTATGACTCAGGTCATGGCGGGGTGTTGAGTGTCATGCGGCCGGCGCCGACGGCTAACGGCGCGCGCCCGCTCGAGTTGACAACCTGGACCCCGCGATATGCCTGGGTTCGTAATTCCTCGGGGGGCCTGTCGCAGGCGGTAGGGCCGATTTGGGTGAAATTAACCGAAACACACTGTCAGACCGCGAGTGGGACTAGTCCTGCTGTATCATGCGATACGGGCGCACCTGTAAAAACAACCACGTATGAATATGGTACAGCCGGGACGTGGGAAGCCCTTCTGGTGAAGGGAATTGTAGAGACTTCAGGTGCTGTCGGTCTGCGCACATGCTTCACCTATGATAAACTTGGCCGAAAGTTGAGTGAAACCGCTCCTCGCGCCACGCAAAATGCTTGCCCATGAGGTGTGGTATGAAGATTGGTCATCTTTCGGGTGCTCTGGCAATTACAGTAGGTTCTCTTGCCCTGCCTATGGCAGGGCACGCCCAGACTTCCGCCTCGGCATATACCACAGGGCATCGTTACGATCTGGCGGGGCGTGAAACTGGAACGATCAGGCCTTCCTCGAATGGCGCGGCGGGCCCCTTCCTGGCAGTTCGAAACACTTACGACGCGGCAGGCAGATTGATTAAGGCCGAAGAGGGAACGCTCACGTCTTGGCAATCCGAAAGCGTCTTGCCAAAGGACTGGACTGGTTTCACTCTATCCAAGGCAATCATTGTAAGCTTTGACGACTTGGACCGGAAACTTGTTGAAGCGGTCGTTGCGAATGATCTGACGACGGTTAAGCAGGTTACGCAATTCAGTTACGATGGCGCGGGGCAATTGCTGTGCACCGCAATGCGTATGAATTCGGCGAATTATCCGAGTGTGGTTGGGGATGGCACGCTCACCGGTGGACAGCTTCCCTCATCGGCCTGCTCGCTAAATACCGAGGGCAACGCTGGACCTGACCGTATCGCGAAGAATATTTATGATATATATGGCCAGCTTATTCAGGTTCGCAAGGGTGTGGGCACTTCGCTGGAGCAGGCCTATACGACTTATGCGTATAGTGCCAATGGCAAGCAGACCGACGTGATTGACGCCAATGGCAACCGGGCGACCTACACCTATGATGGTTTCGACCGGTTGGTGCAGTGGAACTTTCCCTCGACTACAAAACCCACGTCCTTCAATGGCGCGACGCAGGCCACTGCCTTGAGTTCTGCTGGCTCGGCCAATTCGGATGATTACGAGGCCTATGCCTATGACGCCAATGGCAATCGCACGAGCTTTCGCAAACGCGATGGCTCGGTCCTGAGTTACACCTACGATGCGCTGAACAGAGTGACGGTAAAAGTTGTCCCGTCGCGCTCGGGCCTGGGCAGCACTCATACCCGTTCGGTCTATTACAGTTATGACCTGCAAGGTCACCAGCTGACCGCGCAGTTTGACAACAGCGGCGGCGAAGGCGTGATCAACACGTTCGACGGGTTCGGGCGGCAACTCACATCGGCGCTGACGATGGACGGCGCCACGCGGACCGTATCCTATCAGTACGATGCCAATGGCAACCGCACCCGCATCACCTATCCTGACAATAACTATGTCACTTACAATTATGATGGCCTTGATCGTCCTTCGAGCATCTTGCGCTCGGGCTCGGCCACGGTGGCAAGTTACGGGTATAATGCCGATGGCACGCGGGCCAGTTTCAATGGCGGGGTCAACACCAGCTATGGCTATGACGCGATTGGTCGCCTGAGCTCGTTGGCCAACACGCCGGCCATCAACACCAGCTACACCAACACCTATGGCTTCAGCTACAATCCGGCAAGCCAGATTACCTCGCTCTCCAAGAGCAACAACAGCTTCACCTTCAATGGCCTCTACAACGTCAACCGCAACTACACGACCAACGGACTGAACCAGTATACGGCTGCGGGCGGCGCCAGCTTCACCTATGATGCCAATGGCAATCTGACTGCGGACGGGACGACGACGTTTCTCTACGATATCGAGAACCGGCTGGTGAACGCAGGCGGCGCAAAGAATGCCCAGCTGCGCTATGATCCGCTCGGGCGCCTCTATGAGATGGCTGGCCCGACAGGCACGACGCGTTTCCTTTATGACGGCGACGCTCTGATCGGCGAGTATGACGGATCGGGTAACCTGCTGCGCCGCTATATCCATAGCGCTGACATGGAATCCGACGATCCGATTGCCTGGTACGAAGGCGGCGGCTTCGATGGCGCCTCCGAACGTATGCTGCGTCCGGATTGGCAGGGCAGCATTGCACTAGTCACCGACAACGCGGGCTCGAACATCTTTGCCGTCAACACCTATGACGAATATGGTATTCCCGGTTCCAGCAACACAGGGAGGTTCCAGTACACCGGGCAGGCGTGGATGGCCGAACTGGGCATGTATTATTACAAGGCCCGCTTCTACTCACCTACCCTCGGACGCTTCCTCCAGACCGATCCCATCGGGTATAAGGATCAGGTCAACCTCTATGCCTACGTCGGCAATGATCCGATGGATGGGATTGATTTTAGCGGTCAGACTTGTGAGAGTATAATTTGCCTTCCTCCTCTTGTACTTCCGCCTATTCCTAACGTTACTTTACCGACTGCTGAAGAGGCTGCTGAAATAGTTGTCTCTGGGGCTCGGAAATTCAGCGTCGCTGGTATTTTGTGGATGGCCGTTACTCCTACATCTACTGGAGGCTGCACTGCTAGAGGCTGCGCCGACGAGGCGCGTTCTCATGGTGCAGCCTCCGCCTCGCCTCCACCTGAAGATCCAGATGACAAATTTAAAAAACGAAAGACCAATAAATCAGGAAAAGAGGCGGCAAAGGGTGCCCCTTCGTGGGTAAAAGGTAAGGCGCCACGTACCAATGAAAGTGGAAAGGAATTTCCTAAGAGATTGTTGGATGAAAAGTATGGCGAGAACGGGTGGACCGAAAAAGGCCCCGGTTCCGAATTTAACCAAATAAAAAAGTATGCTGACAGGGGGTTTGAATGAGTTTATCTGTTTTTATTCTATTCTATCAAATAGATGGCGATTCGGAAAGTTTGAAAATCATTGGAATTTTCGATAGTGAGGAATCGGCTTCAAATGCAATAGATGTTGTAAAAAATAAATCAGGATTCTCCGATGGTTGTGGTGAATTTATTGTTGACGAATACATTGTCAATAAAATAAACTGGAAAGATGGTTTCGGCGTTTAGCCCGCCTTATACCAAGTCTCATTGATCAGAACCCATGCGCCCACTGGCGCCATCCGATGGACATGATGGGCCAAGGCTGATCGACGAGCCTGTTCTGTTCTGTCGCAAAGATTGGGCCGGGCCGAGAAGTGCTCTTTGACATGCTGAATTATGCGGCGAGGGCCTCGAACTGCTGGGCGCCGGACGGATTTCGCCCGGGCTCTGTCGCAAACTTGCGGTAGGGCTCTTCGCGGGTTAACGTGGCAAGCCTTTGAGGGATGGGAATGTTCAAAGGTCGCCACTTTGATGCATCGCTGATCCTGCTCTGCGTGCGCTGGTAACTGAGTTACGGCTTGAGCCTTCGGGATCTGGAGGAGATGATCGCCGAGCGCGGGATCAGCGTGGACCATTTCACGATCCATCGTTGGGTGTTGCGGTATGCGCCGAAATTGCTGTCCAATTTCAACCGGAGCAAGCGGCGGGTCTCGAGAAAATGGCATATGGACGTGACATACATCAAGGTGAAAGGCCAATGGATGTATCTGTACCGTGCCATTGATAGGGCCGACGCCACAATCGACTGCATGTTTTCGGCCAAGCGCAATCTCAAGGACGCCCGCCGGTTTTTCCGGCGCGCCTACAAGCGCCATGGTTTGCCGTCGCAGGTCACGATCGACGGCAGCCAGACCAATCTGGAAGCCGCCCGGCGCTGCCATGGCGAGGTCAGATTGCGGGCGCGATCCCGGGCCAAGCCGGTCATCATCCGCCAAAGCCGATACATGAACAACCTCATCGAGCAGGACCACCGGCGGATCAAGCGGAGAACCCGCCCGATGCTCGGCTTCAAGTCGATGGCCAGCGCCGCGATCATCCTGGAGGGCATCGAACTCATCCACATGATCCGCAAAAATCAAATGGAGTGGCCCGTTCAGCCCCGGAGCGACGGACGAAATCCGTCCGTCGCCCAGCAGTTCGAAGCCCTCGCCGCATAATTCAACATGTCAAAGAGCGCTTCTCGGTCTGGCCAGATCCTTGCGACAGAACCGTAGGGGGAGCTGCGGGTTCCTGCGGCCGCCCCAAGATCATCAGAGTGATATGGCATCATTAAGCTGGACGGCTCGAAAAACCTTGGAATTTGGCGAGCTCACCAAATTGTGGATCGCGCAGGTGCGTTGATGCCCGATTTTCGGCTTCTCTTGACTGCCTGATGTTTGCTTGGCGCCCTGCTGTGAGGCCATTGCCTTTCATGCGGGCGCAGTACGCCCTTCGAGCCATGCGAGGCGTTGGAAATTATAGACAAGATTGGCCATGCCGATTTTGATGGTGGCACGGGCGATGCCGATGGTGCGCACGACAAGGCCCATCCTGTGCTTTTGCCCCGCGAAAACATGCTCAACGTGGGCCCGAATTTTGGATCGCCGTGTGTTGGCCTTGGCGATCCGCTCGGGCAATGACCGCCTCGGCTTACGCTTCTGATGAATGTGGCTGGTGAACATGCCGCTCTTGAGGAACGCCTCATTCTTCTTGGATCGATAGGCCGTATCCGCCCACACGCCCGAGCCGGTGTTGGCCTTGCTGACCAAGTTCGGTAATCGCGCACCATCATGGGCGTTGGCCGCGCTGGCACCCCAGGTGCGGATCAAGCCGTGAGCCTTGTCTATACCGATATGATTTTTGTAGCCGAACATCGGGATGGCCAGATCAACCGGTTTCGCAGCCTTCGGAGGGCATAGCGTGGAAAGTACGCTAAACAACGCTAAGGGAGAACGAACGGCGAACGATAGGTGCGAACGAGCGTGCCGCTTAATCAGGTGGGCC
>NZ_JBWBQS010000038.1:0-5752 GCF_056279125.1 Novosphingobium sp. Sphag1I | reverse complement strand
TGTGCCGCGACTAGCGGCACTCATCATTTCCGCCGCAGGCGGTCTGATTAGCGAGTTATCCATGCCTCGCCGTCGCCAGCTTTTGGATAGCGCTATGGCGAGGCATGGATAACTCGCAGCCCCCTTTCAGGGGATAATCATAAGATCATAGAAGGCAGAGAGAAAAAGACATTGCTAATCAGTATCTTATGAGGGGGGGGTAGCTCACCAGCTATGAGCTACCCCTAGCTCACCAGCCATGAGCTAGGTTCGGATAAAATCCGAAAGTTTTTGACTGGAATTAGATCATGGTTCGCGGTATAGACATTTTCGATTTTGTTCAATCGCTTTCAAAATTCATTCATGGGTGAGCTACCCCTAGCTCACGACTGACAAAATTTATCTGCCTGTGGGACTAGGGAGTGCCAATGTCGCAAAAGTCAAAGCAACTAGGTTTGACTACCCCGCCGGGCGGTACATGGGTGCAGACTGATCGCGCTGCTCATGAGAGATGGGCGCAACTGGCTATCGCCAATCCCCGTGCTTCATCGGTGCTTCATGTGCTGGTAGCTCAAATGGGACGGCATAATGCCATTGTGGCCAGCCAAACGACATTGGCAAAGGCAGCGCATTGCTCACTCCCGACCCTCAAGCGGGCTTTGTCCATACTCCGCGAACAGGGGTGGATCGAAGTCCGCCAGATCGGTCCAACCGGGACAGCCTGCGCCTACGTCATCAATGACCGGGTGGCATGGACCGGCAAGCGTGATGGCATCCGCTACAGCCTATTTTCGGCGGCTGTGTTGATCGCAGACGATGAACAACCGGATCGTGAAGAGCTAGGCGCGCAACCGGCGCTCCATCGCCTGCCTAACCTGTTTCCGGGGGAGCGCCAGTTGCCAAGCGGTCCCGGCCTTCCTCCCCCGTCTGAACCATCACTACCGGGAATGGAACCAGACTTGCCTGCCACCCAACAGCCGGAACCTGACCCAGCGATGCAGGAGGAATTCTCCCAGCTAGTTACTGGCCTAGGTAACAAGCTCCGTGCATCCGATACATCGCCCGATGACGATGCAACCGATATATAGATACCATACAGGCAAACTTAACAGCGAGTGACACTATGGGTATCACCCTAAGAGAAGCGTCGGAAAAGGTCGGTGTCACCCGCCAAACGCTCATGAAAGCAATCAAGACAGGACGCGTTTCCGGCCAAAAGTCAGATAATGGCGAGTGGCGTATTGAGCCTGTCGAACTGTTCCGCGTATGGCCCCCTGTAAATGAGGTGCAGCAACCTTTACAGCCCGATATAACAGGTAGTGACACCCCCGGTTTACAGGCTGAAAACAGGATGTTGCGTGAGCAGGTTGCGGAACTACGTGAAGAACGGAACGCTTGGCGAGAACAGGCGCAACGGCTTGCCCTGACCGATCAGCGCGCGGCCCCTCAACCTATTCCACAGCGCGGTTTCTGGTCGCGCCTGTTCAGCCGCCAGGGCGACAGCCCTAGCGGCGAGGAATAAACCATGGATGCTCCAACCGGCCCTTTATGGTCCCAAAAGCAGGCCATTGGCTATGAGGTCGCGCTGGAGGCCATCAACGATGTGATCGCGGGATATAGTGAACAGATCGCGCTAGAGCAGACCCATCCCGCGCCGAACACAGCCCGGATTACTTGGCTGGAAATGCGAACCGATCAGGCCGTTTCAGTCCACCACTCGCTTAACGTGTGCGATGACGGCAACGTGCAGCAGGCAATTTCCGAATTTAGCGCCATCGTCCGCGCAAGAGATGAAGGGCGCTGATCCTTAATGGAACCCGTCGCAATTCACCTGGTTTCCGGTGACAGAAGATGGCTTGGAT
This sequence comes from Novosphingobium sp. Sphag1I, assembly GCF_056279125.1. Taxonomy (NCBI): domain Bacteria; kingdom Pseudomonadati; phylum Pseudomonadota; class Alphaproteobacteria; order Sphingomonadales; family Sphingomonadaceae; genus Novosphingobium; species Novosphingobium sp. Sphag1I. The sequence continues at coordinate 3,911 of NZ_JBWBQS010000038.1, read as the reverse complement.
GGGTGGAAAGCGGAACGTCCGGTTCCAGCGATTTACCATATGAAACAGACGATCCGCTTTCTGGTTTAGTGTGCAGCGGTCTTTGAAAACGCGTTCATTACGATGACACCGGCAACGATCAATCCCATTCCAGCCATTGCTGGAACGTCGAGCTTCTGGCCCTGAATTATCCATGCTACTGCTGCGATCAGCACAATACCGCAGCCCGACCAAATGGCGTAGGCAACGCCAGTTGGGATAGTTTTCAAAGTTAGCGATAGGCAATAAAACGCGACTACATATGCAAGTGCAGTAAGCAAGCTGGGGACCAGCTTCGTAAAGCCTTCGCTTTGTTTCATGAACGTGGTTCCGATCACTTCGGATATGATCGCTACCGCGAGAAGAACGTAATTCATGTGCGCTCCGGTTTCTCGTCGGAAGGCACGGCCCTGTTATCACAAGGCGTCCTCCCGACAGGGTCAGGTTGACGCCGTGGCAGGGAAGAACCCGCGATTTGCGGGCGCAGGAGACACCACCCTGCTACTCTATTCTCGGCATGATCCCGATAGCGTCTTTATCTGGAACTGTCACGTCAGCTATCGGATCGCGCTTGCTGCCTTCAGAGCGTCTAAAAATGGTCGACGGCTGACCGTCAGCTTCTGCCTGACGACAAACACATGAATCCGCGCATGGCTGACCGGCACACTCACGACCGCGCCGCCGCCGCGATCTGGCTGCACGAAAAACCCTGCCGGATTGGGAATATGCACGAAAACCCCGATTTCAGGGTTTTCCGTCATCCTCATCGGCTCATGCCACGATCACGTTGCAGGACCAGCTCGCGCTCATGGAGCAACTGGCCCACCGCGCGCGCCATCTGGGGTTCGCGCTGGATCCGCTCGATGTAGAGATCCTTGGTGTGCTGGTTCGCTCCGTTATAGGCATCCACCGCCTTGCGGAGCGCCTCCGGGGTCGCCTTCCAGTCGCTATTATGGTCGCCATAGCCATGGCCGCCCGCCTCGCGCTTCCCGGCAATGGTCCTGAACTTCTCCGCCACTTTCTCACGGTCCTGCACCTGCTGGCGTTCCTGTGCCTGCTCACGGGTGCGCTCGGCGACAAGCCGCTCCTGACGCTGCGCCTCGGCTGCATCGCGCCGATCGCGATCGACCGCGCCGCTCAAGGTGGCCGCGAACGCATGCAGCCTGCCCGATATCCGCTGCCCTGCATCGCGCAGCCACTCGGTCCCCCGCTCTATATACTGGCGCAGGCCCCGTTGCTCGATGACGCCGGCGTTGTGCTGGCCCACCATCGTTACTGGCTCATAGGCCCGCCCCTCCCGCATGGCCTGATGCTCGGCACGGCGTTCCATCGCCGTCGCGCTCGGCCCCATATGCACGGTCGCCTCCTGCTCGATTCCGCGCCGCTGGTGGCTGCGATGGTCCACCCGCTCCGGGACGTTCGCCCGTTCCAGCGCCGCATTCTGCATCTCGGCCCACCGGCCACGCCAGCGCTCGACCTCCCCGCTCGTCTTCTGGTCCAGTTCGCGGGTCTTCGCGCCCAGCCCTTCCGGGCCGATCCGCCGCGTCGTCGTCAGCAGATGGGCGTGGTGGTTGCGATGGTCGCCCTCGCGACCTGGTGCGTGGATCGCCACGTCCACCGCCACCCCATGCCGCTCGCTGATCTCCCGTGCGAGGCCCAGCGCAAGCTCGCGCCGCGCCTCGGCCGACAACTCGGCGGGCAGCGCGATTTCATATTCGCGGGCGACGGTCGAGTTCTTGCGCGTCTCTGCCTGTTCGGCGGCGTTCCAGAGCAGGGCCCGGTCACTGGCCCACGCCGGGGCGTCGGCGGGCACGACAAGGGCGTTATGTTCGACGCCCTGCTTGCGGGTGTAATCATGGACGAGGCCGGTGCGCTCATCCGTGATTTCGACACCCGCACGATAGGCTGCCGCTGCCGTCGCGCTGCGACCGGCGGAACGGCCTATCGTCTTTACCGCAAGATGGAAGCTCGCCATCGCCGCGCCCTTACCTTGCCATGCGGGAGCATGGCGCGGGCGACAGCCCGCTGGGGTTCAGGGGTATCCCCTGACGCACGCAAACGCAAGTTTGCATAAGTGCGCCCTTCCTCTCTTTCGCTCGGTCGGGTCCGGTGCTATCAGTATCGCACAGCGAAAGGATTGACCATGGCTGCTCCAACGCCAGAGGCTATCGAAACCGCCCGTCGCAAGGTCCAGCAGGCCAAGGCCCGGTTGCAGGCATTGGAAGCCCGCGCCGTTACCCTGAACCGCAAGGCCGATGCCCGCCGCAAGATCATCCTCGGCGGTCTGCTCCTCGATGCCGCCATGAAAGACCCCGCATGGGAATCCCACCTCAATGACCTGATGAGCCGGATCAGCCGCGATCAGGACCGGAAGGCGTTCGAGGGCTGGACCTTCAAGGGTGGCCCCGCCGATGCCTGATCCCTTCGACCCTGCCGAGTTTGATGCTCCCCCTCCCTCCGATCCCGGCGCAGACTATCGCACCCTGCTCGACGCCATGCGCAAGGCCGGGGCCGAAGGGGTCGCCCAGCAGGTCGCCGCACTGGCCCAGAAGATCGAACAGGACGCCCGCCAGCGCGCCGAATGGACCGCACAGGCAGGCGTGGGGGTCAGTGCCCTCCACCGGGCCGCTGGGGAGCTTCAGCGGGTCAGCGCAGGGGTCTGGTGGGATCGCCTGAAGGAATGGATCACCACCGCCCTCATCGGGCTGGGACTGATCTTCGCCGCGGCCCTCGCCTATCGCTGGGCGCAGGAACCCAAGATCGAGCGCCAGCTATACGGATGCACCGCCAAATGGGACGCCAAAGCCCAGACGTGCAAAGGAAAATGGGTGCCCCTCTACGAGCAGCAGCCCTGATTTAGCGCGATAATTGATATTCGCGGACAAGGATCGATGCAGGGACATGCCATGCCCGTTCGATTTTGCGGATCATGTGGAGGGTCAGCCCCCGCTTGCGGGCCAGAACCTCGGTCGCGCGCGATTGCCCGATCAGGGACGCCAGATCGGCGCGGGTGCGCCCTTCCGCCTCCATGGCCGCTTCAATCGCTTCCACCGGGTCCAGCTTGTCGACCGGCCACCGCTTCCGCTCATATTCATCGACCAGGGTTGCCAGCACATCGAGACGATCCTCGTCCGCGCTGCCCGCTTCCGCGCTCCAGAGCGCGCGGATTTCATCGACCGCCGCCCGATGGTCGTCATCATTCCTGATAGGTCTGATATCCATTTGCCTGTCCTTCAAAACTGATCGACGGTCGCGGCGTCGATGCGGTCATATTCAGCATGTGTCCCAATAAACTTTATGAAAGCGATCCCTCGCCGAAAATGGAACGCAACAATCATTCTATGATCTCCGCCCGCCACTTCAAATCTAACCCGTTCCGCCGCCACCGTTTTTGCTTTTGAAAAATCGGCCATGACTTCGATTGTCGAAGACCAGTCCGCATTTTCTGCAACCTCTAGCCAATGTGTCAGTGACGCACGGGTCAGAGGATGCGTCGTGAAATAGGCTACGATGTTTTTGCGGGCGATGATCCTCATCAGCAGGCTATGCCATTTCCCAATATGGGAAACAACCCTTAATTCCCATATTGGGAAGCTGTAGAAACTGGCATCAGTCCGGTTTCCCTTTTGGTGCCCGTTAGGGCACGCCAAGCCCTTGGATCGCACAGACCTTCCTCCAACCGCTCCCTACGCTCTACGGGCGGGAAATCGCCTCCTGTACCCCCTGATAGCCAATTGGGACCTTGCAGCATTGCGCAACGTGGAAGGGGTGCGGATTCCTACCCGCCTATGCCTAGCGTGTGCCGCGACTAGCGGCACTCATCATTTCCGCCGCAGGCGGTCTGATTAGCGAGTTATCCATGCCTCGCCGTCGCCAGCTTTTGGATAGCGCTA
>NZ_JBWBQS010000037.1:0-6048 GCF_056279125.1 Novosphingobium sp. Sphag1I | reverse complement strand
ACCAAAGCCCTTTTACCCATAGACCTGCGCAAACCTCACCGCGGGTCGTACTTGTAAGACTTTCGTACGCCTGCCGGCGCCCGAAACCCTTCGACTTTGCGGACATTCAGGACGCCCTTGCCGAACGGCAGCATCCGCCCCTTGCGGACATTGATATGCTGGGTGATTATCCGCTTATGGATTACATCAGCAATGAAACGGCTGCGGATCGCCTTTATTTGAAGGGGCTGACAGTCCGCTACGAGCGAGGCATTGGCAAGTGGATGCCCATCATGTGGCACTTGGCACTTCGCGGTCATACCGGCGCGATGATTGAACTGGCTGACTGGTTTTCCTATGACAACAACGCGGCATCGTTTGGCAAACCAGCCGACGCATTTAGTCCTGCAGGCCTTTACTATCGCGCCTGGCGGAAAGGCGATGCTCGCGCGGCTGGTAATGCAGCGATGAGCTGCTTCAATCGCAATGATATGATCGGGTATCGCCATTGGCTAAGATGCGCTGCAAAAGCCGGTGACGCGGACGCGGCAAGGTCATTGCGGCTCTTTGAAACTCGGCTGTGGCATGCCGCCGCGAGGAAAGTTGGCCGGTTACGCCCTCGCCAAAATCGGGACGAGTACGCTTAGTTTGAAAGGCAACTTTCCACCAATCGCGGACGTTCCAATCACTGCCGAAATTGTCCACGCCGCCTAGTACGAATGCAGTTACTGCTGATAACCTAAGTTTATTGAATGGCGGCAACTCATCACTCAATGTAAGTGCAGACCGTTTCACCTATTATGCAAATAGATCGTTTAACAAAACGAAGTCCGGTAAAATTACTTTCACCACATATGGAGGCATTGTAGGTTTGGGAGGAGGTGTCTGACTTTCAAATACTGTGGCTGGAACAAAGTTTTTATAATGTAGGACCTTTCGCAAATGAAAAGATTTTTCTACATTGCAGTGGCCGTTATTTTCTCTTCTTTGGCTGGGCTGCAGATCTTTTTATCCAGGCAGTCTGGGCCAGGTCATGAAATTAAAAATCGATCAAAATATTTTGGCTGCTATTGGAGCGATCGGTATGGAGTAAGAATTCAGGACGACGTTATATTAATAATAGGAACTGCCTATCGCGCCAAAATCATAAATTTTATCTACATAAAAAAAGACGCCGCCATCAACACGGATAGGAGTATATACTTCGATAATGAGGATGGAGATCTAAAAACTGGTCAAAATCTCTATGGGTACATTTATAGATTTGATGATATTGACAATCCCACCGCGCTGCTTGTACCTGATAGCTCAGGCACAAACGTAAAGCTTTTGCGTGCGCCATGCTTGGAACGGGTTTCGATCATTCCGGTTCATATTCGCATGAGCTGGAGACTCGCAAAAACCGGGTCCTTTAAGGCTTGGCAACCCGACGGCGGATAATACCGATGCTGGCAGTTTGAGGAAGGGGACGCGAACCATCCCGTTAGTCACGCGAGCTAACGACTGCTTCCCCCCAAATTTCGACGACAAGCGCCGTTCCGGACACGGTGCTATTGCTGACATTGCCCCATTCGATATGATGCGGTTATGTTGATCTTCAAACAAGCCCTAGCAATCATCGTCGTAATTACATTGTCAGGCTGTCCTGGGCACGATCAACCTGCGGCAAACAAAAGTCGCGCCGTTTCGTTGGGCACTTACACGCATGACCTATCATGCTGGGGGCCTATTAAAAATGGTCGCGTTTCTCTCGCAAGCAAAGCAATCCTAACTTCAATTGGGCAAAAATATGTCGAGATCTTTCCGATTTCAGAAAATTGCCATCTGAAGAAATCAGGCAACACGTGGGCATTTATGAACGTGAGGATAGGTAGTTTCGTCAAAAATGCTAACACTGACCACATTATGAGAGGACGATCACTATATCCGTGGCTCAACTTAGAAGCCTCGTATATAAATCAGACCTCGGTTGTTTATGATATAATGGCCACTTGCCGTGCTGAACATCCGAATGGGGAGCCAAGTTCTCTCGTATTTTGGGATTGTGAACTGTTCCGGGCTGAAGTGATACAACCTCTCACCGAGAAGTTTATCGATGCGATTTGACTGCATTGATCGCCCGAAAAATTATGTCCACTCCCCCTGACTTTCCCGCCGCAGCGACCGCTACGCGGGAGGTCCGATAACCGTCCTTTGTTCAGGGGGGCGAGGCGCGTGGAATGGCCAGTGTTGGCGCAAGCCGACCTTCCCGGCACCGTATCGGAACGACGATAGTTGGTCGGATACTGCTGGCGCCCTCTCAGCTGACATTTAGGCATCCAAACGCCCTCAGCGAAAGCAGGCCTTGGTTGAGGCGACCTATGCGCTTGCCGCCAGATAGGCTTTCAACCGTTCCTGGCGCTGGGGAATGGGCACCGAAGGGTCAAACAGATGGACCTGCGCGCCGGTCTTGGCAAACATCACCTTGAACATCGGCAACGTGCTGGTTGGCGCGGCGATGTAGATTTTGAGGCCTCTGAGGCTGCCCGGCTTGGCCTCGGCCAGGATGGCTTTCATGCGCGCCACGAAGTGGTCGAAGGGCGCGATGCTGGCAAAAGCCATCGTCCCGCGAAGGTAGTTCCGCCCAAGCAATGCATCACGCAGCCATCCTTCCGACGGCGCGTAATCTGGCGCGGATGGATCGCGCAGAACGGTGGTCGCGGGATAGTCGTCCTTCCAGCGCGGCGTAGATCGGAAGAAGGCCTCCAGCAGATAGCCATCCCATGCCGGTTCGGTGTTTTCCGATGGCCCCAGCAGGGGTGCGATAAAGGCCTTCCTTTCCCTCTCATCATAATCGCGCCGCGATTGCGCCTCTTTTGCCGCGGCGGCCTGCGCATGGCGCCATTCAGGCGAGGCGCCGCTGAGCACCGCGCCATCCGCAAGCCGGATCACCGCATCGACATAGGTCTCGTCCTCCGAGCCTTGGTGGTCGCCCGGTACCACGACGGGGATGCGCACCGTATCATCAGGCCCCAATTGCGGCGTCCCCCGCCAGTGGATCGAACTGACCGAATGGCCGAGCGCGAAAACATACTCCTCGGAAACAATGTCCGTCAGTGCCATCGCACGGATCACGCGCCCCTGCCCGTCATGTATGACCACCACATTGGGGCCATAGCCCATCGAGTGCCAGTTATCGAAGGTGACCACATAGCGCCCGCCATTGGCAATCAACGCGTCAACAGGCGCCACCTCATTGGTCAGCGGGCCGGACCACAGCGCGGTCCATGCGCCATCGGCCCCCACATGCTCGATGGTCGCGGTTGCCCTGCGCTGTTGCTGCCCCTTGGCGCCGCCTGCTGATTCACGCTTTTTCACCTTGTCGGAAAAATAGGCCAGTGCGCTGACCAGTTCGCGCGGGCGGATTTGCAGGCGGTATGTCTTGTCAGGCGTTTCATAGGTCTGCGGCTGAGGCGGCAGCCACTGATCGGCACGGCAGGGCGTAGCGAGAAGCGCAAAATGGGCAAAAAGCAGTGTGGACAAAAATCGCGTCATGAAGTGGAAGGTCGCATAAGAAGGGCAAGCCTGCAAACGCTTCAATATTTGGCGCTGTAAACCTTTGGGGTTGAACAGGCTGGCTCCACTCCCCGTAACTTTCCCGCCAAAGCGAGCGTTACGCGGGAGGTGCGCTAACCGTCCTTTGTTCAGGGGGGGGCGAGGCGCGTGGAATGGCCGGTGTTGGTGTAAGCGGACTTCCCGGCACCGTATCGGAACGTCGTAATCTGGTCGGGTACAGCCTGTTCGAGCGACGTCCAGCCCGCCACCGGTACCGCCGCCATTCCAGACGTTCTGCCTCCTTGGCCTGGGCGTCGGAAGCAGTCGTTTGTGCAGCACTGTCGCAGTGCGTAGGACTGCTGGTAGCAAGGAAGAATCTAGCAAATATACATTTTTGGTGTCATCGTTATGCCGATGGCACTAAAACACGACCTTCTCGAAAAAGGGTATTTGCCCGAGAATTTACCGCCGACTTTCGTCACTACGGCGATAGGTGCTAACCTTGCCGCTCGCAATGGGTGGCTCTCTGACGGGCGGCATCCGGTCAGGTCTTCCCCGTTCAACGCATCAAAACGCGGGATGACGCGTCGTGAGTTCTCGTTTATTCACCCCTCGACGGCACATGATCTTGCGCGTTTCATCGCCGACCGCGAGGCAGAGCTAACGCAGCATTTCGCGCTTTCGAACTTTAGCTTGTCCAAACCCGTCCATAGCCCCGAACTGGATCGGGCCGTAACTATTGCATCTCACTCGGAGCTGGAAAGTTCTCGGCTTTCGCGCCTTGCTAGGTATCGCTTCGTTGCGCGAACGGACATTTCGCGATTTTACCACACAATCTACACCCATTCGATTCCTTGGGCATTGCACGGGCGAGCGGCTGCAAAGGCGGACCGTTATCCCGCATCCGCGAATTGCTATGGCAACCGTCTCGATCTTATTGTCCGGGCAGGTCAGGACGGCCAGACCGTAGGCGTTCCGGTCGGACCGGACGCGTCAAGATACATAGCAGAGGTTATCGGCACCGCGATTGACCAAGAGTTCGTTCGACGCGGCGGGCACCAGAACTGTGACGTGATTAGGCACGTCGACGACGTTTGGATTGGGGCTGATACTCACGCCGCAGCTGAGGAAGCCCTGTGGCGATACAGAGAAGCGATTCGTTTCTTCGAATTGGACATCAACGAAACAAAAACTGCAATTTACTCAGATAACTTTTCATTTTCAGATACGTGGCCAACCGACATTGCCGCCAAGTTCGAGTTCGCGAGCAATTCGCTTGAAAGGCGGATCCCTGAACGACTTCGTGCGGCGCTTGAATACGCTTTTTCATTCACTTCAAGCAACAATGATGATGGGGTCCTCAAGTACACTCTGCGCTATTTAGACAGGTCAAAACTCGCTGCTATGCATTGGGCTGTCGTGGAACCCTTTCTCAAGCGAGCGGCGGTACATTTCGGGCATTCCATCGACTATGTCGCCCGTATGATTGTCTGGCGCCATCTGGCTTTCCGTGACCTTGTCATTGGCGACTGGTCGCAGATCTTGGTGGCGATACTTGATAGACATGGACGCCTCGGAAACGATGGTGAGGTCTCGTGGGCGCTGTATGCCGCGATCCGGCTCGGTGTCGAGATTCCGATCGGCACAGCCAACCTAATAGTTCAGAACTGCAGCCCACTTACAGTGATGGCGCTGCTTTCTGGTGTCGAGCAGGGATTGGTCGCGCCGGTCGTATTCGAGGCTGCGAACGAGATCGTCGCAAACGAAACCGGAGCTGGTCCCTATTGGCCGTTGCTTCTGGAGTGGCGGTCACGACAATGGGCTGGTAGCGCAAGCCTGACGCTTGAAAACGAACTTATCGAGGATCTCGCTCAGCGGGAGATCACGTTGTTCGAGGCCAATAGACTTCCGAGCGTGTTCCAGGATCTCGAGGAGAATGACTTCGGCTCAGTTGCGTTTGCGATCGAGGAGCGCTCAAGCCAATACGACGATGACAGTGATGAGGCCGCAGAGGACGACCTCGAAGACGACGAAGATCGGCCTTTTTGATCGCCTACGGTCCCTACACTCCGTTCGGGCTGTTCACATCGAACTGGGCGGGGCATGAGTGGTTCAAGAATGGACTTGTAACGGATTTGTGCCGGTCACCTGAGCGTTTTATGCTCGCAACAGGAGACCGACGAGATGATGAAGCATAGTGAAGATTTTAAGCGAGAGGCGGTTCGGATCGCGCTGACCAGCGGGCTGTCACGGGAGCGGGTTGCCGCGGATTTGGGGGTCGGCAAGTCGACGCTTGGCAAATGGATTGCTCACTATCGCCCGACAGATTTGGTGGCGGAGCCACAGGCCGATCTGGCCCGTGAGAATGAGCGCCTGCGCCTGGAAAACCGTATCCTCAAGGAGGAGAGGGACATTCTAAAAAAAGCAACGCAGTTCTTCGGTAAGCGCCGACGGAATGCGGCGTTGACGCGGCCTATTTGGCCTTTCGCAGACGGGGCGCCCATTTCTTTGCCAGCGCGGCGAAGCTGGCGTGGA
>NZ_JBWBQS010000036.1:0-11060 GCF_056279125.1 Novosphingobium sp. Sphag1I | reverse complement strand
CTCCAGCGATGGCGTCGACTGTCTCCAGGACATCATCGCCGAGAACCGCCGGAGCCAATTCTGATCTCACGGGCGGCCGCTATCGGAGGCGTACCAAGCACGGGCTGAGCGCGGCGACGTTCTACAAGCTGAAGGCCAAATACGGCGGGATGGAGGTATCGTATTTAACCGCTGGACTCTCGTTATGATCGAGGGACTGACGGGGGGCAGGTCAGCTGGAATGTCCAGTATGGAACTGCGGAGACTATCTGCAGATTCCGAAGAAATCTAACAACCCCGGCAGGGAGAGCTGGTTTTGGCTCGGAGGCGGGTCAACCGTTGTTCACCTCGATCCGGCTTGTGCCGCGCCCAGTTGGCTTGACCTCGATCTTGACGGCGATGCGTTCCTTCAGCTCCTCGACATGACTGATGACGCCCACACGCCTGCCGGTGGCATGCAGATGTTCCAGCAGCGCCAGCGCCTGACCAAGGCTTGACGGATCGAGGGCGCCAAAGCCCTCGTCGATGAACAGGCTCTCGATCCGGACGCCGCGCGCGGTAGACATGGCGGCCAGCCCCAGCGCTAGCGCGAGGCTGATGAGGAAACGCTCGCCGCCCGAGAGGTTGTGCAACCCGCGCACCCGTCCGCCCATGTCATGGTCGATCACCTGGATCAGCATGTCGCCGCCCATGCCGCGTTCCAGCGCGAAACGGGGCTTGAGCTGCACCAGGCTGGCGTTGGCCTGTTCCAGCAGGCGGTCCAGCGTCAACCCCTGCGCAAAGCGCCGGAATTTCTTCCCCTCGCTGTCGCCGATCAGCTGGGAAAGCTGAAGCCAGACATGTGCCTTGGCGCTTTCCGCCTCCAACTGGGCGCGTAATTCGGCGGTGCGTTCGCGCACCAGATCGTCCTGCCGGATCGCCAGCCTTGCCTCTTCCAGCGCGCGAGTCATGGCATCCAGCTCTCGGCGGACCTCGGCCAGAGCCGCTGTCAGCGTGTCACCCTGCAAACTCTCGTCCATAGCAGGCGATACCGCATGGCGAGCCAGATCCTCGTGGCATTTGTCCAGCACCGCCTGCGCCTCTCGCATGGCGCCCTCGATGCGGGTTAAGGCCTGCGCTTCGGCCTCCAATCCTTCGGCGCCAAGGCTGGCCACACGCGCCAGATCGGCGGCCATCACACCGCTGTCGGCCAGCGCCTCTGTCAGGGTCGAGTCCGCCTGATCCAGCGTGGCGCGGGCCCTGGTCAGCTGCCCCTCGGCCTCGGTCATGGCGGCTTTCTCACCGGCCAGCATCCGGGCCGCCTGTTCGCGCCGATCACGCGCTGTTTCGCTGGCCTTTCGCGCAGTGTCGGTGGCTTGACCGATCTCGCGCTCGACATCCGGCACGGCTCGCCCATCCAGCAAGGCTGCACGCTTTCTCCGCAACCCTGCGGCTTCCTCATTCCGCTGGCGCCATGTTTCCGCTGCGGCACGCGCTTGTGCCGCCGTCACATCGCGGGCACTCCCGGCCTCACCCAACGCCTGAGCCAAAGCGGGCAAGGCCTGTGCCGCTTCCGCCTGCTCGGCAGCATGGTCGCGCCATGACCGCGCCTCGCCCCGCACCCATGCCGCGCCATCGGACAGGCTGCGCCAATCAACCATCGCCGCCAGCGCATGATCCAGCACATCACCCTCTCGGCCCAGCGTGGCGGCCCATGTGGCCAGCGCGGCACGGGCCTCTCTGACGGCCTCGCTCCGCATGCGGAGCCGGTCGCGGGCGGCCTGCTCACCGCTTCGCGCTTCCTCCAGAGCATGGCGCGCCGCATCCTCGGCGCGGCGGGTGCGATCAACGTCAGCCTGCGCCGCCTGCATCGCATCGCGCTGCCGGTTGGCCGTCTGGCGCAGGGCCGACAATCGCTCGCCCAGATCCGGTCCCGCCTCGATCCCCAAGGCGTCGATGGCCTGTTGCAGCGATGCCCCGGCATCTTCGCTGGCGGCATTCAGACCCGCCAAGGCGGACAGCTGATCGCCTTCCTCGTCTGCCAGCGTCGCTTGCTGCTGCGTCAACGCTTCCTTTTCCCGCAACATCGCCTGATGATCGCCGCGCAACCCGGTCCATTCCTGCTCCAGAGCTGCCGTCTGGGCGCGGTTCTCCTCCAGATGCCGACCCAGCAGGCTTTCCAGCGCGGAAAGCGGATGTTCCGCCGCGCCGCAAACCGGGCAGGGCTCACCCTCGACCAGCCCGGCACGCAACGCTTCCGCTGCCTCCGTAGAGGCCGCCAGCGACTGGGCCAACACGCGCCGCGCCTGGATGAGCCGGGCATCCACACCGGCCAAAGCCACGGTCTGATCGGCCAAAGTCCGTTCGATCTCCGCGAGCCTGAGGTGACCTGCCTGCAGGCGCTGGCGGGTCGTTTCCAGCGCCACCGCGCCGCGCTCGGCATCACGGACCGCCTGCGCCGCCTCGAACGCGCGAAGCTGCGCCCCGCCCATCGCCTCGATCCGCGCGGCAACCTCTGCCAAGGCCCCCTCCGGCGGCAGGTTGGCCTCGGCCTGCTGGCGCTGGGCGGTGGCGGCTTGGGCCGCCTCCTCGGTCAGGCGCAAGCCATCACCCTGCGCGCGATGATCGGCCAGAGCCTTGCGCTCAGCCTCCTCCCTTTCGGCCAGAACGGTCACGCCCGCGTCATGATCGGCCTGCGTGGCGGCATGCCCGGCGATCAGGGCGGTGAGTTCTGCCTCACGCTCGCTCAGCCCGCGCAGAGCGGCATGGGCCGCCAGCCAGCTTTCGGCTGCCGCCAGTCGCGCCCGCGCCGCATCGTGAAGATCGCGCGCCGAGGCGGCAGCATGGCTGGTCCGGGTGGCATCGGCCTGTGTGCGGGACACGTCTTGCTGCGCCTGCTCCAGACGCGTCGATGCTTCGGCGATCTGGCGGTCGAGGCTGCGGGCTTCCTCCAGCGCCGGGGCCAACTGGCGGGCCTGTTTCTCCTGCGCGGCCAAGGCGACTGCAGTGTTCTCGGCCTCCTGAATGCGTGCGTCGGCGCTTTGCGAAGCCGCTTCGACGGCCTTACTCCGCTCCGTCAGATGGCTGTCGGCCAACGTCACATCCTGCCGCGCGGCAGTCTGCGCCGCCGACAAAGGCAGCAATTGCGATGCCTTCCGGTTGCGAACCAAAGCCTCCCGGCGAGGCAGCGCCGCATCATGGGCGTCGCAGGCCTGCTGCAAGGCCTGCCCGGCCTGCTCCACCGCCGCCAGCAACTCGCGCCCCCGCGCCTGCCGCCGCTCCTCCGCCTCCAGAGCCTCCTTGCGGACCAACGCCTGCGCCTGCGCCAGCCCGGCCTCCTCCAGCGTCACCTCCGCCGAGGCACGGGCCTCATCATCCAGCCCCTGTTGCCCGGTGATCTGCTGGCGCAAGCTGTTGATCCCGGCCTCCAACTCCCGCGCCTTGGTCCAGGCGCGCTGGCCGATCCGCGTGTAGATCTGCGAGCCGGTCAGCCGCTCCAGCAGCGCCGCGCGCTCATTGGCATCCGCGCGGATGAAGGCCTCGAAATCGCCTTGCGCCAGCAGGACCGCGCGGGTGAACTGGTCTGCGGTCAGGCCAATGATTTCGGCGATGGTCGCGCGCGTTTCGGTGTTGGTCCCGCCCATCCGCTCGCCTGTATCGAGCCGCTCGAAGGTATGGCTGTGGTTTTGCAGATTGCCGTCGGCCTTGCCGCGCGCTCGGCGCACTTCCCAGCGGGCGCGGAAATGGCCGCCGCCGGGCATGGCAAAGTCCACCTCGGCATGGCCTTGCCCCGCGCCATGGCGCAGGATGGAGCGGGCGTCGCGCGCGGCGATGCCATTGTCCTGCGCGCCCACGCTGCCGCTTGCGGGCGCTGCGCGCAGGCGGGGGATCTCGGCAAACAGGGCGAGGCATACCGCGTCGAGCAGGGTGGATTTGCCAGCGCCGGTCGGCCCGGTGATGGCGAAAATGCCTGAGGACACCAGTGGTTCCGCGGTGAAATCGACCGCGAAATCACCGGCAAGGCTGGCAAGATTGCTGCCGCGAATGGCCAGAATGCGCATCAGCGGTCCTCCCCAGCGGTTTCGGTTTCGACCAGCAATCGCGCAAAGGCGGCGGCCAAATCCTCAGCAGGGGCCTCGCCACCATAGTCACGGCGGAGCAGCGCGGCAAAGACGTCATGTGGGGCTAGCTCGGCCAGATCTGCGCCGCTCATTGGGTCCTTGGCCGCCTCGGGCGTCTCGGCCCGCACCGACAGGATGCGCACCAGACGCAGCGGCTTGTCCTCCAGCGCGCCCAGGATGCGCGCCTGCAGATGTGGCTCGGGGCCATCGATCCGCACGGCGATCTCGATGAAGGGCCAGATCTCGCCCGGCATCATCGGGTCGAGGTCGAGCGCTTCGATGGCCGCCACCGCTTCATCCAGCGGCGCCGGCCCGATGGAGAGGAACGCCACCGGGCGCGGGATCGGCACCAGATCGACCGCGCAGGCGTTCCGTGACAAGCGGACCACGGCGATGGAATGGCGATAATCGCGCTCGGCAGAGGAAAGCGGGAAGGGCGATCCGGCATAGCGCACCGTGGTCGCGGCCGTGATCCCCTGAGGGCGGTGCAAATGCCCCAGGGCGACATAGGCGGGGCGGGCGTCGAACAGGCTGGCGGCCTGCGCTTCCTCGCCGCCGACCACGATGCGCCTTTCGGAGAGGTCGGAGGTGTCGCCGCCCGCCACATGCAGATGGCCGGTCAGGATCAGGGGCAGATCATCGGCTATGGCCATGCCCGCGTCGGTAACGGCGGCGTAGAGCGAGGGCAGGCTATACGTGCCCAGATCGCCCGGGCGGCAAAAGGGCACGGCGGCCAACCATGCCGCCACTTGCTCCGAGCCATCGCGCAGGGGGATCAGCAGGCGGTCGAAATCGGGCGCGCCTTCGCGCCGGGGCAGGGCGCCGATGAAGTGAACGCCGCCATCGCCCAGCAAGGCTGAGGGTAGATCGATCCGCCCCGCGCTGTCATGGTTGCCGCCCAAAATGACGATTTGCAGGCCGGGCCTGCGGGCGGTCGCGGCATGGAGGAAGCGGAACAGCCGCCGCATCGCGGACACTGGCGGATTGGCCACATCATAGACATCGCCGGTGACCAGCAGCACATCGGCGGCCTGCGCTTCAATCTGCTCAAGCAGCCAGTCAAGGAAGGCATCGTGCTCGGCCTGCCGGTCGTGGCCGTTCAGCTCATGGCCCAGATGCCAGTCGGAGGTGTGGATCATTGTGAGGGCGGTCGAGCTGTCGATCATGACCGTTCATTGCCACCTTGAGGGATACAGGCAAATCAGCTCGGTGGGTTTTTACCCAAGCAATCCTGGATCGCCGGTCGCGACCGCAAGCGACGAAACCCAGGATCGATTTGGGTGCGACCATGTTGTCCCACTTGGGGCACCCGGCCCTTGGTGGACCGATCGTCAGCGGGAACCTGACAAGGTGTAAAAATTCATGAGGGCAATTGACAGCGGAGCAAACGATAGTCAAAATCCGCGCTGGCCTTACCTCCAAGCTTGTCGCCGAGCTAAACGGATCCATATTGCTTAGAGTAGCTGCTCGCAATTCCAGTGGCCAGATCGTTTAAATGGCGACCGATCCTACCCGTTGGAATTCGTAATGGCTATTTTTCTACCCAATCATCATAACATCCGTTTCCTGAAATCCGTTCTCCGGAATGATTTTGGCATGCGTTCGGCGCACGCCACCGAAGCAATCGCTTCTCTTCTGGGTTTTCGATCCCATGCCTCTTTCCTGGCAGCCGGCAGCCAATTGACAGATGTGACGGCCTTTAACGTCGATTTTGAGGCTTTCGAAGAACGCGCTGCTCAGTTGGGGTATGAGGAGACCTCATCTGAATATCTTCACATGATTTTTAAAGATATCGCTTGGCCTGAGCCGGCATGGAAATTTTTTGACAAGCGAGATGCCAAGGGCAGAGATACCTGGTTTTTCGAATGCAAAAAGAGAGCAATCCCTTTCCTGCATATCGCAAAAGCAAGGAAATATTGCACGGTTGAATGGGACCATATCACCATGGACTCTGATTACGATCAGATGGTTCGGAAAGCTGGCGATGGAGATATGGGCCAGGTATTGTTCAAAACCTACCAATTCATCGCATTAGGGGCTGAACCCAAAAGCTTTTTCAGCGGCAGCTCAATGGTTGGCAATGTGAAAGGTTTGTCGGACGGTAGTGCCAGACAGATCGCCAATGCCTTTGCGATGTTGCTTTTCCCAGGAAATTTACAGGCCGGGTTGATGGCATAATGCGGCCCGGGAAGCTGCCATGGAGGCAGCTTCCCGGGTATTCCTTCAGGACTTTCCGTGAAAGGTTGAGAGCGCGGCCGCTTCGCTCAACGCATGCAACCACCCGAGTTTCTGCGCCAAACGCTCTCATTGCACCTGACAGACTGAGGATGCTGCCGCGGGGTAGCTGAGGCAATCATTGCCCGCTGGTCGATATGCAGTGAGCCGTCAAATGTGCAAGGTTTCCGGTTCTCACGCAGTCTGCTAAAGGACATGTATGAGGGGATGTTCACGTGTATATCGCTGAAATTCGTATCGAAAATTTCCGGCTCTTCGGCGCTGATGACCATGCTTTCGTTCTGCCGCTTTCGCCGGGGCTTACCGCATTAGTTGGTGAGAACGATGCCGGAAAAACTGCGGTCATTGATGGGTTGCGGTTGGTCTTGGGCACGCGTGACCAGGATGTGCTGCGGGTGGATCCCTTGGACTTCCATCAGGCGGCACTTGGCGGGGCACGAGCCGATCAGATCGTTATTCGGCTGACGTTTCGAGGCCTGACTGTGGCCGATCGTGGCGCATTCGCGGAATTCCTTACCTATGAGACGATCGAGGGCGCGACCGATACCGTGTTGATCGTGACTTGGGTTGCGAAGCGCAATGCCAAGGAAGGCAGCTCGCGACGGGTGTTGCCACCCGAATGGCGAACAGGGGCGCATGGAGATGGTCCATTGCTCGATCTCGCTGCGCGATCGTTGCTGACTGCAACATATCTGCGGCCTTTGCGGGATGCTGAGCGGGCGATGAGTGCCGGGCGGGGATCCAGGTTGTCGCAGATCCTCCAGCACACCAAAGAGATCCGGGACACAGGCAATCCGTTTGACAAGGAAGCTAAACCGCCGGCTGATCCGGCGACGCTCAGTGTGCTGGGGCTCGGGGACTACGCGAGCCATCTCTTCGGCGCGAGTGAAGGCATCAAGCAAGCGCGACAGAGGCTTAATGATGAGTACCTGAAGCCCCTGTCGTTTGCCAATGATCTCCTGCAAGCGCGGATTGGCGTGGCCGGTGCGCAGGAAGACAGCCTCCGGCTGCGGCAGCTGCTCGAGAAACTAGAGCTGGCTCTCACGGCCTCGGCGGACCCCGACAGCCTGCACAGTCGAGGGCTTGGGTCTAACAATTTGCTCTTCATGGCTTGCGAGTTGCTGCTGCTAGCGGCAGAAAGTGATGGCTTCCCGCTGCTTCTGATCGAGGAGCCCGAAGCGCATCTTCACCCCCAACGGCAATTGAGGCTGATGTCGTTTTTGCAGGCTCAGGCGCAGAAAAAGCGCTCCGATGAGCAGCGCATTCAGATCCTTGTGACAACACACAGCCCTCACCTTGCTTCGGAACTGCAGCTTGACGGTCTGGCGCTGATCGAAGGCGGTCGTGCGTTTCCGCTAAGCAAGGACAAGACGGAGCTCAGCGGGTCAGACTACCGGTTTCTCGAGCGCTTTCTTGATGTGACCAAGGCAAACCTGTTTTTCGCGCGTGCCGTTGTGATCGTCGAGGGGGATGCGGAGAACATTCTGTTGCCAGTGCTTGGAAGGCTGCTGGGGCGGGACTTCCATCACCACGGAGTCTCGGTGGTCAACGTCGGGGGTGTCGGTCTGGGCCGCTATGCACGCATTTTCATGCGTAAGGATCCTAAGTTTGATGGGATCATCAACATTCCTGTTGCCTGTATTACTGACATGGACGTCATGCCGGATAATGCGCCGTGGATCGTCGGCAAACTGAAGGATGGGGAAGAAATTCCAAAATTGCCAGGCTCGAAGAGGCAATGGCGGGTCAAGAAGGATTTCCCTGGCACTAAGCTCGACGAGCGGCGTGCAGAACGCAGGGCGAAGGCTTCTGGTCAGAAGGTCGAAACCTTCGTCGCCGACGAATGGACGCTTGAATTCGATCTCGCTTTCTATGGACTGGACAAGCACGTCTATCGAGCGGCATGCCTAGCAAAAGCCGATGACCGATTGAATGCCGGCAAGGTCACTCAGGCTGTTATCCTTGTCGAAGCTGATGCTGCCTACCAGCTCTTGATCGAGGCGGGGCATGATCGTTCGACGCTTGCAACTCATGTTTATGCGCTGTTCGAGGATGAAGGCGCATCTAAGGCGATCAGCGCGCAATACCTTTCCGAGTTGCTGGAGAAGGAGTTCAAGGAAAAGCATCTCGATGCAGACAAGCTGCGCGGGTTGCTCCCACCCTATGTCGTGGACGCGATTGCCCACGTCACCGGCCCCTTTGCTCCGCTGCCTCACGCCGGCGGCACGGGTGGTGCGAACCCGCCGGCTGCGGCGCCGGCGCCGGCGGCCTAAAGGATGTTTGACGATCTCATTCGCGATGAGGATGTTGCCTGGGCTTCGGAGTTGATGGGGCTGGGGCCAAATGGCTTCGCCCCCGCAAATGGCGATGACAGCCGGCTTCAGGCCATGCTGCGTATGGATACAGTCGATTTCGAAGCATGCCCGGGAAGTGGTAAGACCACTTTGCTGGTTGCGAAACTGGCAGTGCTGGCGACGCGCTGGCCTTATCGTCAGCAGGGCATCTGCGTGTTGTCACACACCAATGCGGCGCGCAACGAGATCAGCGCTAAGCTCAGCCATTCGGCGGCGGGCATTGCGCTCACGCGTTACCCTCATTTTGTTGGAACGATCCACGCCTTTGTAAATGAGTTTCTGGCGTTGCCCTGGCTCCGCTCAAAGGCGAACGGTGTGCGTTGCATCGACACTCAGATTGCACTTGCGAAACGATGGAGCAAGTTACCCCGGGGGTCCCGCTGGGCGTTGGAACAAGCCGGACTGAATGAAACCTGCCTTATCTACACTGATACGGACTATGGCGGCGGGAAGATTGGCAGATTTGGCCAGCACACCCCTACATATAAGGCCGTCGTTGAGGCGCGACGTGCTTCAAGCGAAGAAGGATATTTCTGCTTCGACGAGATGTTCGTCTGGGCCAACGAGCTGCTCGATCATCATCCAGAAGCAATCGCGACGTTGCGACGGCGCTTTCCTTTGGTGTTTATCGATGAGGCACAGGACAACAGCGAGACGCAATCGGCGCTGCTCCACCGCATCTTTTGCGATGGGGAGGCGCCTTCACGACGGCAGCGGTTTGGCGATTCCAATCAGGCGATCTATGCCAGCGCCAGTCAAACCGGTGCCAAAACGGACGCCTTTCCCGGAGCAGTCGTCCATTCGATGCCGCGTAGCTACCGTTTCGGGCAGGATTTGGCAGATCGTGTAAAAGGATTTGGGGTGGCCCCACAGGAGCTTGTTGGTGCTGGTCCACCGGCTCACCTCGGCGCGGCCGCTGTGGCGCCTACGATTTTTCTCTTCGATGATGCTTCAGTTGAGGACGTGCTGGCTCGCTATGGACAGCACCTTGTGGACAGTTTTGATGCCTCTGTCCTTACGAAAGGCGTGTTCACGGCAGTTGCGGGGGTCCATGAGCGTGGCGAGGATGATCGCATTCCTCGCTCGATGTCGCACTATGCGCCAAGCTATGACCCCGCATGCGCTCGAAGAGAGACGGCTCCTGGTAGCTTCGCCCAATATCTGGCTCGAGCTCGGTTCGAGGCAGTGGGGCAGGGCAACACCGACAAGCTTGTGAATGCTGCAGCTGCGGCCTTGATCGCCGCGAGTGAAATGGAAGGTGGTTCCCATGGCTCCGGGGCGCGAAAGTCTCCTCATCGTCGGGTGATCGAGCTTCTTGGGGATGGCGATGCGCGAGCCGACTATCTCGCTCTCCAGGAAATCATTTTAAAGCATCAGGGTGATATCCCCCATGCTGTCTGGGGTGCTCAGGCAGCAGGATATGCCGAAGCCGTGGTACGTTGCTTGAGTAACACTCCGGCGTTAAGCGAGGGCGTTGCTGCGTTCTTGACGGCCTTTCCGGTACCAGAGGTTGAGGGCGAGGAAGAAGTGGTCCCCGCGCGAGCTGACAATCTGTTCCTCTATCCTGCGGGTGCAGCGCAGGTTCGCATTCGCCTGGGGTCTATCCATTCGGTCAAGGGCGAAACGCATACGGCGACGTTAGTCCTCGACAGCTTCTATCATGCCCACCACCTCGATGAGCTCAGGCCATGGCTGCTGGGAAAAAAGTCGGGCGGCGCCACGAAGAACGGCAAAGGGAAGGTAAAGCCCGAGGGAATTCGAACGGTCGGGCGGCTCAAGCTCCATTATGTTGCTATGACGCGGCCGACGCATCTGCTTTGCCTAGCCATGCGAAGAGACGCTTTTCAAGATGGCGAGCTAGCGACCTTGGCAGGTCGAGGTTGGACAATCATTGATTGTTCAGCGAACGATGAAGCATGAGCCTAAACTCTGGAGCAAGCATGGCGTCTCAGGCGACGAACACATATAGAATTTAACATATTGCACGTTGCCATAGGTCCTGACGGCAGCGATCATATGCAAAGAAGGTATCACATTCTTGCCATAAGAGATGGCTGGCTGGAATGACTGGGTTTGAGGACAGTCCGGTATGTCGGCTTTGAAAGCTTCCAAGACGGATAGCTGCCGCTCATGCATCTGCTTCGCTTCGGGCTGAGCCTACATTGTCCGCATAAAGACACGTTCGATACCATGAGCTGAAATGTGTCATTCGAGCTAACATGAAAATCGTCCACACTCTTTCAATGCCCATCTGGCTGCAGGCTGCAAAAAGCAGTGTAAATAACTGCTTGAAATACGTAAGCGCCGACGGAATGCGGCGTTGACGCGGCCTATTTGGCCTTTCGCAGACGGGGCGCCCATTTCTTTGCCAGCGCGGCGAAGCTGGCGTGGA
>NZ_JBWBQS010000035.1:0-13172 GCF_056279125.1 Novosphingobium sp. Sphag1I | reverse complement strand
ACCTTTGAACACCCTTTTCTCCCACAATCCCATCACGTTGCGCACAGCCATATAGGAATACCGCAAATTTTGCGACAGAACCCGCATGGGGGGCATGGGGGGCATGGGGGGGCGGTTCCTTGTGGTTGCGCCTTTCAAACTAGCCGTTGATGCGAAGGTTTCAATCCACGCCGTGCAAGGTTAACGTGGCCAGCGCGGCCAGCATCAACGTGGCGGCGGCAAAAGCCATGGTCCACACCGGCGCGCCGGGGAAAAACGCCTCCATGATCGTGTGCATGACCGTGGCCACCAGCAATTGCGGCACCACCACAAACACATTGAACAGACCCATCGACACGCCCAGCTTGGATTGCGGCAGGCTGGAGGCCAGCATCGCATAGGGCATGGCCAGGATCGAGGCCCAGGCAAGGCCGATGGCCACCTCGGACAGCATCAGCCAGGCCGGATCGCGCAGCACCAGATAGGAGCCAAATCCCGCCGCCCCCGCCATCAGGCTGACCGCATGGGTGCGCGCCTTGCCGATGCGCCGGGCAAGCCACGGCAGCACGATGAGCGCGGCAGGCGCGGCCACGCCATTATAGATCGAGAACAGGCGCCCGACATAATTGGCCGCCGCCTGATAGGCCGGGCTGGCCGGATCGGTGGTGCCGAAATGATATTGGGCAACGATGGGCGTGGTATAGATCCACATGATGAACAGCGCCGACCAACTGAAAAACTGCACCAGCGCGAGGCGCTTCATCAGCGGCGGCATACCGGCAAAATCGCCCACCACGCTGGAGAGCATCGACGTGCGCCCCGCGCGCGCCAGCAGGATGGCCGCGATCAGCGCCGCGCCATAGGCTGCCAGCAGACCGGCCAGCAGATAAAGCTCCTTCGCTAGTGCCCAATGCGCCACGCAGACCGCCAGCGCGCCGCCCGCACCGATCCACGGCAAGGCTCCCAACGGCGAGCGCGCCGCCAGCGCAAGGTCGGGGCCGGTTTCAGGGGCGGGCGCCTCGCCGAAAGCCTCCATCTGCGCGGGCGAATATTCCCGCGTGTTCAGCACCGTCCACAAGACCGCCGCCAGCAGGATCGCCCCGCCCGCCCAGAAGCTATAGCGCACCGTATCGGGGATCTGCCCCTGCGGCGCGACATTGGCCACGCCCAGCGCGTCGAGCAGCGAGGGGAACAGCGAACCCACCACCGCCCCCGCGCCGATAAAGGCGGTCTGTACCGCATAGCCCGCCGTATGCTGGCGCTTGTCCAGCATATCGCCGACAAAGGCGCGGAACGGTTCCATCGCCACATTCAGACTGGCGTCAAGCAGCCAGAGCAGCATCGCCGCGCCCAGCAGCGCCCCTTGGAGCGGCATGACTAGCAAGGCGAGGCAAGCCAGCACTGCCCCCGCCAGAAAATAGGGCCGCCGCCGCCCCAGCCGCCCCAGCCACGTCCGGTCCGACAGATGCCCGATCACCGGCTGGACTAGCAGACCCGTTAAAGGCGCGGCAATCCACAGCGCGGGCAGATCGTCGATCGAGGAACCAAGCGACTGGAAAACCCGGCTCATATTCGCATTTTGCAGGGCAAAGCCGATCTGGATGCCGAAAAAGCCAAAGCTGACATTACACAGCCCGGCCCAGCCAAGTTTGGGCTTGCCCGACATGATTTCCCCTTCCGCGTGGTGGTCTGTTTCTTGCGCCCGGCCTTGCATGGACGGGCGCGCGGGGCAATCACGTATACGAATACCTTATGCTCGGTTGGCAAATCGCCTGCGTCATTTGCCCGGTGCCGCTCACCCCCCGCAGCTTTTGCGCCGTACCAGCCGCGTGGGCAAAACGGGCGAGGGCAGGGGGCGGTCCTCGATTTGGGCCAGCAGCGTTTCGATCAGCAAAATGCCCGCTGATTTCAAATCCTGCATCATCGTGGTCAGCGACGGGTTGGTCATGCCTGCGGCGGGAATATCGTCAAAACCCATCAGCGCCACATCGCCCGGCACTGACAGGCCCGCCTCGGAGAGCGCGCGCATCGCGCCGATGGCGATCAGGTCCGACCCGGCAAAGATCGCATCGAAGCGCACGCCCTGCGCAATCAGCGCGCGCGCGGCCAGATAGCCCGATTCCTCGGTGGTCAGCGCGCCGATCTGCAAATCCGGGTTCACGCTCAGGCCTGCCTGCGCCAATGCCGCCTGAAGCCCATGATAACGGTCGGAAAATTCGGGATAATGCTCATCTGCCTGGCCCAGAAAGGCGATGTCGCGGCGGCCCTGTGCGATCAGATGCGCCCCCGCCATTTGGCCTGCGCCGAAATTGTCGCTGCCCACGGTCGCGCCGATATTGTCGGGCCGCACCGAGCCCCAGCGCACAAAGCGCGTGCCCTGTGCCACCAGCCCCGTCAGGCGCTGTTCGTATTGCGTGTAATCGCCATAGCCCAGCAGGATCAGCCCGTCCGCGCGGTGGCTGTCCTGATAGCGGGTATGCCAGTCGTCCTCCATTTTCTGAAACGAAATCAACAGGTCGAACCCGCGATTGGCGCATTGCCGGGTGATCGAGCCGAGCATCGCCAGAAAGAAGGGATTGATCCGCGAGTCATCCTCGCTGGGCTCTTCAAAAAACAGCAGCGCAATCGTGTTGGCCCGCTGCGAACGCAGCGAGGAGGCGTTTTTGTCGACCGTATAGTTCAACTCGCGGGCAATCGCCTCGATCCGCGCGCGCGTCTCGGCGCTGACCGATCGCGACCCGCGCAGCGCCCGGCTGACCGTGGGCTGGGACACGCCGGCGCGATAGGCGATGTCAAAACTGGTGGGCCTGTTCGACCGTTTTTGCCCCATGATTGCGCGCCCTCCTGACCGGCTCTTGCGTGGCCTTAGAGCATCATTAGCCGATTGCGCATAAAGTGGGTATACGTATGCCATCTTTTGTTCACGGCCATCTGCGCTGTAAACGTCCTCCACGTTGACCGGAACCAAGGGGCAGGGGTGCCCTATGCCGGGACGAAGCCGGCGCGCATGGACCGTGTGTCATCCATGCGCAGCCGGTGTGATCAGGAGAGGAATATCATGAGCTTCCGCAGCTTCAAGGCGGGGCGCCTTGGTGCGTCCGCCGCATGCATCGCCGTGTCTGCCTTCATTTTCCCGGCTCTGGCCATGGCCCAGCAGGCCGCGCCCGAAACGGCGGCCACCGATCAGGGCATCGTGGTCACCGGCATTCGCGCCTCGCTCGATGCCTCGGCCTCGCTCAAGCGCCGTTCGCCGGTGATCGTGGAATCCATTTCGGCCGAAGACATCGGCAAATTGCCCGACGTTTCGATTGCGGACTCGCTGGCCCGTCTGCCCGGCGTCACGGCCCAGCGTCTGGAAGGGCGCGACCAGCGCCTCTCGATCCGCGGCCTTGGCCCCGATTTTGGCACCACGCTGCTCAACGGGCGCGAACAGGTCACCGTGGGCGACAATCGCGGCGTGGAATATGACCAGTATCCGTCCGAATTCTTCAAGAATGTCGTGGTGTACAAGTCCGCCAACGCCGGGCTGATCGCGGCGGGCGTGTCGGGCACGGTGGACCTGCGCATGCTGCGTCCGCTGGCCCAGAAGGACCGCATCATCGCGCTTCAGGTGCGCGGCCAGATGAACGGCATCAAGGCGCTCAACCCGGATTCGGACAACAAGGGCTTCCGCGCCTCGGCCGCCTATGTCGACAAGTTCGCCGACGACAAGTGGGGCATCGCCATCGGCCTGTCGGCCACGCACGCCCCTTCGCAGAACGAACGCTATAACGCATGGGGTTTCCCCAATGAGGCGGCGGCGGGCGGCGCGCTGTTCCTTGGCGGGGCCAAGCCCTATGTCCAGTCGAACATGCTCAAGCGCTATGGCGGCGTGGTGACGGTCGAATGGGCGCCCAGCGACAATTTTCATTCCACGCTCGACCTGCTCTATTCCAAGTTCAAGGAAACCCAGCACCTGCGCGGCATCGAATTCCCGATTGCCCCGGCATGGGGCTCGGGCGCGACGATCCAGCCGGGCTATACCACCACCAACGGTCTGGTCACCAATGCCACGCTGACCGGCGTGCATGCGGTGCAGCGCAATGACCTGAACGAGCGTTCGGCGGACAATTTCTCGGCCGGGTGGAACGGCGTTTGGACCGTGGCCGAGGACACGCACATCACCCTTGATGCCAGCTACAGCACGGCCAAGCGCACCGACTTCCTGCTCGAAACCTATACCGGCACCGGATACAATTCGGCGGGCGCCTCCGACACGCTCAAGATCAGCGCCAATCCCAACGGCACTTTCTCGATCAGCCCCACGCTGGATTATTCGAACACCGGCCTGTTCGGCATCACCGACCCGCGCGGCTGGGGCTATAACGGCACGACCGCCGTGGTGCAGGCGGGCTTTTTGAACAAGCCCAATTTCAAAGACGACCTGTTGGCCCTGCGTGCCAGCATGGACGGCAAATTCGGCGGCAATAACGTCATTTCCGGCTGGGAAGTGGGCGTGAATTATTCGCGCCGCAAGAAGGTGTCGAACTTCCTCTCCTACTTCCTCTGCCCCAAGGGCGCGGGCACCAACTGCACCGTGTCGAGCGGCACCACCACCTTTGCCCCGGTGCCCAATGCGGCGGTGCTCGGCTCGGTGGCGCTGGATTATCTGGGCGTGCCCAAGATGCTCGCGCTCGATCCGATGTATCTGTATAACAACAGCTTTAACGCCGCCTATGACAATCGCCCCGTCTCGCTGGTGCGCGACAATTCGGTGACCGAAAATGTCATCACCGGCTATGCCATGCTCAAGCTGGACGGCGATGTGGCGGGCAAGCGCCTGACGGGCAGCATCGGCGCGCAGGTGGTGCATACCAACCAGAGCTCGGACGGTTCGATCTCGAACTTCTCGAACGGGACTGTCTCGCTCTATCCGGCCACGGGCGGCGCGAAATACACCAATTTCCTGCCCAGCCTGAACCTGTCGATGGAAATGACGCCTTCGATGTTCGTGAAATTCTCGGCCTCGCATACGATGGTGCGCGCTCGCCTTGACCAGTTGCGCGTCAATCAGGAGTTCAACATCGATCCCACCCGTCTGGGTTCGACCACGCCGGGCCAATCGGTGTTCAGCTCGACCGGCGGCAATGCCCAGCTTCGCCCCTATCACTCGACCAACATCGACCTTTCGCTCGAACGCTATTTCCGCAAGGGCGGCTATGTCTCGGTGGCGGGCTATTACAAGAAGCTGACCCAGTTCGTCGATCCGTCGAACAATTTCATCTATGACTTCTCCTCTGCGCTCAGCAGTCTGACGCCCGCCCAGCGCGCGGCGGTGGGCACCACGCTTGGCACGGTCAATGCGCCCGCCAACACCGGCCATGGCGATGTCAAGGGTGTGGAAGGCACGCTCTCGCTGCCCTTCTCGCTGCTGAGCCCCAAGCTCGACGGTTTCGGCTTTTACGGCAGCCTGTCCTATACCGACAGCACGATCTATCTGGCCAGCAATCCGGGCCAGGCGATCACGCTGCCGGGCCTGTCGGATTGGGTGCAGAACGCGGCGCTTTATTATGAAAAGCACGGGTTCCAGGCGCGCGTGAACTATCGCTTCCGCTCGACCTTCCTGGCCGAAGTGGCGGGCCTCTCGGCCAATCCCACCTATCGTCAGGCCAAGGCCGAAGCGATTGTGGACGCCCAGATCGGTTATGAGTTCCAGCCCGGCTCGAAGCTCTACGGCCTCTCGGTCATGCTTCAGGCCAAGAACCTGACCGACCGCCCCTTTATCACCTATCAGAACAATGATGTGCGCCAGCTGATCGACTATCAGCGCTATGGCCGCGACTATTACCTGAGCGTCAGCTACAAGTTCTGATCGCTACAGGACGCGGGCGGGGCGTCATGCTCCGCCCGTCTTTTGCAAGAATATAATAACGGGAATTGCGGGATGAGCCAAAGGCCACAACAGCGCATCGTCATCGTGGGCGGCGGCACGGCAGGCTGGATGACGGCCGCGGCGCTGGGCCATTTTCTCGACGGCGGCTTTGCGGTCGAACTGGTGGAAAGCGACGCGATCGGCACGATCGGCGTGGGCGAGGCCACCATCCCGCACATCAACGTGTTCAACAAGGCGCTGGGCATTGATGAAAAGGCCTTCATGCGTGCCACGCAGGCGACCTATAAACTGGGCATCGCGTTTGACGGCTGGCTGCATCCGGGCCACAGCTATATCCATGCCTTTGGCGATGTGGGCCGCGATGTGGGCCTTTGCGCGTTTCAGCATTTCTGGTCGCGGGGCATGCGGCTGGGCTTTGCGCAAGAAACGGGCGCCTATACGCTCAACAGCATCGCCGCGCGGGCCGGGCGGATGCATGACGGCGCGCCGATCACCGCCCAGACCGTGCCGACCATGCCCCATGCTTTCCATTTCGACGCGGGGCTCTATGCCGCCTTTCTGCGCGCCCATGCCGAGGCGCGGGGTGTCAAACGCACAGAAGGGACGATCATCGAGGTTTGCCGCGATGGGCTGACCGGCGATGTCGCGATGCTGCGCCTTGCCGATGGGCGCGATGTGGCGGGCGATCTGTTCATCGACTGCTCGGGCCAGCGGGGCCTGTTGATCGGCGAGGCGCTGGGCGGGGCCTATGAGGACTGGCGTCATTGGCTACCCTGCGACCGCGCGATGGCGGTGCAAAGCCCGCGTTTGGTCGATCTGGTGCCTTATACGCGCGCCATCGCCCATCCGGTGGGCTGGCAATGGCGCATCCCCTTGCAGCACCGCACCGGCAATGGTCGGGTTTATTGCAGCGATTTCATTTCCGACGATGCCGTGCATGACGAATTGATCAGCAGCCTTGAAGGCGGCGCGATCACCGCGCCCCGCCCGATCCGTTTCACCACCGGCCGCCGCCGCGAGGCGTGGAAGGCCAATGTCATCGCCATCGGCCTGTCCTCGGGCTTTCTCGAACCGCTGGAATCGACCTCGATCCATCTCATCCAGACCGGCATTGCGCGCCTGCTCAAATTCCTGCCCGGCGGGCCGGTGGCACAGGTCACGCGCGATGCCTTCAACGCCCAGTTCGCCTTTGAAATGGAGCGCATCCGCGACTTCATCATCTTGCATTACTGGGCCAACCGGCGCGAGGAGCCCTTCTGGCAGGCCTGCCGCGCGGCGCCCTTGCCCGACAGCCTGCGCGCCAGGATCGACCTCTTTGCCGCCTCGGGACAGATTTTCCGCGAGGGCGAGGAATTGTTCAGCGAGGTGGGCTGGTTTCAGGTGATGGCCGCACAGGGCATCATCCCGGTCAGCAGCCATGCCATGGCCGAGGCCATATCGGAGGCGGATTTGCGCGAATATCTCGAACTCATTGCGGCGCTTTATACCAGAGAGGCGGGGCACTATGCTTCCCACGCCGACTATATCGCCCGCCATTGCGCCGCCCCCATGGCGCAACAGGTGATGGCATGAGGCGCGCGCTGGATCTGGCTCTGGCCGCGCTGGCGGCGTCCGCCGCGCAAGGGGCGCCGCTCTCCGACCTGCGCGCCCGCCCGCCCGAACAGGACGTGATCTATTTCGTCCTGCCCGACCGTTTCGCCAATGGCGATCCGGCCAATGACACCGGCGGCATCGCGGGCGACCGTCTGACCCATGGTTTCGATCCGGCCGACAAGGGCTTCTATCATGGCGGCGACCTCAAAGGGCTGATTGAAAAGCTCGATTACATTCAGGGGCTGGGCGCCAGTGCGATCTGGGTCGGGCCGATTTTCAAGAACAAGCCGGTGCAAGGGGGCAAGGGCCAGGAAAGCGCGGGCTATCACGGCTATTGGATCACCGATTTCCTGCATGTCGACCCGCATTTCGGGACCGACGCGGATTTCGCCGCCTTGGTGGGCGCGGCCCATGCGCGGGGGATGAAGGTCTATATGGACATCATCGTCAACCACACCGCCGATGTCATCCAATACCGGGAGGCGAGCAATACCGCCGCGCCCTATCGTTCCAGGGCCGACTATCCCTTTTCGCGCCGGGGCGGGGTTGCGGGCGCGCCGATCAATGCCGGGTTTGCGGGCGATGACGATGCGCGCGCCGCCAATTGGGCGCATATGACCGATCCGGCCTTTGCCTATACGCCCTATGTCCCGGCGGGCGAGGAAAAGGCGAAGAACCCGGCCTGGCTCAACAATCCCATCTGGTATCACAATCGCGGCGACACCGACTGGAAGGGTGAGAGCGCGCAATATGGCGATTTCGTCGGGCTGGACGATCTGGCCACGGAAAACCCGCGTGTGGTCAAAGGGTTCATCGAGATTTACGGGAGCTGGATCGACCGTTTCGGCATTGACGGCTATCGCATCGACACGGCCAAGCATGTGAACCCGCAATTCTGGCGCGCCTTTGTGCCCGCCATGCAGGCGCGGGCGCGTTTGCGCGGCATCCCCAATTTCCACATCTTTGGTGAGGTGGCGACCGGCGATTATGATCCGGCGCTGCTGGCCGGATGGGTGCATCGCGCGGGGCTGCCGGCGGTGCTGGACTTTGCGTTCATGCGCGCGGCCACCGATGCGGCCAGCGGCAAGACCGGCACGCAGGAACTGGCCCGCATGGTGGATGATGATGCGCTCTATGGACCAAAGGGGGCGCTGCGCCTGCCCACCTTCCTTGGCAATCATGACAATGGCCGCTTTGCCATGACCCTGCGCGAGGCCAAGCCGGGGATCGGGGCGCAGGAATGGCTGGCGCGCGATCTGCTGGGCCATGCCATGCTGCTGACGCTGCGCGGCGCGCCCACGATCTATTATGGCGACGAACAGGGCTTTGCCGGGCGCGGGGGCGACCAATCCTCGCGGCAGGACATGTTTGCCAGCAAGGTGGTCGAATATAATCAGGACGCGCTGGTCGGCACATCTTCGACCACCGCCAACGCCAACTTCACGCCCTCCCATCCGCTCTATCAGGCCATCGCCCGGCTGTCGCAGATCCGCCGCGCCACGCCCGCGCTGTGGGGCGGGCGGACGATCCTGCGCGCCTCGGGCGAGGGGCCGGGCCTGTTTGCCGTCTCGCGCCTTGATCCCACAACCGGGGCCGAGGTGCTGCTGGCCTTCAACACATCGGACCAACCCGTCACCGCGCAGGTGGCCATCGAGAGCGCCACCCGGCGCTTTAAAACCTTGTCCGGCCCATGCCCCGCCGCGCCCGCCGCGCCGGGCAGCGCGACGATCCGGCTGCCCGCCTTTGGCTATGCCATCTGCGCGGCCACTCAATAAGGACCCCGACAATGCCCCCTTTGCAAGACCCATGGTGGCGCGGCGCCACCATCTATCAGATCTATCCGCGCAGCTTTGCCGACAGCAACGGCGATGGCATCGGCGATCTGCCGGGCATTACCGCTCATCTCGATCATATCGCCTCGCTGGGCGTCGACGCCATCTGGATCAGCCCGTTCTTCACCAGCCCGATGGCTGATTTCGGCTATGATGTGGCCGATTACCGCGATGTCGATCCCATTTTCGGCACGCTGGCCGATTTCGATGCCTTGGTGGCGCGGGCGCATGGGCTGGGCCTGAAAGTCATGATCGACATGGTCTTTGCCCATACCAGCGATGCCCATCCATGGTTTGCGCAAAGCCGGGCCAACAAGGCCAACCCCTATGCCGACTGGTATGTCTGGCGCGATGCGAACCCTGACGGCACGCCGCCCAACAATTGGCAATCGGTGTTTGGCGGCCCGGCATGGACATGGGACGCGCGCCGCCAGCAATATTACATGCACCAGTTCCTGAAAGAACAACCGCAGTTGAACGGCCATAATCCAGCGGTGCAGGAGGCGTGCCTTGATGTGCTGCGCTTCTGGCTGGATCGCGGCGTGGACGGGTTCCGGCTCGATGCGCTCAACCATGCGATGTTCGACCCCGGCTTTGCCGACAATCCGCCGGCGCCGGGCCTTTCTGAGGAAGAGGGGGGCAAGCCCCGCACCCGGCCCTATGATTTTCAGGCCAAGGTCAACAGCATGAACCACCCCGATGTGGTCGGCTTTGTCGAACGCATCGCGGCGGTGTGCCATGCGGCGGGGGCGACCTTTACCGTGGCCGAAATCGGCGGCGATGATGCCGATCCGTTGATGAAGGCCTATACGGCGGGCGAAGGGCGGCTTTCGAGCGCCTACAGCTTTGATTTCCTTTATGCCGAGCGCCTGACCGCCGATCTGGTGGCGCGCACGCAGGCGCAGTGGAATGGCACGCCCGACGCCGATGGCCGCGCGCAGGGCTGGCCAAGCTGGGCCTTTGAAAACCACGATGCGCCGCGCCATGTCTCGCGCTGGGTGGGCGCGGAGCATCGCGATGCCTATGCCCGGATGACCATGGCGCTGCTGATGGCGCTGCGCGGCAATGCGTTTCTGTATCAAGGGCAGGAATTGGGCCTGACGCAGGATGATATCCCGTTCCACCTGCTGCAAGATCCCGAGGCCATTGCCAACTGGCCGCTGACCTTGAGCCGCGACGGCGTGCGCACGCCGATGCCGTGGAATGTGCAGGACGAGCAGGGCGGCTTTACCAAGGGCGCGCCGTGGCTGCCGCTCTCGCCCGCCAACATTGCGCGCGCGGTGGACCGGCAGGAGGCCGATCCGCAGAGCCAGTTGGCCATCACCCGCCAAATCATCGCCCTGCGCCGCGCGCATCGGGCGCTGGCGGTCGGCGCGATGGAGGGGCTGCGCGCCGATGGCGATCTGCTCACCTTCACCCGCCGTGAGGGGGGCGAGGCGATGGCCTGCGCCTTCAACCTTGGCGGCAAAACCATCGCCCATGATGCGCGCGAGGGCGAGATCATCTTGGCGCTGAACGGCGCGGATGCGGGGCATTTGCCGCCCTATGCCGCCCGCTTCGTCCTCCTTGCCTAAAACCCCTTTTTCCCCGGAGACGACCTATATGCCCCGCTCGTTTGCTCCCCTTGCCGCCTTTTTGCTGACCGCCACCTCTGCCTATGCCCAGACCGCGCCCGCCAGCTATTCGGCAACCTCGCCCGATGGCACCATCGCCATTGCCGTCACCACCGACAGCGACCAGCGCGTGCGCTATGCCATCACCCGGCGGGGCAAGGCGCTGATCGCGCCATCGCTGATGGGCTTTATCCTGACCGATGGTATCAATATGGTGCGCGGGTGGACCATCACCGGCGCCGACACCGCCAAGGGCGATGACACATGGGAGCAACCTTGGGGCGAGCGCCGCTATGTGCGCGACCATTACAATGAGCTTACCCTCCACCTGCGCCAGTCCAAGGAGCAGGGCGAACGGCTGATGGACGTGCGTTTCCGCATTTTCGACAATGGCGTGGGCTTTCGTTATGAAATGCCCAAGCAGGCCGCGATGACGACGATGCACATCGCCGATGAAGTGACCGAATTCGACATTGCGCCGCGCGGCACCGCTTGGTGGATCCCCGGCGGCGAATGGAACCGCTATGAACAGGTCTATCAAAAGACCCCGATTGATGGCGTCTCCACCGCGCATACGCCGATCACCATGCGGCTTGACGATGGCACGCATCTGTCCTTCCACGAGGCGGCGCTGGTCGATTATTCGGCCATGTGGTTCAAGCGCGCCGATGGGCAGAAATTCCGCACCACCCTCGCGCCTTCGGGGCAAGGGGCGCGGGTGGTGCGCGATCTGCCGTTCAACACGCCTTGGCGCGCGATCCGCATTGCCGATGATGCGGCGGGGCTGGTGGAAAACGACCTTGAGCTGAACCTCAATGAACCCAACAAGATCGGCGATGTAAGCTGGTTCAAGCCGCAAAAATATATCGGCATCTGGTGGGGCATGATCCGGGGCGACTGGACATGGGCCGAAGGGCCAAAGCACGGCGCCACCACGCAGCGCGCCAAGCAATATATCGACTTTGCCGCCAAAAACGGTTTTTCCAGCGTGTTGATCGAGGGTTGGGACAAGGGCTGGAACGGCAATTGGTTGGGCACGGGGGGCGATTTCAGCTTTACCAAGTCCGCCGATGGTTTCGATCTGGAGGCCGTCACCGCCTATGGCCACAAGAAGGGCGTGAACATCATCGGCCACCACGAAACGGGCGGCAATATCGCCAATTACGAGGCCCAGCTTGAGGACGCGATGAAGCTGTACAACCGCCTCGGCGTGCCGGCGGTCAAGACCGGCTATGTGGCGGACGCGGGCGGCATTCAGGCGCCTTGCGGAAGTAATCCGACCAAGATCTGCATGGAATATCACGATGGCCAGCGTCAGGTGCAGCATCACCTGCGCGTGGTGCAGACGGCGGCCCAATATCACATTGCCGTCAACGCGCATGAGCCGGTCAAGGACACCGGCCTGCGCCGCACCTATCCCAACTGGATCGCGCGGGAAGGCGCGCGCGGCATGGAATATAATGCATGGGGCGCCTTCGCCAATGGCCCCAGCCACGAGCCGACGCTGGTTTACACCCGCATGCTGTCCGGCCCGATGGATTTCACGCCGGGCATTCTCAGCCTTGAGGGGGCGAACCATGCGCCGCTCGCCTCCACTCTGGCCAAACAACTCGGCCTTTATCTGGCGCTCTACTCCCCTATCCAGATGGCGGCCGATTTCATCGAGAGCCTTGAAGCCCACCCGCGCGAACTGGCCTTCATCCGTCAGGTCCCCGCCGATTGGGCGCAGAGCCATCTGATCGCAGGGGCAGTGGGCGAATATGCGATCTTTGCCCGTCAGGATCGCAACAGCCCCGACTGGTATGTCGGCGGGGTCAATGATGCTACGGCGCGCGATGTGGACCTGAAACTCGACTTCCTCGACGCGGGCAAGACCTATACCGCCACGATCTACAAGGACGGCGAGGGCGCGACCTATCTGACCGAGGCGCGGCACAGGATCGCCTACGAAACCCGCAAGGTGGCCAAGGGCGATGTGATCAAGCTGTGGCTGGCGCCGGGCGGGGGCGGGGCAATTCGTCTCACCCCCGCTAAATAACCGGCGTTCCGGTTGACGCGGGCGCGCCACGGGATAGGGAAGGGCGATGAGCCAAAAACCCTGTCCCAACTGGGTCAGCTGGGCCATCGGGCGCATTGATCCGGATTATACCCGCAGCGCCGATACCCATCTGATCCCGGTGCCGCTGCCGGTTCTGTCGCAAAGATTGGGGCCGGCCGAAAAGCGCTCTTTGACATGTTGAATTATGCGGCGAGGGCTTCGAACTGCTGGGCGACGGACCTATT
>NZ_JBWBQS010000034.1:0-14912 GCF_056279125.1 Novosphingobium sp. Sphag1I | reverse complement strand
TAGGCATGAGCCTCGTCGATGATCAGCAGTCCCAGATTGGTCAGGACACGCTTCACACTGGGCGTCGCGGCGCCACGCATGAACCAAGCATGGGTCACATCCGGCGTCATCAGCAAGATGCGTGCGCTATCGAGCACGCGCTCCCGCTCTGAGTTGGGAACGTCGCCCGTAATACAGCCAACGGTTTCAGCATTGAGCCCAGCGGCTTTGACGGCACGCACCCAACGTTCGAGCTGATCGTTGCCCAAGGCTTTCTGGGGGTAGAAAGCCATGATGCGCGCGTCAGGACTCTGGCGAAGCAATTGGATCGCACGAGCCATGAAAGGAAGCGTCTTGCCCGATGCGGTGGCCGTCGCCAAAACCACATTGGCACCCGCCTCCAATTTTTCGAGCGCCATGGCCTGGTGACGCCACAGCTGGTCATGGCCCGTCATGGCCTTCAGCCAACTCGCCATAGGCTCGGCGTTATAGGGCGAAGGCGCTTGCGCATAGCGGGCAGCCCGGGCCGGGCGTTCCAGTCGCTCAACGACAACAGGCTCAACGGCATTCCAAAAGGTTTCAACGATCGTGGTCATAAAATTGGATTTCCTTTCGATGAGGACGCAGGCCTCCCTTCGCTGGAGCAAGGTGCTCAAGCGGCAGGCGCACTGGTCATGTTGGATGGTTGCAAGCCTTGCGGGCGTTGCGGTTTCGCCGGTTAAAGCGAGTTCACGAGCTTTCGAACGCTCGGTGAAGCATCAATATAGACTTCGGTGGTATCGAGACGCGCATGCCCTGCGAGCAACTGCACATCGCGCAAAGAATTGCCGAAGGAGTTGGCCCGGCGCGCCAGTTCGGTAATGAAGGTGCGCCGCCCCGAATGGCTTGAGCACCCGGTGAAACCGACGGCCAGATACATACGACGAAACCACTGGGTCACCGTGTTCGTCGACTGATAGCGCAGCTCATCACGCCCCTTGGTGAAGGCAATTGTGCGTGCCTCGGGGTGCTTTTTGCGCAGGGCAATGACCGCCTGTTTGATGCTGGGGTGCATCGGGATGGTCCGTGTTCGACGGTTTTTGGAACACCATGCAGCCACCGTGATGGTGGAGGCTGGACGGCCTGTGGCGTCGAGAAATGCATCGATCGGCAATTGTGCAATCTCAGCTGCCCGCAAGCCCGCCCTGGCCGACAGCAGAAATTTGAGCAGGTCGCTTTCTGGCGAATTGCTGGTCTGAGCAATGTGCGCGGCACATTGATCGATCTGATCTGGCGTCAATGTGCG
The DNA here is from genome assembly GCF_056279125.1 of Novosphingobium sp. Sphag1I. Taxonomy (NCBI): domain Bacteria; kingdom Pseudomonadati; phylum Pseudomonadota; class Alphaproteobacteria; order Sphingomonadales; family Sphingomonadaceae; genus Novosphingobium; species Novosphingobium sp. Sphag1I. The sequence goes on along the minus strand of NZ_JBWBQS010000034.1, from coordinate 13,648 downwards.
GGCCTGAAACCGACGACTGGTCGGTCTTTGGATGCCGCCCTTTCCGTCGTGTTCGCCTCCCATCTGAAAGCATTCGGCAAACAGCGCCTCAATGGACTTGCTGGGCCGGGCGGCGTGAGGATCAAGATTGGTAGTGGACTTCATCGTGTTCTCCTTGGCTGCGGTTGATGCCCATAAGCATGCCGTGGAGAAACCGTGAGTCAACAAAAAAATCGAAAAAAATCAGACGCTCTGCCGATTTTGTTAATATTAATTCCATTTTTACCTTAACAAAAACAAATGCAATTGTTAATTTACGTACACTGTACTTTGATATTATCCGAATTTATGAAAATCATTATTCAGAAATTACATAGCGATTTGCAACAAGCAAGCCAATAGCCGACTTGGGATTTTCAGGAACAGGTCTGAAGATAGGCCAAAAATCATCCATTTTCGGATCAAACCCCCGCATCTTCGGCGCCGCAACACAATACAGTAACAGGCGCCCCGAAAGGCGCGTTTAACAAGCCGGGCAGGCAGCAAAGCCTACCCACAGCCGTGGACAACAATGCGAGTGGCCCCATCGCGCAAAATCCCAGAAATCCGCCATTTCAAGCGCTTCGCATTTTCTGACATGGGGAAAAATGGCGCTTATTCTATGACATTGGGTGATTTTTATGCCTTCGTTTCCAATGCTTTAGCGAAGACACATACGCGATGTCAGAGATTGCCTCTTCTCTGACATTGCAGGACGTGCGGTGAATAGCTTGACAAACACCGCAAGATGTGCAGCGCTTAACGTGTCAGAAGAATTGGCGATGTCAGGATTGGATGGAAATCTGACAACGAATCGAGCGAATCAGGGCGAAAATGGCCTCGGTTGTTCACTGAAAACCGCAGAAATCTGTCGCTTCCCTCCGGAATTTTGCGACATTGCCCACAAACGAGCAAAATAAGACCGACTTCAAAACGACACCAGACGCCAACCCATTACAAAAAAGCGTCAGCGGAGAGCATTTCCAAAAAACCCTTATGCTGCGAAGTCAGAAAAAACGAAAAACTCGATTCATACTGAGATCGAGATTGGCGCCATCATATCGCGCAGTAATTTTTGATCTTGACTCGTAAAATCGCATATTTTTCTTGACATTTTCGTATTTTATGACATAATTAACGCGCCAAAGACGCCGGTGGTGTTTTTGCCATTGCGATTACACATCGCCCTCTCCCCAAAATCCTCCAATTAAATGGACTCATATGACACTTCACGCTCTGAAGGCCGCGCGTGCGCGCGCCGTCTACGAAACCGTCTGTATTCTGAAAGAACAAATCGGCGAAAAAACCGTTGGTCGCCTCGCCAGCGGATTTCCCCAATCCGACCGCGTCGAGATCAACAAAGGCACGGTTGCCCTGCTCCATCCGGGTCGCCGAATCCACACTGGATGGCTAAACCATGAGCGAATCGGCGAGGTAATCACGGCCGAACCTGAATCGATTCTCTTTGAGATCTTCCGCTTCGGAAAGCCGGCGCTGCAGGTGAACATCCTGCCCGATACCGTGGAGATCCACCGCTATGTCATTGGCGCCTGGGAATTGGACGCAGGCCTCGATCCCTCGCGCGACACGATTTCGATCCTGCCCGGCGTCTATTTCAACCCGCATGATCCCGAGTACCAGGCCTGGGAAGCAAAAAATCCTCGCCCACCACGCCCGCAACAAGCGGCATAATGTAACGACGTCAACGCGCTCGGTTGGTCAAAGGCGGTTTTGACCGACCGGAGCAGTTGATGATTGCGAGTGACTAGGGCACTACCTCCCTCAACGGAGGCTATACCCTTGAACCACCAATCGCTTTCCAACTTCATCTGGTCCGTGGCGGATCTCCTGCGCGGCGATTACAAGCAGTCCGAATATGGCCGCGTCATCCTGCCCTTCACCGTGCTGCGCCGCCTCGATTGCGTTCTGGCACCCACCAAGGATGCCGTGCTGAAAGAGGCCGAGGCTGGCCGCCCCGATCCCTTCCTGATCCGCGCGGCTGGCATGCAGTTCTTCAACCGCAGCCCGCTCGACCTCGCCAAGCTGATCGGTGACCAGGACAACATCGGCACCAACCTCTTGTCCTACGTCCAGGGCTTCTCGCCCGAGGTGCGCGACATCTTCGAGCAATTCGAGTTCGCCGCCCAGATCGACCGGCTGGCCAAGAACGGCCTGCTCTACCAGGTCACCGAACGCTTTGCGGGCATCGACCTGCACCCCGCCCGCGTCGACAACGCCCAGATGGGCCTCGCCTTCGAGGAGCTGATCCGCAAGTTTGCCGAAATCAGCAACGAGACAGCCGGTGAACACTTCACCCCGCGTGAGGTCATCCGCCTCATGGTCAACCTGCTGTTCGTCGAGGACGATGAGGTGCTGACCAAGCCCAGCGTCGTGCGCTCCATCTATGACCCCACGGCGGGCACCGGCGGCATGCTCTCCATCGCCGAGGAATACCTGCGCGAACACAACCCCACCGCCCAGCTCACCATGTGGGGGCAGGAACTCAACCCCGAGTCCTATGCCATCTGCAAGGCCGACATGCTGATCAAGGGCCAGGACATCACCAAGATCGTGCAGGGCAACACCCTGTCCGACGATGGCCACCCTGCCGCCCGCTTCGACTACATGCTCTCCAACCCGCCCTTTGGCGTGGAATGGAAGAAGGTGCAGAAGGAAGTTCAGGACGAGCACCAACGCCAAGGCCACAATGGTCGCTTTGGCCCCGGCCTGCCGCGCGTGTCCGATGGCTCCTTGCTGTTCCTCATGCACCTGCTCTCCAAAATGCGCCCGTGGACGGAAGGTGGCTGCCGCTTTGGCATCGTCCTTAACGGCTCGCCCCTCTTTACCGGCGGCGCGGGCAGTGGTGAGAGCGAGATCCGCCGCTATGTGCTGGAAAACGATCTGGTCGAGGCGATCATCGCGCTGCCCACCGACATGTTCTACAACACCGGAATCGCCACCTATGTCTGGATCCTGTCGAACAAGAAGCCGCAGGCCCGCACCGGCAAGGTGCAACTGATCGACGCCAGCAGCTTCTGGCAGAAGATGCGCAAGTCCCTCGGCTCCAAGCGCAAGGAGATGGGCGAAGCGCATATCGAGGACGTGACGCGCCTGTTCGGCAGCTTTGTCGAAGCGCAATTGGCCACGCTGATCGACGCCAGCGGCAAGGAAGTCTCGCGCCAGATCGTCATCGCGGGCGAGGCTGCGCCCGAGGCACCAGAGGGCGGCAAGGTGAAGCTCGCGCCCCTCTCGCGCATCTTCCCCAACGAGGCCTTTGGCTATCGCACCATCACCGTCGAGCGCCCCTTGCTCGATGAGGCAGGCAAGCCGGTGCTGGGCCAGAAGGGCAAGGCCAAGGGCAAGATGCAGCCCGACAGCGCCCTGCGCGATACCGAGAACGTGCCTTTGTCCGAGGACATCGAGGCCTATTTCGCGCGCGAGGTGAAGCCCCATGCCCCCGACGCGTGGATCGACGAGACCAAGACCAAGGTTGGCTATGAGATCCCCTTCAACCGCCATTTCTATGTCTTTGAGCCGCCCCGTCCGCTCTCCGAGATCGACGCTGAGCTGGCGGGCGTGACCGCGCGCATTCAGGCGATGTTGGCGGAGTTGGCCGCGTGAGCTTCCCCCCTTATGCCGAATATAAGGACAGCGGCGTGGCCTGGCTTGGCTCGGTGCCGGGGCATTGGGAGGTGAAGCCCCTTAAGTCAGTCGCATCCTACAATGACCAAGTCTTGGCGGAATCGACCGATGCAGAAACCGAAATCGAATATGTCGAAATTTCGGATGTAGACGAAGCGGCCGGCATCAAGGGTTCTGCTACCTTTCCGTTTGGATCAGCACCATCTCGCGCACGCCGTGTTCTGCGAAGCGGTGATGTGCTGATTTCAACCGTTCGGACTTATCTACGGGCGATTGCCTCTGTGCCGCGAGAGTACGACGGCGCAATTGCTTCGACAGGTTTTTGCGTTGTTCGTGCCAACGCTGCACAAGGCGCCTATCTAGGGTTTGCTCTGCGTGCCGAGGCATTCATATCAGAGGTGATCGCGAAATCGGTGGGCGTGAGTTACCCTGCCATCAATGCGACCGATCTCGTTGCAATCCGCATCCCAGTCCCCCCCCTCGCCGAGCAGGAGGCGATTGCGGGGTTTCTGGATCGGGAGGTGGGCAAGATTGATGGCTTGGTGGCAGAGCAGGAGCGCTTGATCGCGCTGCTGAAGGAAAAGCGCCAAGCGGTCATCTCCCACGCCGTCACCAAAGGCCTCAACCCCTCCGCCCCCATGCGTGACAGCGGCATCGAATGGCTCGGCCAAATCCCCAAGCATTGGGAGACCGTGGCTCTAAAGCATGCTTGCGCGCTTCTTAGGGACGGCACCCACCAACCCCCTGCCCGAGTGGAAAGCGGCGTTCCCCTGCTGAGCGTTCGCAATATTCAGGAAGGCGTATTCGCATTCCGAGACGATGACTCATTGATCTCCGACGACGATTACGCCGAGCTTTGCCGCTCTTTCATTCCAACGGGAGGCGATGTCCTATTGGCCGTGGTTGGTGCCACGCTAGGAAAGACCGCAATCGTGCCGTTGGACTTCGGCGATTTTCACATTCAGCGCAGCGTTGCGTTGTTTCGCCCGAATAACGTCACTGGGACAGAATGGCTGAACTTTGTTTTCCAATCAGATGGCTTCCAGCGTTTGCTTTGGAGCAATGTCGGCTTTTCAGCTCAGCCGGGCATCTATCTGGGATCGCTGGCGAATTTCCAAATCCCCATCCCGCCAGTGAGTGAACAATCGAGCATTGTCGCCAACATCGCAAGACCGCTACAGTCTCTCGAACTGCTTATCGCCGAAGCCCAATCCGCCATCACCCTGCTGCAAGAACGCCGCGCCGCGCTGATCTCGGCTGCCGTCACCGGCAAGATCGACGTCCGCGCCGCCGCCGCTGCCTCCACCGACGAAATGGAAACCGCATGAGCATCGACAAACTCATCGCCGCTATACCCGCGAAAACCCCCGTCGAACGCAAGACCATGCGCGAGCGCGCGCTGGCCGGGCTGCAATCGGGCAAGCCAGCCTTGATTGCTGACGCACAAAAGCTGCTCGATGCGCTGGAGGCCCATGACGCCGCGCAAGAACAAGCCCGCGCCGCCGCCGTGCATAGCGTGGCAGGCCAGCCCTTGGCCCAGCGCGTGCTTGTCGCCTTTCAGGAGGATGCGCCCAGCGAAACCGAGGAACGCCTGATCAAAGCCTTGCTCGACAACCCTGACAGCACCTGCGCCGAACTCTCGGGCAAGATTGGCTGGGCGCCGAATACTTGGGACATGGGCTTTGGCTCGATTTGCGCCCAGCGCGCGCCCTTTCTGCGCGATCTGGGAGGAACCCCGGCGCAGGGCAAGAGCGCCAACCTCCCATTGCTCACCGTGCAGCGGCGAGATGATGATGGCGCCATCCGCTATACGATGAAGCCTGAGGCGGTAGAGGCCTTCATGCTGCTCGGCTTTAGGGTGAAGCCCGCATGACGGCCGAACGGTTCGGGGTTGAGGCAGGCAATGCCGCAATTGTGTCGCGTATTATCAAGGACGCGCTTGAGGCCGGGGTCATCAAGCCGTTCGAGGAAGGGCAGGCAAAGAAGGTCGCGCGCTACCTGCCATGGTGGGCGTAATTTTCTTTGACGGGTATTTGATTGTGGAGACGCGGAGTGCGGCATGTGTGCGAAAATCCCGCACAAAACCGCCATTTCACTCGCGGACTTTATTTGACGGGAAGGCTGGATTGAACGTGCAGCATGATGACACAGGTGATTTGGGTGATTGGAAGCAGGGCGTAAAAATCTCTATGGTGCCCCCCGCATGACCCGCGCCACCGGCCGCAGCCTTGAACTTTATTACATCGACGGCCGCCCCGATGGGATGCTGACCGCCGAGATGTTCAACTGGACGGGGCATGTCCTGATGACCCCGCGCACCCAGATCACTACCGCTCTGTCGCGGCCAGAGGCGAGCTACGCGGGCATCTACCTCTTGCTGGGCGAGCAGGAGGGCGAGCCGCTGGCCTATATCGGAGAAGGCGAGGACATCTCAGCCCGCATCCGCAGCCATGATGTGAAGAAGGACTGGTGGAACAGCGCCATCCTTGTCACCGCCGCCGCCAACAAGCTGAACAAGGCCCATGTGCGCTATTTGGAAGCGCGCCTGATCGCCGAGGCCAAGAGCATTGGCCGCATGCCACTGGAAAACAGCGTGGCCCCCAGCCTGCCGGGCTTGAGCGAGGCCGATCAGGGTAAGATGGAGGCTTTCCTCGAAAACCTCCTGGTGGTGCTGCCAGCCGTGCGCGTGGACATGTTTATCCAGCGGGCGCGGTCTGTCCCGAACCCTGCCGTGGCGGCGCCTGTCGCGACTTTGGCTGAATCAGGGGCGCGGTTTGTCGTCGAAAGCCGCAAGCACGGCATAACTGCCCATGCCGTGCTGGAGAATGGTGAATTCGTGGTAGAGCAAGGATCGCAGGCCCAGTTGCATTGGATCAGTAGCCGCGAGGAAGGCTACAGCAGACTGCATACGGAGTTAAAAAACGCGGGTGTGATCGTGGAGGAAGGGCAGCACTGCACTTTTGCGCAGAGCTATGCATTCCAGAGCCCGAGTGCGGCAGCGGCGGTGGTGTTGGGACGGCCTGCGAATGGCACCACGGAATGGGTCAACACGACCACTCGTCAAACATACAAGGAATGGGAGGCCAGCCGCATCGAAGCCGCCCAAGCGATGGAGCCTGCCTGATGCCAGTCTACGAACTCGTCGATGGGCGGCTGGCCGCTGCGAACCAGACATTGTTTCAGGCCGAGGGGCTGAAGGAGCGGCAGGACATCCAGCGCATGCTGCGCGAGCAGATCGCGGTGCTGGGTGATGACCTGTTTGTGCTGGCCGAGGAATATGGCGGCTGGGTGGATAGCAACCGCCGCATCGACCTCCTGTGCCTCGACAGCGACGCCAATCTGGTGGTGGTCGAACTGAAGCGCGACGATGCAGGCCATATGGAACTGCAGGCCTTGCGCTATGCCGCCATGGTGGCGCGTATGACCTTTGCCGAGGCTATCGACGCCCATGCCGAGTTCCGCCGCCGCAATGGCCTGGACGCAGAAGGTGCCGAGGCCGCCATCCTCGCTTTCCTGCGATGGGATGAGGCGGCAGAGGAAGGCTTCGCCCAATCGGTGCGGATCGTGCTGGCCTCTGCCGACTTTGGCAAGGAACTGACCACTGCCGTCTTGTGGCTGCGCGATCAAGGCATCGACATCACCTGCATTCGTCTCAGCCCGTGCAAACTTTCGGATGGGCGGCTGCTGCTCGATGTGCAGCAGATCATCCCTCTGCCCGAGGCAGCAACATTTCAGACCCAGATCGGGCTGAAGCGGCAGGCCGAACGCCAATTTGAGGCGCAGCGACATGAGATCCGTTATGAGTTTTGGGCAGCGTTGCTCAAAGTCGCGGCGGGCCAAACCAGTCTTCACGCAGGTCGTAGCCCCTCGAAGGACAACTGGCTGTCGGCCAGCGCTGGTCGTGCAGGCTTATCTTACGTTTATACGATCCGCCAAAGCGACAGTCAGGTCCATCTGTGGATCAATAACGACGAGCAGTTCTTCGAAGCACTTTATGCCAATCGCGAAGAGATTGAAGCCCAGTTCGGCGGCGCCATGATCTGGAAGAAAACGGATGGGCAAAAGGGAACGCTGGTCGGCGCCGTTGTCGCGGGCGGCTATCGAGTTCCTCGCGAAGAATGGCCGGAAGTCCAGCAGTCGCTGGTTACGGCAATGATCAAGCTTGAGCAGGTTTTGCGACCACGCCTGTTGGCCTCCGTATAAAGGGTTTGGACGAAAATGAGCCTGCACAAGGAAATCAGCTTCGAGGACGAGATCTGCGCCGATCTGGCAGCGGCTGGCTGGTTGTATGAGGCGGGTGCCGCCGCGCGCTATGATCGGACCAGGGCCATTTTTTCCGAGGACTTGCAAAGCTGGCTGGAAGCAAGCCAGCCGCAGGTGTGGGAGGCGCTAGCCAAGGCCCACGGCCCGGCAGCGCTTGATGTCTTGTGCGACCGCTTGCGCAAATCACTGCAGGACCGTGGCACGCTGGATGTGCTGCGCTATGGCGTCGAACTGATCGGGGTGAAGGGGCTGGTCAGCCTTGCCCAATTTGCGCCTGCATCGGGCATGAACCCAGCCATCGTGGCGCGCTATCAGGCCAACCGGCTGCGGGTGTTGCGGCAGGTGCGCTATTCCAGGGCGAATGAGAACTGCATCGACCTTGTGCTGTTTCTGAACGGCCTGCCTGTCGCCACGGTGGAGTTGAAGACGGACTTCACTCAGTCAGTTGGCGACGCCATGGACCAATACAAGTTTGACCGTTCGCCCAAAGGCGAGCCGTTGCTCAGCTTTGCCACCGGAGCGCTGGTCCATTTTGCGGTGAGTAACCGCGACGTGATGATGACCACCAGACTGGATGGTGGCGCCACGCGATTTTTGCCGTTCAACCGTGGCAACAACGGCGGCGCGGGTAATCCGGCAGATGGCACCGGCCATTCCACGGCCTATCTGTGGCGCGAGATCTGGCAGCGCGACAGCTGGCTCGAGATCCTCGGCCGCTACATGATCGCCAAGCGCGACAAGAAAAAGCAGATCAGCGGCATCATCTTCCCCCGCTATCACCAGTTGGACGGGACGCGAAAGCTGCGCGCCCAGATCCGGCAAGAAGGTGCGGGGGGGCGCTTCCTGATCCAGCACAGCGCAGGGTCAGGCAAGACCAACTCCATCGCGTGGACTGCTCATTTCCTGGCCGATCTGCACGACGCCGCCGATGCCAAGATCTTCTCGAGTGTTATCGTGGTGTCGGATCGCAACGTGATCGACGCCCAGTTGCAGGAGGCCCTGTTCGAGTTCGAGCGCACCAAGGGCGTGGTCGCCACGGTCACGAGCGACAGCGGCAGCAAGAGCGCGGCGCTGGCCGATGCACTGGACAGCGGCAAGAAAATTATCGTCTGCACCATGCAGACCTTCCCATTCGCGCTCGAGGCAGTGCGCGAACGCGCCGCGACCGAGGGCAAGAAGTTCGCCGTGATCGCCGACGAGGCCCATAGCAGCCAGGCGGGCGAAACCGCAGCCAAGCTGAAGGCAGTGCTGACGCCCGAGGAAATCGAAGAGATCACCGACGGCGGCGAGATCAGCAGCGAGGACCTGTTGGCGGCCCAGATGGCAGCGCGCGCGGCCAAGGATGGCGTGACCTATGTGGCCTTCACCGCCACGCCCAAGACCAAGACGATGGAACTGTTCGGCCGTCGCCCCAATCCCGACATGGCCGCGAGCGAGACAAACAAGCCCGCGCCTTTCCACGTTTATTCTATGCGGCAGGCGATTGAGGAAGCTTTCATCCTCGATGTGCTGAAGAATTACACGCCCTACAAGCTGGCCTTCAAGCTGGCCAACAATGGGGAGGAGTGGGACGAGCGCGAGGTCGAGAAGAGCGCGGCGATGAAGGGGATCATGCGCTGGGTGCGCCTGCATCCCTACAACATCGCACAAAAAGTGCAGATCGTCGTCGAGCATTTTCGCGAAAACGTGGGGCCACTGCTGGATGGCAAGGCCAAGGCGATGGTGGTGCTGGCCAGCCGTATTGAGGCAGCGCGTTGGCAGCAGGCGATTGACCGCTACATTAAGTCGCAGGGCTATCGCATGGCGACGATGGTGGCTTTCTCTGGCGAGGTGAACGACCCAGAGGGCGATGGCGAGCCGCTGACGGAAACCAGTGCCAAGCTAAACCCCACCTTGAGGGGGCGCGACATACGCGAGGCCTTCAGCGATGAGGACGCCAAGATCCTGCTGGTGGCCAACAAGTTCCAGACGGGCTTTGACCAGCCGCTGCTGTGCGGCATGTATGTGGACCGGCGGCTGGCGGGTATTCAGGCGGTGCAGACCCTGTCGAGGCTCAATCGTGCATACCCCGGCAAGGACACGACCTATGTCCTCGATTTCGTGAACAGCTCTGAAGAGGTGCTTGAGGCGTTCCGCACCTACTACGATACGGCAGAAATCGCGGCCGCCACCGATCCTAACCTCATCTTCGACTTGCGCGCTAAGCTGGATGCAACCGGGCATTACGACAACCACGAGGTTGAACGACTGGTGCGCGTGGAACTCGACCCAAGCGCCACACAGGGGCAGCTCATCGCGGCGCTGGAGCCTGTGGCCCAGCGTTTGCTGGTACAACACAGGGACGCCTTTGCCCTCTGGAAGAGTGCACAAGAGAAAAAGGACCAGAAAGCCGCAGACGATGCCAAGGACGAGGTCAATGCCCTTCTCCTTTTCAGGGCCGACATGCAGACATTCGTAAGCCTCTACACGTTCCTGTCCCAGATCTTCGACTATGGCAGCACCGAAATCGAGAAGCGCTTCCTGTTCTACAAGCGGCTGATCCCGTTGCTGGAGTTTGGCCGTGAACGCGACGGCGTGGACCTTTCCGGCGTGCGCCTGACGCACCATACGCTCAAGGATCTGGGCAGCCGCACCATCAGCGTATCGGGCGGTGAGAAAACGCCGCTTGCCCCCATCAGCGGGGCAGGCTCTGGGGCGGTGCAAGACAAACAGAAGGCCCTACTGGCCGAGATCATCGCCAAGGTGAACGACCTTTTCGAGGGCGACCTGACTGATAACGATGCGTTGAACTTTGTAGGGGCTTTAAAGAGCAAACTGCTGGAGTCTGAATCGCTTCGACAGCAGGCTGCCAACAACTCGAAATCTCAGTTCGAGGCATCTCCCACACTTGATGGCGAACACATGAATGCAATCATGGAAACTCATGAGGCATTCGAAAAAATGAGTCTTCAGGCGCTGAGCAACCCTGTTCTTCGTGAGCGTCTCAAGGAACTGCTTCTGGGGCCGGGGCAGTTGTACGAAGCATTGCGGGAGGGGGCGCTGGAATAATCCAGCAACGCGTGTACGAGCCAAAACGAGCCGTCACGCGGCTGCCTGGAACCGCCCCACCCTAATGTCGGCATCATGGGCGCGAGCCTGTGCCAAATCGTAAGCCGTCTGCATGCGAAGCAGGGTATCGGCCTTCACGCCAAACGCCTTTTCGAACCTAATGGCCATTTCGGCAGACAAGTTCGCGCGCCCGTTTAACAGCGTACTCAGCGCCTGGCGAGACACGCCCAGATGGCTCGCGAGATCCTTCACCGTCACATTGTGCGGCTCAACAATTTCCGACTTCAGCCATTCACCGACATGCTGAGCAAGGGAATGGTGCATCTTAAGCGCCATGATAATCCTCCAAATCCATATCGATCAAAGCATTGTCTTCATTAAGTTTGAACGTCAGCCGCCAGTTGCGCGTAACAGTCATCGCCCAAGTTCCATCTCGGTCTCCCGTAAGCCGATGAAGACCAAAATTTGGCGGTGTAGCTAATTCATCGAAGGCTTCTGCCGCCACGATGTACGCCAGCATTCTGGCCAAGCGAGCCGTATCGCCAACCAGCCCCTTGGCTGTACCTGTGGTAAAAAAGCGCTCCAACGCTTTGTGTCGGATGCTTTCGATTTCCATGCGTCAAGCTATACGCGACATGCCTTTTCGCGTCAAGCATGACTTGACAGACAATCTGCGCCGCGATCACACCTCAAAGCTTGAAGCAGTTTTCCCTATGCCATTTCAGGAAATGGGGATGTGGCCGATCGCCAGGGCGAAGTGGCGAAAGGGCGCGCCCACTGCGATTGATCAAGCTATGAATACTATCTGGATCGTTGGCGTGGCGCGAAACCAGAATACTGAGATCATCATCCAGGCTGATCAGGCCCCGATCGAAGAGCCAGTGAACCGTTCCCGATAGTGCAATGCCATTGCCCACCACATCGGGGCCATTGGCTTCGACCGGTTGAATATGGGCTGCCTCTGCCTCCGCCCTTCCCCCGCCATTGATCAGCTTGAGGCCGGTGATGGCGCAACGCTCATCGTAAGCTCGAAGCACAACGCGGCGGAACACTCGGTCGCGCACGGCTCGCGAGGTAAGCATCCTTTGCCGTTCCACCGGCATGCCGAAGTCAAAGGTGGCCCGCTCTTCTCGCACCACGTTCTGATCGGCGGCTTCGTCCACTCGCGGCAAAAGCGGAGCCTCTTCCCGCAAACCAGCGTCCACAATCCGGTAAAAGTCGGAAGGCGACAAAGGCCGGACAGCCGATTGCGCGCGCCCGGAAATGCCGCCCGCGTCATTGAGCACGCCCAGTTCCATGATACCGTCCGGACCACGGAAAGGCACTGGTGTTGCAAAATCGAGATAAGTGCCGGGCTCGATAATCGCCAGATACATGCCAGGAGCACCAGGGTCGGGAATAACCTGCTGAACCTTGGCAACCGCAAAATAGCCGCGCGTATCTTTGACCTTGCTGGGCTCGAGATAGACGATCCAATCGCCCACACATTGCTCGATCCGCCCGAGATATTGAGGCGGGAACTGATAGCGTTCAGCGGGGCTATCATTATAGATCGAGTCTGATCGATGGATGAAAACGCCAAAGGTCATGAAGGCACCTTAGCGCATTGGCTTGATTGGCAAAGTCCTGAAATCGTCGAAGCAGGCCGTCGCTCTCACAGCCCCCTCGCCCGCCCGATCGAGCCAGTCTGCATCAGCTTCCCGAACGTGACCGCTTGGGCAGACTGAACAGCACTGGAATACAGCGATTTTCTTTCCGCCATCGGCTCGAATTCATTCTGCAAAAGTGAGCTAAGTCATTGATTCTTGCCTGTGGACAAGAGTCGCATTCTGCAATGAAACCCGCAGAAATCAGCCATTCAGGTCGGTTTTTGGTACCGCCATGCGGAGGTTCGAATCCTCCCACCCCAGCCAGTCGAGTCCTCATGATTCGGCTTTTGCGCAATGCTTTACGGCAGAAACCTCAGAAATTTGGCTAGACAGGGCCAGACCTCGCCCGACTGGGCTAGACGCCAATTCTGCCATGATTTTATATGCGCCAAACGCCGATGGAATCGGACTTATGGCCCAAAAAATCACCTTTTCACCTGCCATGATTGACGCCCTTTGCGAGGGCATCCTTCCGGACCCTCAGACCCCCGGGCTTGCTCTCGAGGTTCTGAAATCCGGCAAGAAACGCTGGCGCTATCGACGACAGGTCGCGCGTCAGAAAGTCGTCGCCACAATATTCGGCGGACTCTTCCCCGCCCAGTCCATCGCGGAGGCCCGTGAATGGGCGCGGGAGCTGAACACAAAGGTTGAAGCCGGTATCGACCCGCGCGCCGTCCAGCGCGCCGAGAAAGCACGAAGCGAAATGACCGTCGCCAGAGCCCATGGCCTTTACATGATAGCCGTCCACGAAGGACGTTCCTCGCGCGCGAAGCGGATCAACAAGCCGCGAACCATCAAGGATAAGATGGATGTCTACAATCACGACATTGCTCCCGCGCTTGGCAGCCGCAACATCTATGAGGTCACCGAAAGGGATCTCATCGCGCTGGTCGAAACCAAGGGCAAGACCGCCAAGGTCAGAGCCAATCGTTTGGCCGCAGAGCTGAAAGTCTTCTTCGGCTGGGCAGCTTCCCTGCGTGGTCTCGAGGTCGGGCTGGAGACCGATCCTTCGAAACGTCTCGGCGACC
>NZ_JBWBQS010000033.1:0-15430 GCF_056279125.1 Novosphingobium sp. Sphag1I | reverse complement strand
GGCCCACCTGATTAAGCGGCACGCTCGTTCGCACCTATCGTTCGCCGTTCGTTCTCCCTTAGCGTTGTTTAGCGTACTTTCCACGCTATGCCCTCTTGTATCCTGCAGCACGCGCGGACCGCATGAGGTCGATTTCGCTCTTCCCAGTCAGCGTCGTTTCGATGGCAAAGCTTGACCCCGCCTCCAGCAATCGGTCACGCTCGGCAACGAGCTAAACGGCCCGCGCGCAAAACTCGCTGTCCTTCGCCCAAGCCGGGATCGAGTTCGCGTGCAATGTTGTATGGATTTATCACAGGAAGTCGTCCCGCCATGTAGCGGTCCACCAACGTCGACTTGCCAGCGCCATTCGGCCCGGCAAACACCCAAAGCTGCGGAATCACGCTGCGTCGCGAACGCGATGCTCACCCAGATGATCGAAACGCACCAACTCACGCCGACCGTCCGGGTATTCCTTCACCGCATGACCGGGCGGCGTATCAGCGGTGCCGTAATAGATCGGCCGGCCTGCAGTCAGATGCGCATTCGCGGCGGCCCCGTCATCTTCACGCGTAAGGGCATGCAGCAACGGGCGCAAATCTGCTTTACGAGGCTCTGATCGGTTCAACTGGCTGGCCATAGTCGCTATCTACCATCACCGCGCTCGCTCGTCACGACCGAAGATGTCCACTGGCCTTTTCCGCCTGACGCTCGAGGTCCAAGGCCCATCGTAAATGGAAAGAAGTGGGACAAAGCGGTCACTGACATTTTCGGTAACGCCCGACAAGAATGGCCGACATCGGCTTGAGTCTAACTACACCGCAAACTGTCAACGGGAGCAGGATCACCTCTGTTACCGGAAAATCCGCGCCGATACCGGTCGGCCAAGCATCATTCAAACGTCTTGCGGATGGAAAAGCGGAAAGTTGGTCCGATGGGGTCCAAAATCCAGCGCTGATAGGCCAAAGGCGCCATTCCGCTTTGGTTAGTGACGCGCTGCCAACTGCCAAAGAGATTGTCGACCGCAAGAAGAAAGCGCAAGCCTTTGGCATAAGGCCATTGGGCCAATCGCGCAGAGGACCGGTCAGGAAACCAGAACAGGCGAAAATTAAACGCAAAGCGATCATCGAAACGCAGATTTCCCGCGCTGCCTACCCCGTCCTGTCCGCCGCTGGTCCATACGCCGCCCGCGCGCAGGCCCCAGCCGTTGCGAGTGCCTGAAAACTGTGCATCGATACGGTGGCGCGGCGCCCTTGCGCTTTCGCCCAGAGGGTTTGCCAATACCAGATCATAGGCCGGACCACCCGACACCAGCGTCAGTTGATCCCGCAACCGGATCGTGTCCACCAGCGAGAATTGCAGCATCGTGCCGCTGGCGCCAAAGCTGTGCCCGCCGCCAAACCCTCCCTTGCCCGGCACCGATGGCCCCGATCCGCCGCCGAAATTGCGCGAGAATACGACAGCCAGACGCAGATCCTCCCGGTCTTCATGCGCAGCGTTGAACGGTCTGGCGTCCACACCGGTGATCGTTCCGTCCGCGTCACGCGCAATGCGTCCGGCATAGGCGGCTTCGAACGCCGGAGTGATGCCCGCAAAGGCGACCAGCGGCGACCGGTCGGTCAAATTGGTATAGGTTGCGGTCAGGGTGAGGCTCTTGGCCGCTTTCCATTCGGTCTGTATTTTCAGGATGCGCCGCAAATCCGCCACCAGAGCGCTATTACCCCCGGTGGTCTGGCTGGCAGTGATGAAGCGGCCAGATGTGAAATCAAAAAAGCTTGCCTGCGGCGTCACATTCAGGGGCGCGCCCAATTGCGCCATGGTGGGGGCCATGCCGTCCTGCAAGGCCGAAACCAGCACGGATAAGCTCTTGCGCGGTTTCCAGCTCACATTCGCGCCATAGCCCTGAACCGTTCCGGCATCGGACCATCTGTCCACCGACAGGCTGATGCCGCCATCCAGCGCGCCGATCGGGCTGGATGATTTCAGCAAGGGGACATCAAGCGACGCCTGCGCCGACAGGCTGGTGCGGGTCAGGTTGCGCGCGCCCTGATCATCGATGCTACTGAGCGTTTCACGCGACGCCTTGCCCGAAAGCGTCAGGTTGGCGCGGCCCGCAGGCATCGGGAATAGCCCGCCGCTCAAAAAGCTGTCGAGCCCGAACAGATCGTCGCGGCTGGAGGAATGCCGGTTTGCCTTTTCCAGCACCAGATTGGCGGCAGGTGCGGCAAAGACATCGCCGATGGAGCCATTGGTGACCGCCTGTTGCCAGAGGCTTGAATCCATGCCGCCGCGCGTGTTGCGGGCCAAAGACACATGGTCCGCATTGCCCGCAACCGACCAGCGCCACCGCCCGACTCCCGACAATTGCGTGCCGACATGTATGGTGTCGGTTCGTGTCGAACGGGTCTGTACGACGCCGTCGGGCATGATCATGCGCAAACGCAGCGGGACCGCAAAGGGCGATGTTACGGGAAGATCGACTTCTCCAATCGCCGGACCCAGCATTTCCTGCGTCGCCAGCCGGTCGTATTTGACATTGACCGACAGGTTGCGCCCGCCGCCCAAAGCTCTGGCCAGCGCGGAATTGATGGTCAATTGCTGGCTCGCCGGTGTCAGCGTGCGCCAGGCGGAGGTTTCATCGGCAACCGCCCCCGCCGCAAAAGCCGAAAGGCTGCGCCCAACGCTGGGCACGGCCGCATAAGATTGCGCCAAAGGCAGGATGGCCCCACCGCCCAGCGCCGAAATGAGGCCCGCCCGATTGGCCGCCAGCGCATCGAGCGGACGCACCACCCCGCGCTTGGCCTCGGTAATCGCATCGCCGGTCTGATATTGCAGATCCAGCGTCAGGCGGTTCTCGCCCTTGATACGCACCGCGTTGATTTCGTTGTTGAAATCATTGCGCAGGCCGATGGTGGTCAACCGGTCCTCCAGCTCCACCATGACCGAGGCGTAATAGGGCTTGAGCACGATGTTGACCGGTTTGCTGCGCGCGGGATACCCCAGACGCAGCGCGGCCTCTTCGGGCAGGATGTCCACCCGCTCAATCGCTTCGGGCGGCAGGTTGCGCACCTCGTCAAAGCTGGAAATCCGCCGTCCGTTGACCAGAATGACCGGCCCGTCACCGCTGCGCGACTGGCTGCCCCCGGTCAGCCCTGCAATCTGGGCCAGAATGTCGGCAAGGTTGCTGGCCCCCAGCCCGCGGATGGCGGCGGTGTCGAGCCGCTGTTCCTCGCGAATGGCTCCTACGACCTCGCCATGGGGGCGGTCGGCGACGACGACGATGTCCTGCGGCGCGGGGCCGGACGATGTCCCACCCGCGCCATCCGGGCTCGTGGCAGAGACAGAGGCCAGACTGGCCAACATGAAGAAATAGGAACTGGGCATGGATCATCCTGTCGCCGCGGATCGTGCCGCCCGCCTATGATCGCTTGCCCCCTTGTATGGCCAGAGCCCTTAAAATTCTAAGTTTGCAATGTAGGGGCCTGCGCCCTGTCGGGTCATCCCGCTGTCATTGAGGCCACCTAACTGCGCCCCATCAAACGAGCGCCCCCATGAAAGGGCGCGCAAGATGAAGCGGAAAACCCATGTTCAAATCATTCCTCGCCCTTGGCGCCCTGGCCACCGGCCTTCTTGCAGGCTCGCCGGTCATGGCCGATACGGTTGCCTATCGCGTCACCGACCGGATTGCCGGGGCCGATGGCGGCTGGGACTTTGCCCGCGTCGATGCGGAGCGCGGCGTTCTGTATGTGGCGCGCAGCAACGCCGTCATGGCCATTGACCTTGCCACGCATAAGGTCAGCAATCTGACCAGCGCCGATGGCGGCCATCAGGTCATCCCCATCGACCACGGCGCAACATTGGTGGAAACCGACGGCAAGAGCGGTCTGACCCGCTTTATCGATGTGGCATCGGGCAAGGTTGTGGCGCAGGCGCCCAGCGGCATCAAACCTGACGCGGCCTATTACGATGACAAGGCGGGCGCCATTGTCGTGATGAGCCCCGGCAATGACATGATCACCACGATTGACGCCAAAACCCATCAAGTCCTTGGCCAGATGACGCTGGCCGGGGGATTGGAATATGCGGTCAACAATGGCCATGGCGGGGCTTTCATCAATCTGGAGGATGAAGGGCGCATCGCCGAGGTCGATCTGAAAGCGGGCAAATTGCTGCGCAAGATCGATATGCCCGGATGCACCGGCCCGACCGGCCTTGCCAAATTTGCCAAGGGTCAGCGCCTGATTTCGGCCTGCGCCAATGGCGTCGCCGTCGTGCTGGACGCGGTTTCGGGCAAGGTTCTGGCCAGTCTGCCGATCGGCAAGGATGCAGACGCCGTGTTGATCGACAAGAAGCGCGAACTGGCCTTCATCCCTTGCGGCGGCAATGGCACGCTGGTGGCGCTGGACCTTCATGACGGCGACCATGTCCGCGTGGCTCAGGTCATCCCGACGCAGATCGGGGCCAAGACCGGCGCCATCGATGGCCGCGACGGGCGCATCTATCTGCCCACGGCCACGCTGGCCGCGCCCGAACCCGGCGCCAAGCGAGGCAAGCCCATGCCCGGCACTTTCAACGTTCTGATCGTTTCGCCGCAGGTCTGATCCTGTCTGGCAGCCTCATATTTCTTCAAGGACCATCCCATGCCCATCCTGCTTTCCATCGCCCTGTTGGCGGCTCCGGTCGCCGAAACTGCCAACCAGCCCATAAATGCACCGGCTCAGGCCGCGCCCAAGGTGATGCATTACCTTGACCCCGCCCTGTTCCAGCCGACGCTGATCCTGCCCGCCCCGGCGGCGCAGGATTCGGCGCAGAACGCGCAGGAATTGCAAACGCTCCACCGCCTGATCGCCAGCGCCAGCCCCGAAAGGCTGCATCAGGCGCATGAGGATGCCATCCACGAAGACCCCGCCATATTCGACAAGGCGCTGGGGGCGGATTTGCGTAAAATGCCCGCGACATGGGAATTGCTGGAAATCGTTCATCAGGAAGCCAATGTCGCGGCCAATCAGGCCAAGAACTATTTCCACCGCATGCGCCCCTACAGCGCCGACCTGACGCTGGCCTTTTGCGAAGGCAAGGCCGATCCAGCAAAGCCCGCCTATCGCTCCTATCCTTCGGGCCATTCCACACTGGGCTATTCGGTGGGCGTAACGCTGGCCCGTCTGGTCCCGGCCAAGGCAGGCGTCATCATGGCCCGCGCGCAGGACTATGCCATGAGCCGCGAATATTGCGGCGCCCATTACCCCAGCGACACTCAAGCCAGCGAAGTGATCGGCACCATGGCCGCCACGCTCTTGCTGTCCGATCCACGCCTTGCGGACAAGATTGCCGCCGCCCGGGCCGAATTGGCCCGGATGTGATCGCGCAATCCGGCCCTGTGTTTTGAATTTGTCACAATTTCCACGCACAGACTTCAAAATGCAAAAAAGGCCAATATTGGTGGTGGAAGATGACCCCGTGATTGCGGGCGTGATCTGTCGTGGCCTGATGGACATGGGCCACGACACCCATCATGCCGACAATGGCATTGGGGCCATCCGCCGCTGTCTGCAAGGCGACATCGGCGCGATGGTTCTGGACCGCATGTTGCCCGATATCAGCGGCATCGACGTTCTGACCCGGTTGCGCCAATCGGGCCATATGCCGCCGGTGCTGATGCTGTCGGCCCTTGGGTCGGTGCAGGATCGCATTGAGGGATTGACGGCGGGCGCGGATGATTACCTGACCAAGCCGTTTGACACAGCCGAACTTCACGCAAGGCTGGAGGCGATCTGTCGGCGAGGGAATGTCGCGCAACCGGCCCATGATGATCTAACGGTTGGCCGATTGCGGCTCAACAATGCGGCGCATAGCGTGTTTTTGGGCGATGCCCGCATTGACCTGAACCGCAAACAGTTTTCCATGCTGGCCTATCTGATGCGCAACGCCGACCGGGTTGTGACGCGGGCCATGTTGCTGGAAAACGTATGGGGCTATGCCTTTGATCCGGCGACCAATATCGTTGAAAGCAATATGTCGCGCCTTCGCAGCCGCCTTCAGGCTTTGGGCAGCGATGCGGTGGAAACCCTGCGCGGCGAAGGCTATGTGCTGAATTCGGCGCGTTGCGCTTGAACCTGTTGCACCAAAATCCGAACCCAAAGGGATTGCGCCGCATCGGGCGGCTGTCCGCGCAATTCGGCATCGCCTTTGCGCTGGCTATGGCGGGCGCGGGTGGGTTGCTCTATTATCTGGCGCGAACCGAAATTGCACAGGAAGTGCAAGGGTCGCTGCTGCGCGAACAGGCGCGGATCCTGCCGCAGGGTGTCCAAGCTGACGCCCATACGACTGCGACCCGATTGACCGCTCTGGTCGATAAAAGAGTGATCAGCGACAAAGGCCATGTCATCCTGTCGCCCGAGGGAAAGCTGTTATGGGGCCGCATCACGCTGTCCCCGCCGGCTGATGGATTTTCCGATGTCATTTTTCGCGACGGGCGCCCCGATTGGCGCGAAGGCCGCGCGCTGACGGTCCCCCTGTCCGATGGCGCAAGGCTGGTGATCATCGAACATTCCGAAGCGGTGGAAAACCTCAACGCCATGTTGCCCACCGCCATCTGGGCGCTGATCGCACTGTCCAGCTCGGTCGGACTAGGCGCAGCGCTGGTTTTTTCACACATGATCGCCAAGCGATTGGCACGGACCATGGCCACCGCCGATGTCATTGCGGTCGGCAATCTGTCACAACGCATCCCAACCGAGGGGCTGGATGGCGTCTTTGCACAACAGGCCCTGGGACTGAACCGGATCATCGACCGCATGGCCGACATGGTGCAGAGCCAGCGCCAGTTCGCCAGCCATCTGGCCCATGATCTGCGCACGCCTCTGACGCGGCTGCGCGGGCTTTTGCAGGCCTATCAAAAGCAGGCCGAAGGCGCGAATGTCACGCCCGAAAAGCGCTGCCTGCTGGACCGGGCCGAGCGTGAATGCCGCTCGATCATCGCGATATTCGATGCGCTGCTTCGCCTGTCCGAAATTGAGGCGGGCCGCCATCCCGCAGCTCTGGTGAGTCTGGACCTTGCCACCGTGCTGGAGGATGTTGCCGAAACGATGGAGCCAGTGATCGCCGATGCGGGCAGCATGCTGCAACTTGGCCCGATGTCCTCGACGATGATCGAGGCCGATGTCGGACTGTTACAACAATTGCTGGTCAACCTTTTGGACAATATCGCGTTGCATACACCTGCCAGCACGCTGGCCCATATCAGCCTTGAATACGAAAGCGCCAATGCGGTCGTGGTCATTGCCGACAATGGTCCCGGCATCGCCGCCGAAGAACGCCATCGCATCATCCAGCCCTTTGAGCGCGGCCACAGCGCCAGCACAACCGGCAGTGGTCTTGGTCTGGCGATTGCGCAGGCGATCATGCATTTTCATCGGGGCGCACTGGAACTGGCGGACAACCGCCCCGGACTGACCGTGCGGTTGAGCTTTCCACTGTCCGGGCCAATGTTCTAAATTTGCAATGTTGGGCCTGAACCCGCTTTCGTTCACACAATGTAACAATCGCGTCATCGCGTCGGCCTAACCGCGCCCTCATGTCCGGCGGGTCAAAGGGACCGGGCAAAAGGATCAAAGCCAATCTTCATCATTCAGCCTGAACCGAGCGTTCCGGCGATGATGGCGGCTGCCCGCTCCTCCGGCCCGCCGTAACGGAATTCTACGCCATTGAGGGGCAAACATGACCAAGTCTTCGTTCAAATCGCTGCTGGCCTGTACAAGCACGCTGGCCTTGTGCCTGATGATCAATGTGGCCCATGCCATGGCCGCGCCTGCGGCCGAAACGCCTTCGGCGCCCGATGATCAGTCCACAACGGCCAATCAGGCCGGTCAGGCCAACGACCGCCAGTCGCTGACGACTTCAGACATCATCGTGACGGGATCGCATACCGCCGAAGCCGCGCCGCTGACCGCCTCGCTGACCACCACCCAGCCGCAGGCCGCGATCAGCCGCGAATTCATCGACAATGCCAATGCCGCCTCGGACTTTAACGAGCTGATCGCTCTGACGCCGGGCGTGTCGATTTCGGGCACCGGCAATGGTCAGGGCTTTTCCGAAACCAAGGCGGTGATCCGCGGTTTTCAGGATGGCGAATATAACGTCACCTATGACAGCATCCCCTTTGCCGACACCAACAACCCCACCCACCACTCGACCTCGTTCTTCCCCTCGACCACGATCGAAACCGTGGTGGTCGACCGCGGTCCGGGTAACGCCAGCCAGTTGGGTCAGGCCACCTATGGCGGCAACATCAACATGTATTCACGCGCAGTTTCGGACAAGCAGGGCGTGACGGGCCAGGCCTTGCTGGGCAACTGGAACAGCTTTATCGGGCGCGTCGAATTGCAAACCGGCAAGATCGACAAGTGGAACGGCGCCAAATTCGCGCTGACGGGCCAGTATCTGAAATCGGATGGCGCGCTGACCAATTCGCCGGTGATGTCGAAGAACCTGTTCTTCAAGGGCGTGATCCCCATTGGTGATTCGAACAAGCTGACCATCGTTTCGACGTGGAACCGCAACTATTACTATCAGTCCGACGTGCTGAAGGGCGCGACCTGCGGCTATGCCCAGTCGGGATATGCGACGCTCAAGGCCACCAATTGCTCGGCATCCTCGAACATCGGCATGTACGGCTTGAACTATGGCATGGGCGGTGATCCGACCAAGCAGGACTATTGGAAGTATAACCGCACCGACAAGACCACCGATTTCAGCTATATCCGCCTGCAAAGCGATCTGTCCGAGCATCTGAGCCTCGACAACCGCGCCTATATGTATGGCTATACCAACAACACGATGAGCGGGAACACCACCAGCGTTGTGACCGGCTTCTCCGGTGCAGGCACAGCCACTTCGCCCTATAAGGCGGTGACCGATGCCAGCCAGATCCCCGGCTATAACAAGCTGAACAAATATCGCGTGATCGGCTATATCGGTCAGGCTGACTATACGTTCGGTTTTGGCAAGGCCAAGGTCGGCGGATGGTGGGAACACGCCAATTCGTGGCGCCACACCTGGGATTTCAGCTGGACCACCGGCCTGCCCAGCTATGACCAGAAGTTTTCCAGCGGCACGACCGCAACGGCCATGTATCCCTCGATCAATCTGGCCAATATCAAATACGAACAGAATTCAAGCTGGGATCAGTTCCAGCTGTTTGGCGAACTTGAATTGCGTCCGGTCAGCAATCTGTCGATCACGCCGGGCGTCAAATATGTGCATTTCAAGCGCAGCGTGAATGCGATGGTCAATGCCGACACCTATCGTTCGCCCGCGAACACCTCGGCCACATGGACCAAGGCTTTGCCCTTCGGCACGGTCAACTGGCAGCCCAAGAGCAACTGGTCCTTCTATGGCCAGTATGCGCAGGGCATGTATGTGCCCGACCTGTCCAGCTTCTATACGCCTTCGTATGACGCGACCACCGCGGCGCAATCGGCAACTGTCGCCGCCGCCGTAAAGCCGCAGACCAGCACCAATTATCAGATCGGCACGGTCTGGCATGGTCGTAAGGTCTCGGTCGATCTGGACGGCTATATCATCAACGTGAACAACAAGATCGCCAGCACGACCGACACGACGGCGTTCTCGGGCACCTTGGTCAACATCGGCACCGTGCATTACAAGGGCGTCGAAGGCCAGATCGCCTATATGCCTATCGAAGGTCTGACACTGTTCGGCAATGGCTCGTATAACTACGCCCATTCCGGCACCACCAATGCGCAGGTTGCCAAGGCACCTTTCAGCACGGCAGCGGCAGGCTTTATCTACAAGCACAAGGGCCTGCGCGTGTCCTTCAGCCAGAAGTTCACCGGTCCGCAATTTGCCACCGAACTGTTCAGCGTGAAGAGCTCGACCAACGGCGTGCCCACCGCCATTACGCAAACCATGACGCTTGATGGTGTGCGCCTCTATCGCATCAGCCCCTATTCGACCGGCGAATTTGCGATCAGCCAGGAAATCGGCACCCATTTCCGCATCGGCGCCACCGTGTCGAACGTGTTCAACAGCCGCGCCATCACCGCGATTTCGAACTCGTCGACCGGCGCCAACACCACCACCAATGGCGCGACCACCTATCAGACCAGCTATGGCACGGCCGACCAGTTCAGCTTCCTGCCGCCGCGTTCGTTCATGGTCGATGTTCGCGTAAAGTACTAAATCCACCGGGCAGAGTGCCCCTGCACAGTGGAAAAGGCGGAAGGAGCAATCCTTCCGCCTTTCTTTATGCGCTTTGTCTGCGGAACAGGGGGCTCAATCGGGGAACTCCACGATCTGCGTCCATGCCCGCGTGGCATCGGCATAACGGATTTCCAGCCCCTCGCGGTCGATCTGCTCAAACTTCTCGATGCTGGTGATGCGCGCGCCCGCAGGCGTCGCAGGCAGATACCGGGCATAGCGCGGCTTGAGATGGGCCGGGTCGAGCTTCTTTTCCAGAACGATGCCATTTTGCCGCGTAATGGCCACGGCATAGGCGCGTCGGCCCCAGAAAGCCTGAACTTCGCGCTCATTGGCGCTGGCCGTGACATTGACGCCCGCATTGTTGCGCGCCAGCACCGCCGGAACCGCCCCGCCAAGCATGGACACGCCCGCCACCACCATGGCCGTCGTGCTGGCATGGTGAAACATCCGGTCGGGAACATGGTGCAGCACCAATCGCACCGCAAATGATGCCAGCACCGCGGCAATCGCAATCACCGCCCCGGCCATCAGGCTGCGCGTGGTCAGCAAGCCGAAACCGGCATAGAGCGCGATTTTCAGAAGATGGAGCAGCACTTCATTGGTGGCGCGGGTGGCCACGATTTCTGCCTTTTGCATGCGCAGGCGGAAATAGAAGCGGTTGAACAGTACGCCCACAGCGCCGGTAAATCCCGACACCAGCCCCACCGCAGCCCCCAGCAGAAGCAAGGCAGCAGGCCTGATCGGCGCGGCGTCATCCTGAACGGGGGCAACGCGTGAACGCAGGAAAAGCAGCGGCAGGTTTGCCGTCAGAAACACGCCCAATGCCAGCTTGATATAGACCGGCTCGAACCTGGTCAGCGCCCAGGCCCCCAGCGCCGCCGCAGGCAAGGCCGCCGGAAGAAACCACCGCACCACATCCCATCGGATCATCTTCCAGAATGCCGCAATACGCGAAAGCGAACTGGCCACGGTTCCAACCGAAAGCGCGGCGGCAACCTGCGCCCCCGGCAACAACATGGCCAGCACGGGCATCAGCATCAATCCGGCACCGCCCCCCGCCACCGCGCTGATGGAAAAGGCAAGGATCGAAAGCAGAAACAGGAATCCGATGAGCATATTGGGCCTTGATACACCATTGAGCGACGGGAAACGCAAAGAGCTAACATGCCAGTAAGAAGGGCCGATGACATCCGCGCATTGTTTCGGTTCAGCACATATTGATCGACTGGCTGAGAGGAGTGTTCGGTGGCAGCACCTCTGACTCTAAAAAGGAGTGCAGATAGCGGGAAAGTCTGTTTTTTTTCTGACAATGCGAGAAGCTGAAGCGAGAACAAGTCCGTCATTTGAGTGGTGGATCATGCCCATTCCTCCGCCCCTTGTATCGATGCGAACCGATGCGGCTTGAAGCTGCCCGCAGGTGCGAGGGACGTGAAATGGCCAATGTTGGAGTAAGTTGACCTTCCCGGCTCCGTATCAAAACGGCAAAATCTGGTCGGTGACTGCCGGAAAATGTTGGACATTGCGGACATTCAGGACACCATTTTGGGATGTCATCGCCCGCCCGCAACCACTTCAGCGCAACAGTTCGCTCACCAACGATGGCTTCTTGGCGATCATCGCCAGCAGCACCTGGGCAGGGCCGGTCGGGCGGCGGCGACCATGCTCCCAGTTCAGCAGCGTGCCTTTTGCAACCCCAATGCTGCGGGCAAAGGCACCCTGGGACAGGCCGGTGCTGGCACGGATGGCTGCCACATCGACAGTAGGCACTTCCACATGGTGGACGACGGCACCCGTTTCGCGACCTTCCGCAAAAGCCAATGCCTCGGTCAGGCCCTGCTTGATGCTTTCAAAAGCGCTCATGATCGATCTCCATAATGCGCGAGCAGAAGTTTGCCGAGCGCGATCAATTCCGCCTGCTCAGCCCTGCTCAGATTATCTTTCTCATTCTTGGCGAACACCGTGACCAGAAAGATCGGCATCGCCACACCCCCGAAAACATGGATGGTCCGGTAGCCACCGCTCTTGCCGCCGCCCTCTCGAGCGATACGAACCTTGCGCAAGCCACCGCCCAAGGAAACACCTGCCTCTGGATTAGCGGCGATATAATTCACCAATGCGGCGCGCTCATCATCGGGCATGATCGCCTTAGCCCGTCGCAGAAACTCGGGCAGCTCAACCACAGTCTGCAAATTAGTCATAGGCGCCTTTTATATGCCAATGACGCATGGGTCAATGGCGCATGCACACACAGGAACTGTCAGCAACGATGGCCAGGTCAAAGCACCACCGGTGCGCCTATTTCGCGAATCATGCCGAAGACGGCATGGTGGCCAGCCCTATGACGGCTATCGGCGTAAGCAGGCACTCTTGCCACCGCACTGGAGCGGCGTAATCTGGTCGACATCTACCGATGTTGGATCACCGACGTTGACGCCGCCATTGCAGACCTTCCCAGCCCCTTTTTCGGTTGCTGAAACCGGCCATAGGTTCAGTTTCCCTCACACGCTAAATAAATGCTCCCTCTCGTTGCCAGTAGGTTAGCACAATCTTCTCGCCCGCCTGTACGGCTTCTCCGGCATGCAAGGTCTCGTTGGCCCTGTTCCCGGCGGCATCGACATTATGAAACATGATCGCGGCGCCCTGCTGCGGGCGCATTGTCAGCCCCAGATTTGGGAAAACAGTGCCACCGCCACATTCCGGCGAACGCAAATAGACAAGGATTGTGTTTACCCGCTGCCCGCCCTTGGCGCGGTGGACATCTCCAGCCTTGCCGCTCGGGAAGGCGTCAAAATGGGCGCGATATTCCTGTCCGGGCGCGTAGCGCAGAATTTGCAGCCCTTCGCCATGTTCAACCGGCCATGATGTCAGAGCGGCAAGGCGCCTTTCAATCCTTGCGACAAGATCCGTTTCAGCACGCGTCAGCATCACCCCCGTGCTTGACCTTTCAGGATGGGCAACCGCGCTGCCGTCTGCCTCATTAACAACCGCGGAGGGCAGCAGGCCGCGTGCCTCAGCATAAGCAATAAGTTGCTCGCATTCCTGCGCCGACAGCACGTTTTCACAGACCGCTATCGCCGGGACGGTAAGCCGCATCGTTCCGGCCACTCTCTGTCCCTCGATTTCGGAAACTCCGATCAAAGGCAGTTCAGGGCGAGCGCAAAAGGCGGCGGGCTGTTCGTGGGCCTGTGCCGCAAATGCGATGGCCTGAGCCGCCGTGCTCGCCGTCCAGCCTGCCGCGACCATACGCTGCGCCATATCTGTGTGATCGCATCCGGCGCCGACATTGGTGAACACCCAATCACGCCATTCGGCCCCGTGGGAATCGATGACGGCGTTCTGGGCCACCGCCGAGGGCAAACCACTGTTTGACGCCATATCAAAAACTCCGCGTGATGCCGACATCGGTGGTTACACGGCGAAAATCGTAAATGCCCACGGTTGACCAGTTGCGTTCATAGGCAACCCGAACCACCGGCGAGAAGCCCGCCACCTCCACCTTGCGCCACACCGCCCCGACACCGCCGCGCAGATACCAGTCCATTCGTCGTTCCGGGAACAGGAACAGGCGCGCGTCGGCCCCCAGACGGCTGCCGCTGGCCGTGGCAAACAACGTGGTCTTGCCGAAATCATGCCAATACACGCCACCGATAGCGCCCGAGGCCGTGGCATAGCCGGGATCGCGCGCTGTCTGGCGATTGGCCGAAAACGTAACACTCGCTCCCGACCGGGCGGAGAGCGCACGCTCATAGCTGACGGCGGCGGTGTAAATCATGCCGTCCTGAAGGCTATTGGTGGCATAGCGCACGCGGTTAAGGCTGATGGCCGTGTCGATCTGCGCGCGCTTGCCAGCAGGGTGCAGCCAATCGAGACTGAGGCTTTGGGTGCGGGCATAGATATTGCCCCCATACCACCGCCAAGTGTAGCCTGCCGAGGGCGTAATGCGATCCGCCTTGCGCCGATATTCCAGCCCAAGCTGGGCCGAAGCGGATATGTCGTTGAACTGGCTCGTTTGATAGAGCGTTGCCTGACTCGACGCACGCGGGACCAGCGTAAAGCTTTTGCCAAGATCGAGGCGGCCATAGATCTGGCTCGATTCCTTTATGCCCAGTCCCGACCGCTGGCGTGCGTCCTGCGACAGGTTGAGCGGGGCGATCACCGTATCGAGCGTGGTGGCGCTGGTGGCGCGGTTGATGTTGCTGTCGGGGGCCAGCGCCAGTTCGAAAGACCCACCCCATGGCTTGCGAGAACGAAGGGCGGCGGCATATTGCTTCACCACCTGCGCAACTTGCGGCGGGAGGCCGCCAGCTTGCGCTTGACGCAGTTCTCGGCGGGCAGCGGAAATGTTGCCCATTTGGGCGAGGACGGCGGCTAGCTCGAGGCGGACTGCCTTTGCATCCGATTTTTCGTCAAGTATGCGTCGATACAGTGTCGCGGCCGCAGCAAGAGAACCGTTGCGCCTCTGAAATGCCGCGTAGCGAAAACGCGCTTCGTTTCGGATGTCTCGGTTGCTATCTTGCTCGAGCGCTTCGTAAATCAATGCAACGTTGACTTTGTCGTTAATGGCGTCGGCGCGTTGAGCGAGAACGAACAATTCTTTAGCGCTCAAACGCAAACCAATGGGCTGGCAATAGGCCATATGAGCCGTTAAGAGCAAAAGAACGTAAGGTGCGGCGAGGACATCACGCCGAGTGATCAGCCACGTCATTCGATGTCACTGTATCTTTTTACCGCCGTGAGAGCCGACGATAGCGCCGACCAAGACCGCATTGCTCCCCGAAGCTGAAAATGTAGCACCAAGTTCCTGTGCGCCCGGGCCATAAAATTTTCCCGAAATAGGGCCCGAAAGGGAAACCGAACCATTATAGTTAAATGTTCCGCTAAAATTATTTACTTTAGCAGAAATAGTCGCATTGGCCTCGAATGCGCTGTGAAATGCATTGCCACCAAAGCTGCTAGAACTATTTCCAAATGACTGCATCTCATTAATATTACCAGAAAATGCAATGGAGCCCGTCGAAAAATTCACAGCAATATCGCCTTGCCCATCAACAAAATAGACCTGTGGAGAGGCGAGTCTCCCCTCCATAAAATATCGATATTGTCCCGTTCCATATCTTGGCATGGCGCTATCGGCGGTGAGTGCCTGACTCGAAAGATCACCAAACATAGCAATACCTTGCAGTTCTGCGGGTGAGCATGCGGATGGAAGCGATCGTTGCCCAGGCGGTGGAGG
>NZ_JBWBQS010000032.1:0-18134 GCF_056279125.1 Novosphingobium sp. Sphag1I | reverse complement strand
TTGACGTTGGCCAAATCAACGCCCGAACCATCCGCCTTCACTCGAGGCTTCACGTTGTAGTCAAGCACGCGCTTGATCGGCACCAAAAGCTTCATCGCTACTCACCCTTACCTTTTGAGCGTCGATTCTCGTGACGCTTGCATGGCCTTTGATCAAGGTCTATACCAAACATCTGTTACAGTCAAACAAGGACTCACAATTTGCTCCTGCTTAACCGAAAGGTCCGCGTATGACCAAGGGCACGTCAGGCAAACGTCCGACCACCGAACAAGGTGGCCATCGGCGCGGGCAAATTCTTGAAATTGCGGCACGTCTTTTTGCGACCAAAGGTTATGCCGGTACATCGATGCGCGACATTGGCGTCGAGGCGGGCGTGTTGGGCGGATCGCTCTATCATCACGTCAAATCCAAGGACGCTCTCTTTGCCGAGCTGCACAATCATGCGCTTGATCAGGCACTTGCCAGGATAGAAGAGGTGATCGAGCCCATCGATGATCCATGGGACAAGCTGGAGGCGGCCTGCGTGACGATGCTGGAAATCCAGTTGGATCCGCAATCTCTGACCACGCCGCTGATGAATGATTTCCGCAATGCGCCCGAGGCGCTGCAACGCATTCTGGTGGAAAAGCGCGATGCGTTTGAAACGGCCTTTGCCGGGATCATTGCCCAGCTTGACCTGCCGCCCCACATCGACCGCTCGATCTATCGCAACGCGCTGCTCACCATGTTGAACAACACGATGGAATGGTATCGCCCCGGCCGGCTTTCACCGGCCGAGATCGGGCGTCAGATTGCCGCCATCATGCGGGCGAGCAAGTAAGGCTTAAACCTGCTCCATCGCCTCGTCAGACGTCGATGTGATCGCCGTGCCAACCGAGGCCAGAATGATCAGCCCGATGGCCAGCCATTGCGATGGCGTCAGTACCTCGCCCAGCAGGAACAGTGCCATCAAGGCGCCCACAGCAGGTTCCGCGCTCATCAAAATGCCGAACGTGTTGGACGGCAGGCGCGGCAGGGCGACCATCTCCAGCGAATAGGGAATAGCGCTGGACACCAGCCCAACGCCCAGCCCCAGCATCAGCGCATGCGGACTGAGCAAGGCAGGACCGGCGTGATAAAGACCAAAAGGCACGACCAGAGCCGAGGCCACCAACATCCCGCCCGCCGAGGCCGCCGGCCCATGGATCCGCCCGGCATGGCGCCCGATCAGGATATACGCCCCCCAGCAAACCCCCGCGACCAGCGCCAGCGCAATGCCCCGCCAATCGAGCCGCGAAGCATTGTCCCAGATCGGCAGCAAGCTGGCCAATCCCAGCACCGCCAGCGCGATCCAGAAATAATCGAGTTTGCGCCGCGACGTGCTGATCGCCACCACCAAGGGGCCGGTGAACTCAATCGCAATGGCCAGACCCAAGGGAATATAGGCCAACGCATTGTAAAACGACAGGTTCATCACCCCCAGCACCACGCCATAGGCCAATAGCGGCCGCCAGCCAGCCTTGAGATCCAGCCGCCAAGGGCGAAACACCGCCGACAGAATGATGGCCGCCACCAACAGGCGCAGCGTCGTGGCCCCCTCCGGCCCGACCAGAGGGAACAGCCGCTTGGCCAGCGTGGCGCCAAACGTGACCGAAAACAGCGAGAGCGAAAGCGCCCCCATCGCGACAAGATCAATACGCGCGGAAACCGGCCGCGGCGCAGCGGAAACAGACATGCAACACTCTATATTTTGGCGGAGAAGAACAGGGCGATTGGTCCGGACCGCCGGAAAATTAGCGTGGGCATTGCGATAAGGGCGCTCTAAATTTTCACTTTTGCGATAAAATTTATCATATAATGTGCCGATGTGATGAAAAATGATCCACTCGATTCCTTCGACCGCAAATTGCTCGAATTGCTTCAGGTCGATGTTCAGCAGCCTGTTTCCGCTTTGGCCGAAGCGGTGGGATTGTCCGCGCCCGCCTGTTACCGTCGCATCCGCCGGTTGCGATCCAGCGGGATTATCGAACGTGAGATCGCCGTCATCCGCCCCAAGACCGTCGGATACCCGCTTTCGATGATCGTCCTCATCTCGCTGGCGCACGAGAACGCACATACGGTCAACGAGATGATGGAAATCTTTCGCGATGAACCCGAAGTGCTGGAGGCATGGAACGTGACCGGCGAATATGACTTTGCCTTGCGGGTCGTCGCGCGGGATATGGAGGACTATGACATCCTGGCCCAACGACTGTTCGCCGCGCACGAAAAGATCCGCAATTTCAAAACGCTGGTCGTCATCCGCGAAATCAAACCGCGCAGCCCGGTGCCCATACCCGACGCATGACGCATCCCTCCTCCCTTTCGGGAAGAGGTCCATAGTCATCGCTGATTTGGAAAAGTCTGGAGGCCCGAGCCGGAATCGAATTGACCAAATATAATTATATTTTTCAATATGATAAAGTAGGACCTCTGCGCTCTACCATCAACCTTACCATCACACTCGGTTTTCATCTCGGTTCGATTCTGAATGCAGGAATCGAACGACTTTTCTCCGATTCGCAGCTTGATTCGGACATTGAAATCCTTGGTTTTCTTATAAACACTCAAAGACCAAATTTCCCACTTTGATGGTAGCTATTGCGGCTTGCATCAGGAACAAATTTCCGGCGATTTGCCTGTGAACTGGCTAAGGACTGCTGCATCTCGAGGCAGATTGGTTGCTTAAACCGGCCGTCGGTGGCACAAAGCAGGATGAATCCCGACACACGAGCAATCATCGCCGCAGCTGCCCATGCCTTTATGTTCGGCCGTAAGGTCGCAGGAGTGCACGACCACGATTCTGGACGGGATTTGCTTATCGCGGCGGAAGTACGGGGCGATAGGATACAGGGCAAGGATGGCGATCGATCGTCGAAGTTCAGCGGGACGCGGTCGGAAATCCATGATGCTGCCGACAATGCGTTTGTATCATTGGAGATCGATGGCGGGAACGCGCGTGGCTTTGATCGTGCGTCATCAAGCCACTATTCGCTGACAGTGACGGATCAGGTGGTGGAACTGTACGATTATTCGGAAAGCGCCTGGTTCGCCTTTAGCATCCAAGTCGTCTGACTCCCTCATCCCGGACCTTCCTGCTCCGCGCAGGGATCCTCGGAACATGTCATCCGTTCAGCAGGTTGAAATTGGCAATGATCAGCTGAGATCGACGTCCATGGCCAGCCACCGGTTGGTCGGCAACGTTCGGCAGCGGTTCGGCTTGCGTGCCACAATTTCGCCTTGCTGTGGGATCATTCCGCACATATCGGCGCTCGCCAATGGGGACTGAGATGTTTGATGCGCGCCAAGTAGCCAATTGCCTGCTCGATTACGCGGATCATCGTGGGGTCAAGCTGACGAATATGGCCTTGTTAAAGCACATCTACTTCGCCCACGGTTGGCACCTAGCTTCCTGTAACGAGCCTCTGGTGTCCAATCGGATTGAAGCCTGGCAACATGGGCCAGTGATTCGGGCGGTTTACGATGCCTTCAAGCATTTCGAGGCGGGCCCGATCTTATCGCGTGCCATGATGATTGATTTGGGAACGGGAGTGGCGGTTGAGGCCAGAGGCAATTTCCCTGTCAAAACAGAGGAACTGCTCAGATCGAGCCTAGTCTATTACTCCAGTTATGGCGCGTTTGAGCTGTCGGAAATGACCCATGCGGAGGGCAGCCCTTGGGATCAAGTCTGGAACGCGGGGGACGGGCGGGTCAGGCTGAATATGCAGATTCCAAATGAAGCTATCCGCTCCTACTTCGTGCAGCAAAGCAAATCTGTGCGTATCCAGTAGGCGGGCATTGCGGCCCTGCAGTAGCGCAGGGTATGGTTAACCATGACTTTGCCGATTCCGTCCCTTCAAGACATTGTAAGGCTGACCGGGCCAAACGTTTCGGTCACTGCCGACAACTATCGCCAACACCTTGCACGTGGGGCCCCTAGTTGGGGGTATAACCCCGCTAAGCGGTCGTCTAAGGCGTCGTTCAGTCTCGAAATGACTAGGGAAGCGGCTATCGCTGCTTGCGGTCAAATTGGACCCAAAGCGGGCTGGCCCCACAATAGGGAAGTCGGCGGTCTGGTGTGGGATTTGGCGTCGACGCGTGGGCAGTTCATGTGCTTCGATCTGCCGCCACGCTGGCTCAGCCTTCGTCCCGACTTTCGAGTGAAGGTGGATCCTCAGTTTTTCTTCATCGAGAACGGACGCCCAGTCTTTTTTTACCTGCAGCCGCGTCAAGGTCGGATGTCAGGTGTTTACAGCTTGCGGCTGATCGCATCGGCTATCCACACTCTGTTCGCCGTTGACGAATTTTCTGACGCTGGCCTTCTCTTGGTAGACCTCAGCAAGCCCGAGAAGTGCAAAGAGCGAGCTGTGGCAGCGTACAGTTTTGCCGAGCTTCCGCCGCTGTCAATTTCCGAAATGGAGAAGTTTTTCCAGCGTTTTGCGGATGCCTATGACATCGTTTCGGCAGAGGGCGTTGTGCGCAAGGCAAGTCGTCCGCGACCTGCCGCCGACCGTGGTGACGACCTGTTTGGAGGTTCGGCTCCGGCTTGATGCCTGCTGGGTGGCCGGTCATATCGATCTCCCTGTTGGCCCAGCTATCCAGAAAGCCCAGCCTAAAGGCGGAAGGCCTTTGAAGCTAAAACTTGCGCTGAAACGGAAGCTGTGCCGCCATTGCTGTCGTTCATGGAACTAGATTAAATCGCCCAAACCGGTCATTCGTTCATGTACGCTTCCTATTCGCACGGCCGCAGGAGGCCGTAGACTGATTGATTCCCCGCTTGCGGAGCTAGGTCAGCATTTGCTGGACGAGCCGCTTTAGCGGGGCAACGACCCGACGATTAGATCGGCCCCCAAAGTTGCCAGCAATGGTCTTTATTCACGCGCCACAGTCTGGCTGAAGTTGGGAGCCGGGATGCGCGGGTCAGCCGCGCTCAGCCCTTCCAGCGCTCGTAACGCCCATGAGGGTCGTGAAGCGCACCCAAACTCGGCTTGTTCTTGAGCTTAGCAATCTTCGCGGCGACTTTGCTTAGCTCATCGGCTCCCCCGGGCTTCCAACCCTGGCGGATTGCCCACGACTTTATCGCGGCCGGATCGAGCGCATGGCCCTTCGCACGCAGTATGCGGAATACGCCGTCAGCGAACTCTTTGTCGCGCGGATGCAGCACGTCATAGGCGGTGTTGCTCATCTGAGTAATGGATTCGAGTGCCCTTTCGATCACCGGATCGTCGATGAGCAGCTTAGTGGCTTCGCGCTTCGCGCCATGCACGACCGGATTCCAGCGCTTGATCCACTGATCGATGTCGCCATCGAATTCGGGCACGGCGACGATCCCGGCTAAACCCTTCAGTCCATCGAGCGTCTCTAGCATGCCTTCGTCCGCGTAGAACGCGATGACGATGCTGTTGCGGGTCGAATAACCAAGGGTGCGTAGCGTCGCGTGACGAAGCGTGGCGCCGCCATCGAGATTGAGCGTTGTCCCCTTGGATAATGCCTTCGAAGCGCCCGGCCCGAGATGACCGGCGAGCGAGGTATGATCGAGTTGGTGCTTGGTGTGAGTCAGCAGCACAACATCAGTGGCGCGCGGTGAGACCTCAGACGTCATCTTGAGCGCATAAGCTGCGGCGAGCTGCCACGACGTGATGTCCATCGAATCAACTGGGATTACCACCCGGAACATATCGGCCATTTCCTTCTCCTAACGTGAGCCGCGGCGCCTGTCCCCGTCAGCTGTCGATTGTAGTCCGAGGTTTCAAGCGGGATCGGGAGCCGCTGCCATCGCTTCTGTAGCCATGGATTTAGCCGCTTCGAGTACGCGTGCGGCGTCCTCGTCGCCAGCGTTCACTGCAGTCACCAGCTCCGCCAACGGTGAATAGGGCTGATAGTAAACGCCCTTCTCGAGCAGATTGAGCACGCGGGTTGCAGCCCAGATCCAACGCTCGGCATCGATCCGCTCCACCGAAGCCGGAGTGGAGATGACCGTCAGCTGCGAATCGGTGTCGAGGTAGAGGCCCGATTGCCGGACCTTCTCAAGTTGACCTTGATGCACCGCCTCGGCGATCTTCGTCAGCCAGCGTTGCTCGATTCGGAAAACAATCTTTTGCTCGCCAGACATGCGCGCGAACTGTGGGAGGAGCTCACCGCGCAACGCTTCGCGCAGTTCCGAACTCATCGGCGGCAACGGCGCCTTGCTGCCGGGCTTGAGACCAAGGGCTTCAAACCGAGCGGCGATCTTGCTCTGCACGCCCTTCATGTCGAGACCGTACTTCTGCGTGAACGAGGCCTGCAGGACGATGAAAGCCATAAAGTGGCGGTAGCTATGCTGGCTCCGCGCATGCTTCGGCTTTTCCCAGCCGTTCTCGATGATGTGCCCTTTGCCCGCCTCCTCAAACGCCAAGATAGCGAGACTGAGTGCAGAGCCTGCGCTGCCGCCATCCTGCAGGAGCCGGGCATCGCTGAGCAGCCGTTTGACGTTGGCGATCACGGCCTCGAGCGCCGCTACCTTCATCTTGTCTGTTTTATCGCTCATCTGCCCCCAACTTCATCGAGATGCACAGTCATGGAACAAGCATGACCTGACCGCTAGAGCAGATGATGCAGGTGATAGTTGAGCGGCCCGCCAGCAGCCCGAATTGGTCCCTCCTAACGCGAAGCAACTAATCTGAATCAAGGGCAGCTTGTGGCATCGGCTAGGTGGGCGCGGAACGGAAGGGATCGGTACTTCCTGCCAAGTAGTTCCGCCCTCATTTCAGGCATTCCACACGTCGAAGTCGGCCGTCAAAACACGTCGTTGGTTCAGGTGCGACGAAATCTTAACGATGGACCATCCGAACAAGCTGTGGAAGCCCTGCGTCAGCAGGTTGAAGATATACGTGCCGCAATCATCGAGACGAGGCGGATTCGGCAATCCAAGCGGAACTGGCGCCTCGGCTTGATGATTTTGGCGCTGGTCGTAGCGCTGGCGCTCTGGAGATATTAGCTTCACCGCTATCGATGAGCGGTCGAAGGCGCTGTAGGAAAGGCACGTGCTGCCGGTGCGAGGTGACGGCAATAGCCCATTACGACCAAATGATTCGACCCCGCCGGAGGATAAAATGGCTGCGACAACCGGTCTGCCGCCAGACAGACGGTTCGAGTGATACAGTGTGGTCGTCATGCTCTGTAGCGATCCAGCGTGGGCGCACCTGAGGTAACAGGTTGAGCTCGATCCGTTCTGAGCATCCACATGGACATGTCATAGCGGCGGCCCACAGATTCTCGCCTTCCCCGACAAAATAGACAGTGAAGCTCCCTAAGCTATCGGGAATATCTTCCTCTCTTGCGCATCGATATAGCCTTTGCAAACCGCGAGTTTTGAGCTGCGGGATGCGCTCGGTCCGACCGAAGAAAACATGGGCGGCGGAGGTCAAGAATGACCATAGCCACACTAGGTAAGCTATTACCCGATTCATTCGATTTCCTCGATTTCACTTAAGTCAGGCATCGACAGCAGAGGCCTCACATCGCCCCTTCCGATGTGCGGGAAAAAGGTGCCCGAACATTCAGGTTCACTGAGGCGGTAATACTCACCACCTATAAAATTGGCTCGAACGACAGAAGATTCTGAGTTCTTATCATAGCGGTATGGATGAAGCCGGGCGAGGAACTCGTTTACAGCCATGCTCGCGGTCTGCATGTTGATGCTGATCACAGCGGGTCGATCTTCAGCAACGCCCCGAAGGTAACCAGCTTTGACCTGGTCCCGATAGGCTTTCGGATCTGTACGTTTTAGCCCGGCTGCCTTCAGTTGAGCGGAGTTATAAACTTTGCGGTCCTGGAGGGTGGCTCCATCTGGCTTTATATAGTGAACAGCCGCTGTGGCGGCATCGATTCCACCTTTCCCATCGGCGTCGAGTTTAACGCCAAGATCGAAGAATGGCAGCACGTAGAAGGCGGCGAGACGGTTGAGAAGATGGCGACCCTCAACCCCATCCATACATCCAAATACGACGTCGCATTCGGCAACCGCCCTAACAGCATGGGGGCTTGCAAGATCTTCGGCGATGATCTCGACTTCAGTGTCGAATCCCATCGCCGCGATCGAACGCGCCATTACATGAACTTTCGAACGCCCCAAAAAGGCGTCTTCGCGGGTGCTATTCAGAATGCGGTTGAGGTTTTTGAGCTCAACTTGGTCCGGATCGATCAGAACGAAACGGCCAACGCCTAACCTGGCAAGCTGCTCGATAACGGGACTACCCGTGCCAGAACACCCGACAATCGCCACAGCCATCTCGCGTAAACGGCGCGTCGTTCCCGCACCAAAGAGTTGCGCATGACGTTGCGCAAAGGCAGCTGTCCTGCTCCGGTTCGCACTTGGTATCCAAAAATCTATATCGTCACCTGGGACCATGATCGAAGAAAGATCGCAGAAATCACCGCTCGGCATGATTGCTCGACCGAACATCCGGCCACCGGGCAGCATCACCGCGCTCGCCATAGGCCAGACACTGTCTGTCCAGCCAAATACCGAATCGAAAAGATCCCTATCGGCATCATCGTCTGTCTTCGAAAAGTCTGAATAACCGCCGGGATGCGAGTGGATCTTCAAAATGGCAAGGTCGCGTTTTTCCGCCTCTGCCAACAACGGGATTAGCCGCTTCGTCGACCAGGTGACGCGATCGGGCGTCCTCTCCCTACACTCGTCATACGGGATAGGGACAACGCTCCTCACCGTAAGGCAATGATGCGTCTTACTACGCCGCCGCCCACAGAGAGCGACGGCGACTGCCTCTTTGCCGTCTCCCGGCAGCAAGTGCTTTTGCAGGAGTTGGTGATGGGTTTGCGACAGTCGAAGTTTAACTTCCATCGACGTTCCTAGCTAATTTCGCGTTGAAGCCAGCAGTCCACCTGCAGGAGATGAGTGCAAACATTATCTAGCCCCGGCCGCCAGGGGTTCACCTGCGTCCTATGCCGTGACCACTGCTGGTACTGCTTGCCGTCGATTTGAATTGTGGTGAGAGCTCGGATTGCTCGGCCACTCTTCAAAGCGAGGGGGGGCGAAAAATAGACCATATCGATCTGATCGTCGGGATACGAAGGAGGGACGCGAAGCGCGGCGCTGACAATAGTGTGGTTGTAAGCATCGGGAATTGGAAAGTCAGCGAAGATGAGCCATTTAACTCCCCCTTCCACGATTGCCTCCCATGAGCGCCCCTGCGCGGCAAGGCACTCTTCGTCCTCCTCGGTTAGCTGAAAAGCCCGGCGCATCACAATTAACCTTCGGTAGGGTCAAGCGCGAGCGTCTGAAAACGCTCGATCTTATGAACGTGAAAGATGACGATTTGATCGGCTGTAACTGGCTCGACCACGCCACCATGCAGCTTCTGCGAAAGCAGATATGCCTCCGGTGACTTGTCGACGAGGGCCAAGATTTCCCGGCCGGTCATCGAGTGGACATGGACATCCTTATAGATTTTATCGATGCGGATGCGGTATGACTTAGCTTTCTTGGGCTCCCGCTTAGCCTTAGCTTGCTCTTCCAGATCGATGATCTCTTCGAGAAGCTCCACCTCGATCTTCAGGGCGGCAACCTCTTCCTTCAGCTCTTCAATCTCGTTCTTGTCGCAATCTTCGTGCATCTTAACCTCCTATGGCACCCGCGAATCACATTCCGCTTGACTCACCTAGCTGCGATGTGATTCACGCCGTTTCAGCAAAGAGGCGTTTTCACATGTAACGCCATCTGTCTCACTTGTGAAACGATATCGGGCGTTGGCATGCGTGTCAATGGCCTGGCTGGAGAATCAATGACCCTACCGATCGAGGAATTGGGCAAGTTGCTTGCGCGCAAGCGTGGCAACCGAGGTATTCGAGCTACGGCAGCCGAAATCGACATCAGCCCCGCTACACTCTCGCGGGTTGAGAACGGACACCTTCCAGACCTTGCAACGTTCGCGAAGATTTGTCGGTGGCTTGAAGTCGATCCGGCTCGTTTCCTTGGCGTTAAGGCTGGTAGCGTGGACGCCCCTCAAAAACGCGCGGTCGCACATTTCCGCAAAAAGCCTACGGTGTCGCCAGAAACGGCCACCTCACTGGGGGCGCTCATTCTTGCGGCGCAGCGCGCCCGCCAAGCACGCGCGGAATTGATGCGCGGAGAGTAATATGCGCCGAGGATTTAAGGCCGAATCGGAGCGTAAGGCCGCTTCTGCACGGGCAGACTTGGGCTTGTCCGTGACGGATAAGCTTTGTCCCTGGCTTTATGCGGAGCATTTAGGCGTCCTAGTTTTCGACGCGAGCGAGCTAGATCTCGAACCTGAGCATGCCACTCAACTTTTGGAGCGAGATCCCGATAGTTGGTCGGGCATGACTTTGCTGGAAGATGGAGTCCACGTCGTCGTCTTGAACTCCTCTCACTCAAATAATCGCCAAGCATCGACCCTGATGCATGAATTAGCACACATCATCCTTGAGCATATTCCCGCAGAAGTTGAAGTCTCGCCAAGCGGCTTGGTGCTATTATCTGATTATTCCACCGATCAAGAAGAGGAAGCTGATTGGCTGGGTGCTGCACTACTCTTGCCAGAGGTAGCTCTTAATCAGCTCCGTAGTCAGGGGGTGTCAGTTGAAACGATTGCTCTAAAGTTCGGGGTCAGCGGCCAAATTTGCCATTGGCGTTGTCGAATGACCGGCGTGGAGAAGCGTTTGGCGTTTCGGCGACGCGTCGGCTAACGCTTAAACCCGTGGGCTCTGAAGAAATACAACCTAGGCTAGAAATCGTACCTCTCCTCAGGAAATATGATAGTTGTCTGCGCGACCGGTAATGGTATTTCCCGAGCATTCTTTGTTGATGCTCAACTTCCGAATTCGCGGCACGGAGCTGCCCGCAGATCGGTCCGTAGGAATGTCTGCTAACCTCATTTCCTCGCCATGAGAAGACTTTCAGGATTGTCCACAGTCGACGATATTTCCAATCTGCGTTACCGCAAAATGCGAACCTATTGGGCCGCTTCTTCTCCCCCAATCCGGACCTTGCAGACAATGGCGGTCTTCTCCCTGGCGGCCATCGCCCGGCAAGCATCCAACGCCTGAGCATTGGCTCGCACAATCGCAGTGCCCTGCACCAGTTTTTGCCAACCATCCGGATCACCGACCTGCATCAACCTGATCCCGGCCTCCCATTCACTACGCCCCAACATATCGGCGGCCCTCGCCTCAGGCCAATGCCAGCTCTCCGGCACGGCCTGATCCATCCACCCCGGCAACACGGTACCCAGCAGAATGCCGATCACCAGCGCCGCCGCCCCAGTCCCTATGATCCAGTCCCGCTGGACCCTGAACTCCAGCGCCGAGGCCACCACCTGCTTGATGGAACGGGCCACGCTCTCGAGGTGATCCTGCGCCCTATCCCAGGCCTCGTGATCACCCTGTCGCCCCTCTCGTCCGGCCCGTTCAATCTGCGCGGCAATATCCTGAGGTCTCAGCTTGAGCGCAGGCTGGCTGGCCATGGTATTGACCGCCACCCGCACCCGCTCGAAGCTTTCCTGGATCCGCTCAAGATCGGGCCCGTAATCGCGGCCATGCAATTCCTGCTGCCGCGCGGCAAAACCGTCTATCGCCGCCGTCAGTCCAGCCAGACGCTGAGCCATGGCGGCAAAGGCCAGTTCGGGCTGATCGAACTCCTGGGATGGCGATGATGGTGTGGTCATGGCGGGCAGGCCTCCGTGCAAGTAGGATGGCGACCGGCGCCGGGCGGAATAGCCGGACACCTCGCGCCCGCCAGCCTAAAGCCCCAGCCCGCGATCGCGCGAGCGACTGAGCCAATCCTGGAGGTCGCGAGACACATTTCCATTCTCACGCGATCCCATGCCGATGAGCTGCTTACGCTCACGCAGCAGCGACTCGAGCTGAGGATCACGCGCCAATTGTTTTGCCATGTCCGTCATGCTGTCACGGATGCGACCAGCGGCACCATAGTGCCCTTCCTTCTCCAATGCCTTGAACTGGCGGGCCTGCGCCTGCCAGTCGGCGGTAAAGCGCTCGGCGCGCAGCTCGGGATTGACCCGCAGCTCGGCCTCGAGCTGCAGCTGACGGATGGCCTGGTTGGTACGGCCATTAGCCGCCTCGCTGGCCAGCGCCGGTTCCCTGGCAAAGGCGGCGTCAAGATCGCGGCTCGCCTGCGGTCTTATCGCTTCGAGCGCCTCGCCTGCCCTGGCCTTTTCGCTCTTGTGCATTTCGAGCGGGGCAATGCCACGATCCTGCATGCGGGTGATGTCGGCCAAGGCCTTGGCATAGCGCTCGATCGCCTTGCCCAAGCTGTCTGCCTGAACCTTGGGCTCGGGCACCGCGACCTTACCAAGCTTGAGCCCGGCGAACCGCCCAGGCTGGGGCGATGGCGCAGCTTGTAGTGATGGCTGAAGGCCCGGCTGCCGTGACGGCTGCGAGCCTGACTGCGGCGATGATGGCCTAGCGGCCTGCTCGATGCCCGGCACGCTCAGCCGCAGCCCATCGAAGCGCCCACGCGGCTTGTCCTGTTCAGCCTGCATGGTGGGTTCCGGTCTGGCCGCCGCTTTGGGCCCCTCCTGCTCCTTGAGCGGCACAAATTGGGCCAGCGCCTCGCGCAGCTTCTCCGGCAACAGATTGCGCGCCATCTCGGCGATACGCTGGCTGACCACGATCCCCCGCCGCTCGGCAAAGGCGTTGGCAGCCTCGCGCGCGGCTTCCGCCTCCTGACCTCGCCCATAATCCGTGGCCATATCCTTGGAGCGATCCCGCCCCAACTGGTGTGCCAGCTCACCCCGGTCGGCAAAGTCTTTGCGCCCGTAATGCAGCTCCACCCCGTCACGATGGCGCGACAAGCCGACATAGGAACCATGCGCATCGAGACCGGGCGTCGCGAGCACATGGGCACGATCCACCGTCATGCCCTGCGCCTTGTGGATCGTGGCGGCATAGCCATGATCGAGATGGGCATAGTTCTTGAGTTCAAAGGATACCTGCCGCCCATCGTCGAGTCTTGCGCTCATCTCGCTCTTGCTGACCGCCTCCAGGGTACCGAGCGTGCCATTCTTGACCCCGAGGCTTCGCTCGTTGCGCAAGAACATGATCCTGTCCCCGGTGGCAAAGGCGCGCTCGCCGCGCTCGACCTTGACGGCAACATCCTCACCCAGTTCGCCTGCGCGCTGCAGCCTGTCGCGCGCCGCCTCATTGAGCTCCTGAACCTCGGCATTGGTGTGGGTGAGGATGATCCGGCTGGCATCAGGTTGTGCCTGCCGCTGGCTATCCCAACGGTCGATCAGATCGAGCC
This sequence comes from Novosphingobium sp. Sphag1I, assembly GCF_056279125.1. Lineage (NCBI taxonomy): Bacteria > Pseudomonadati > Pseudomonadota > Alphaproteobacteria > Sphingomonadales > Sphingomonadaceae > Novosphingobium > Novosphingobium sp. Sphag1I. The sequence continues at coordinate 4,834 of NZ_JBWBQS010000032.1, read as the reverse complement.
GCGCCGCCTCGCGGGTTGGCGCTTCATGCACCTGCTGATGTTGCGCATAGGTCTCGATCGCCTTGTCCACCTTACCGGTGGCGAGATCGCGCGTCGCCTGCCGCTGCCAGTCCTCGCGCTGGCGCCGAACCTCGGTGATTTCCACCCCGCCATGGCGCTCATGGATGGCGCGGAAGGCGGCGCCCGCCTCAATGGCCTGCAACTGCCGGGGATCGCCCACCATCACCAGCTTGGCTCCCGCCTCGGCGGCATGGGCAACCACGCGCTCGAGCTGGCGGGTGCCGACCATCCCGGCCTCATCGATCACCAGCACATCATTGCGGGTCAAGAGATCACGCCCTTGGCTCCAGCCATGCTCTAGACTGGCCAGCGTGCGCGAGGCAATGCCCGAACCGCTTTCCAGATTCTCAGCCGCGATGCCCGAGAGAGCGGCGCCCCGAACATTATAGCCCGAGGCTTCCCAGGCCTCGCGGGCTACGCCGAGCATCGCGCTCTTGCCCGCGCCTGCCGTGCCGACCACCACGCTCAGGCCCCTGCCGCCAGTGACATGGTGGAAGGCATCGCCCTGCTCGCCTGACAGGCGGAGCCCACGCTGGCTTTCAGCGCGGTCGAGCGCGGCTTCTCTGGTCCCTTCGCTGACGCGGTGATGCTCGCGCTCGGCCATGACCTGAACCGCGCGCCGCAACCTTTCCTCGGTCTCGATCATCTCTTGAGACGTGAAGCGCTCCTGCCCCGATGCGTCCTTGCCCAGTTCCACCAGTTCGGGCGAGGCCTTCACCGCCGACATCACCGCCTTGAACTGCTCGAGCCCCTCGCTGTGGCGGTGGATGAACATCGCCAGATCGCGGTTGGTGAAGGTGGCTTGCCCGTGGGTGATGGCATCAAGCGCGAGACGGGGGTTGGCCAGCAGTCGCTCGCCATTCTCCCGCGCGATGCGCAAATGATCCTCGGCGCGCTCGCTCGCCAATCCCTCAGCTTCCATCCGCTGCCCAGCAGCGCCGATCTTGTGCTGGGGTTCAAGCTCAATCCCCTGCGCCTCAAGGCTGCGGTGATCGACCCGCGCGTCTATGTCGAGTTCGGCGAGGCGCTGGTTCACATGGTCAGCCCATGCTTCGCGCCAATGGTTGAGCAATGGGGTGCTGTTCCAATCACGAACCTTGGCGCCGAAGCCTGCCTCGCCATGCTCATCGACCTTCACTTCCCGCATGGTCAGCATCACATGGGCATGCGGCTTGGCGAGGCCATCTTCGCCCCGATCCCAATGGACATTGAGATCAGCCACCATGCCGCGCTCGACAAATTCCGCCTGCACAAAGTCACGGGCCAGTTCGATGCCCTGTTCCTGGGTCATCTCGCGTGGAATGGCGAACTCGATCTCGCGGGCCAGCTGCGCATCCTTGCGCAGCTCGGCGGCCTCGACCGCGTTCCACAGCTTCTCGCGGTCGCGCCATGCTTCGTTGGCGCCTTCGGGCAGCAGCACTTCGCTGTGGACCACGTCGCGCTTGTTGCTGAAGTCATGGGTGCGGCCAAGGCGATCATCATACAGGCGGCCCGCGCAGCGGTAGGCGGCAGCGGCCAGCGCCGAGGAACCGCTGGCGCGCGATATGACTTTGGCCGAGAAGTGATAGATCGCCATAACGGCAGGGAAGCTACCCTTAAAAGCGCACGTCGGCACGACGTATAAGCGCGCCCTCCAACCCTTTCAGGAGTTTCGGGACGCTTTCATTCTCAGGGGATTTCAGAGCATTGCGATGCGCCTGCCTGCACGATAGCTGGTCTGTCCGCTCCCCTCAAGGAAGGACTGTCCCCATGCGCAAGCCCCGTGATTTTGATGCCGAACTCAAGGCGCTCGAAGCCCGTGCCCAACAATTGAAACAGCGCAAGCAGCAACAGCTTGGCGAGCTGGTCATCGCCACCGGGGCCGATGCGTTGTCGATCGAGGAACTGGCCGGCGCCTTGCTGGCGATGGTCGGCACCAGTGAAGCGCAACGGCGGGAGGCGTGGCGCAAGCGAGGCGCTGCTTTCTTTCTGCACGGGGCCAAGGGCGCGACTGTCCACGCTGCTCTCGGCGCTGGGGGCGAGCAAAGCGGCGCTGCGAAGAGCGCGGCAGGCGATCAACCGGCTCACGGCTCAGGCGGCGCGGCGTGACACGCGCGACTGGCAAGTGAAGCGCCGCGAGAGAACGCGGCATCTGATCGAACTGGGCGGCTTGGTAGTGAAGGCTAACCTTGTTGAACTCGCCGAGGATGATCGCGCCGTGTTGCTTGGCGTGATGATCGAGGCCGCCGCCAGACTGCGCGGCGAGGAGCGCGAAGCCGCACTCACGCTTTGGCGGCGGCGTGGGCAGCGGGCCTTTGCCGCAGACCATTTGCCAGCCAAAGATTGATCGCCCATAGGCACGGGTATGAACGATCAACAGACTGCGCTGCTCCTCGCCGTGATCCAGCGCGCGCCGCAATGGATCCGGCATGATCTGGCCGCCAAGGATGACAGCACACGCCTGCGCGCCGAGGAAACGCTCGCCGCGATGATCGCCGATGCGCTGAGCAAGGATGCGCCGGAGAGACAGGCGAAGGGCTGAAGGCTGGCCCAGGTGGTGGGGCCGGATTCGGATGAGCGCAGGTGGTGGGGAGCGTACATTAAATCGGCTTCAGACAATGACCGCTGTCCGCCGGTTGTCGGTCTTTCGGCCACCTCATTGGCAAACTAATAAGCTGACGTCGGATGAAACGTGTGCGACACCCATTCTGGGTGAAAGCGGCCAACGCAATGCTTGCGGGTTGCTAACTATCACAAAGAGTTGGAGCAGAGTATGCCAAAGCTTCAAGTTAAAGGGCTGCAGGCGAACGAGGTCGGCCGCTGGTTCGTTCGCCTTAATGTCACGCACCGCGCCAGCGTTGATCGTTACGGCATAGGTCGGCTCATTAATAACGCAAATGGCAACGCCCTCGAAGTACTGATTCTCGGCCATGACAGCGACGACGCGATTTTTATGCCGTACGATATTCGTGAGTGTTTAGGCGTTCCAAAGGGAGGCGAACTAGATTTTTCAATTCAGAAGGTAGGCCTGTGTGGAATGCTGCGCTGGTATATCGGTTCGCCCGATCCTGCAGTTTCCATACCGGCTTGGATTGCGGTGGCTGGCCTCGCCTTAACTATTTTTGGGTTCGTGCTGGCCGCGCTGCCGCTTATGTGCACTTAGGACTTTCCAAGGATTTTTGGACGGTGAATGGTTGAATGCAACTAGGGGGCAATGGTGTTTGATAAGTTCGAGCGCGTGAGCGAACTCAACAGCCGTAAACGGCTCCAATGCAACGAATGTCGCCGCGAGACGATCCATACGCTTGAAGCACAATGCCTTGGCAACTGGACGGTCGACCACGGGAACGGCAACGGCGCTAATGGCGGATCGGAGTTTTCACTTTACCGCTGTGGAGCCTGTGATGCCGTATGCTTTGAGCGGTCAACGTGGAACAGCGAGATGTCTGACCACGACGTAGATGGAAATGTATTCTATCTTAGAGAGGAAGTGCAGTACCCACTGCCTTCCTCACCTGATTTTGCGTTCAGCACAGAATTCATTCCGCGCGAACTCTACGAACTAATTGACGAAATGATCTATGCCCTCTCTGGCATGAAACTAAAGCTGGCCACTGTTGCGCTCCGTATGGTCGTTGATTTTATCGTCAATGACACAAAATGTGATGGAAGAAACCTAGCGGACAAGATCGATGATTTGCAAGTGAAAGGCCTTGTAGACAATACTCAATTAGAACTTTTGCACAAAGTCCGACAGAAGGGCAATGCTGGCGCACATGAGCGTATCCCTATGAATCGCAGTGAGATGGTTGCCGGGATCGGCATCATCAATCTGTTGCTCGAAAAACTCTACAACGGACCCGCTCGTCAGGCTGAGATCATCAGAAGGGCCAACCATGCCTTTGGAGGTCAGCTTGAAAGTTGGGCACGCCCGGCATCTGCCGATAGTCTGAAGGACACCTAGTCGCCGCGATCCAAATGGCAGCTTTCTCCTGCGCCTTCCCTCCGGATCGGGCAGTCGCCAATTGGCCATGGTCAGCCGTAAAAGGTCAAGGTCGCGAATGGGCGACAGGTGCCACCCCACGCAGCCTACTCGGCAGTCTTGGCCTTGAGCTCTGCCAGCTTCTCGGTGCAGATCGCATGCACGACCTGCCCGAGTTCTTCGACGCGTTCGCCAAGCCACGCCAGTTCCTCGGCGGTGATCCTGTAATGCTTCGAGTACCTCGCCTTGACGTAGGCTTCCTTGAGCTTCTCGAAGCGGGCTTTGTCGATACGGGTTTCACGCGGCCAGACATGGATCAGGCGCTCGTCGAGCTTCTCGGCCTGAGTGCGCAGAAAGCTGATATTGTGGACGTGTGGGCTGTAAAATGTGCACGTAAGCAAGACGCAATTATATAGAGTTTCCGTAGTTTGGTGCAGATCGAATGCGGCTTGATTGGTGTAAGCCTTGTCGATCAGGAACCGAGCACTTTCGAACCGCTTCATCGCAGCAGGAAACCAATCATCGAAGTATTCCTGCGCCATATCGAGCGCCTGCGTCCGGGTCTTGGGCCGTGGCTTGTGCAGGTCCTTGTCTTCGAACTGGTAGAGCGCGATGCCGTCCTTGGCGATATCCATGAAGAAATAGCGGCCATGGGCCAGCCCGTCATTCACTTCGGCCAGCGTGTGGACAATGAAATTGACCGGGGTCTTGAGCGTCTCTGGACTTGTAACGGATTTGTGCCGGTCACCTGAGCGTTTTATGCTCGCAACAGGAGACCGACGAGATGATGAAGCATAGTGAAGATTTTAAGCG
>NZ_JBWBQS010000031.1:0-20414 GCF_056279125.1 Novosphingobium sp. Sphag1I | reverse complement strand
TGACTGGTCCGTATTGGCGGCGTCGAAGGACGATCTTGTCACGACGCTGCGCCAAAAAAAATATGTCGATCTGCTGCCCGCCTATGACGGTGTGAGCTATATCGAGGGCAAGGCACGCTTTGCCGATGGTGCGCTGATTGTCGGCGATGCGCCCATGAAGGTCGGCAAGGTCATATTGGCGATGGGTGCGCACGCCGCCGTGCCGCCGATTCCGGGGATGGACAGCGTGCCCTACCTAACCAGCACATCGGCGCTGGCGCTGGATCGCTTGCCCAAATCGCTGCTGGTGATCGGTGGCGGGGTGATCGGGGTAGAACTGGGACAGATGTTTTCGCGTCTGGGCGTTGATGTCACCATCTGCTGCCGAAGCCGCCTGCTCCCCGAAATGGACCCGGAAGTGAGTGCCGCGCTGAAAAACTATTTGGAAGCCGAGGGCGTGCGGGTTTGCTCAGGTGTCGGCTATCAGCGTATCGCCCAAACACAGAGCGGGGTCGAATTGACCTGCGAGGGGCATTGTGACACCGTCGCGGCGGAACAGGTGCTCATCGCCACCGGACGCCGACCCAATAGCGACGGGCTTGGGCTGGAGGAGCGCGGCATAGTGCTTGCCCGTAATGGTGGAATCGTCGTCGATGACCACCTCGAAACGTCGGTTCCAGGCATTTACGCGGCGGGCGATGTAACGGGACGGGACCAGTTCGTCTACATGGCCGCCTATGGCGCAAAACTGGCCGCGCGCAACGCGGTGACGGGCAACCAATACCGCTACGACAATTCCTCCATGCCATCCGTCGTCTTCACCGACCCGCAAGTCGCCAGCGCCGGCCTCACTGAAACGACAGCACGGGCGCAAGGCCTGGACATCAAGGTTTCGCTGCTCCCGCTCGATGCTGTGCCAAGGGCACTGGCAGCACGCGATACGCGGGGTCTCATCAAACTGATTGCCGACAAGGCGAACGACCGTTTGCTGGGCGGCCAGATCATGGCACCCGAAGGCGCGGATTCGATCCAGACACTGGTGCTGGCGATCAAACACGGCATGACCACCCTGGAATTGGGTGCAACGATATTTCCTTACCTGACCACTGTGGAAGGCCTCAAACTGGCGGCCCAAACGTTTGATAAGGATGTCGCCAAACTGTCTTGCTGCGCCGGGTGATTGCTCGGGGATCAACCGGCAACGAATGGCCTCCCTCCAGTGCAAGCCGCTTTGGTGTCAATTTTGTTATTCGCCTCAGCGGGAGAGCAAAATGGCACGACGCCGACTTCTGACCGGAGACGAGCGCCGGCGCCTGTTCGATCCTCCTGTCCAAGAAACCGCGATCATTGGGCATTATACCCTTTCTGCGGAAGATGTTGAATTGGTTGGGCGCCGCTATGGTCCAGCAAATCGCCTCGGTCTGGCTGCACAAATCGCTTTGATGCGACATCCCGGCTTTGGTCTGCAACCCGAGATCGGGCTTCCCGACGTCATTCTTCAGTACCTCGCGGCACAGTTATTCGTCGATCCTTCCTCCTTCTCTGCATATGGTCAGCGCGCGCAAACCCGTACCGATCATGCCGATCTCGTGGCGCGTTATCTTGGCATACGCCCGTTTCGACGCGGCGACCTGGCACTTGCCCTGAATCTTGCCGCGCAAGCCGCCGAGTATACAGACAGAGGTGAACCGATTGTTCGCGCCCTCATGGTTGGCCTGAAGGGTGAGCGGTTCATTCTTCCGTCAGGCGACACACTGGAACGCGCCGGTCTTGCTGGCCGGGCACGCGCACGCAAAGCTGCCGCAGCCGCAATCGTCGAAGGCCTCAGCTCTGCTGAACTGACACGGCTAGACGAACTCGTAATCAACAACCCGGATTTCGGCATGACACCGCTGGCGTGGTTGCGTAATTTCGAAGAAGCCCGGACTGCGGCCAATATCAATGGCTTGCTTGAGCGCCTGCGCTATGTTCGCGGCATAGGTATCCACCCGGTAGTTGGGGGCGCCATTCCGGAACTCCGCTTTGCCCAATTTGTCCGCGAGGGCGGCGTGGCACCGGCATTCCTGCTTTCGGATTACAGCGTCAATCGCAGGCGGGCGACGTTGACGGCCGCAGTGATCGACCTTGAGGCCAGACTTGCCGATGCCGCGATCCAAATGTTTGACCGACTTATCGGCGGCATGTTCACGCGCGCGCGGCGTGGGCGCGAGCGTCGCTACCAAGATAGTATTCAGTCGGTGGGGCAACTCATGCGGCTGTTTGGCGCCACGATTACAGCACTTGATGAGGCTGTCCAGAATGGCGGCGATCCGCTCGAATTGATTGACGAAGCGGTGGGCTGGCACCGGCTTGTTGCGGCAAAGGCCCAAGTAGATGCCCTTGCTGATCTTGCCGGCGAGGACGCACTGGTAACGGCAACCGAGCGTTACGCCACGCTACGGCGTTTCAGCCCGGCATTTCTGGACGCCTTCACCTTCAAGGCGTCTGGAACAGGGACGGCACTGATCAAAGCCATCGATGTCATTCGCGATGCGAACACACGAAAGTCGCGCGACCTTCCCGATGGCGTTCCACTGCCATTCCCCAATCGGCAGTGGAAGCGTCTCATCACCGAAAGCGGCCGTATCGACCGCCGACGTTATGAAATTGCGATCATGGCAACCTTGCGTGATCGTTTGCGCGCCGGTGATGTATGGATCGAGGGAACCCGCAACTATCAGCGCTTCGATGCCTATTTGCTGGGTCGGCGCGACGCCGCCAAAGTGGCGGATGTGCTTCCGTTCGATTCAAATGCTGCATCCTACCTCGCTGACCGGGCACGAAATCTTGACTGGCGGCTGCGCCGATTTGCCAAGCAGTTGAAAACAAACAAGCTTGAGGGAGTGTCGCTCGAACGAGACCGGCTCAAGCTTCAGCAAATGCCGCCTGTCACCCCACCGGAAGCTGAAGCCCTCGATCGCAAGCTCGATACCCTGCTTCCCCGCGTGCGCATCACCGAGCTGCTGCTTGAAGTCGCCGAACGCACTGGTTTTTTGAACGCATTCCGTGACCTGCGCTCAGGCAAGGAGCACGACAACCCCAGCACGGTACTCGCCGCAATTCTGGCTGATGGCACCAACCTCGGGCTGGAGCGGATGGCCAATGCCAGCGAAGGCGTCAGCTATGCCCAACTCGCATGGACCCACAACTGGTATCTTTCACCCGAGAACTATCAGGCCGCGCTGGCCATGATCATCTCAGCCCATCACGAATTACCCTTCGCGCGGCATTGGGGCGCTGGCACCAGTTCGTCGTCCGATGGCCAGTTCTTCCGGTCGGGGCGGAGCCGTTCAGGGGCGGCGGACGTCAATGCCAAATATGGCGCCGAACCTGGCGTGAAAATCTATTCTCACCTTTCCGATCACTTCGCATCATTCGGATCACGGATCATGTCCGCGACGGCAGGTGAAGCGCCTTACGTGCTCGACGGGCTTGTCCTGGGCGCCGGCAACCTTCCGTTGCATGAGCACTATACCGATACCGGCGGCGCCACCGATCATGTTTTCGCACTCTGCCACCTACTCGGGTTCCGCTTCGCGCCCCGGCTGCGCGATATTGGCGACCGCAAGCTGGGTTCGATCGCTGCGCCATCGACATACAAGGGCATCAAAAATCTGATGGGCCGCACCATCAAAACGGCAGCGATCGAGGCCGATTGGGATGACATCGTCAGGATTGTCGCCTCAATCAAGGATGGCTCGGTGGCGCCGTCAGTAATCTTGCGAAAACTTGCCGCCTACAAACGCCAGAACAGGCTGGATTTTGCATTGGCTGAACTGGGCCGTATCGAGCGCACTTTGTTCACGCTCGATTGGCTTGAACAACCGGAACTGCGACGTGCCTGTCAGGCCGGTCTCAACAAAGGCGAGGCGAGGCACACGCTTGCCGCCGCCATCTATACCAACCGGCAGGGTCGGTTCACCGATCGCTCGCTGGAAAATCAGGAATTTCGCGCATCTGGGCTGAACCTGTTGAGTTGCACCGAGAACTGACCCGGGAGTGGCAGAAATTTTCACTGAGAATTGACCCATGCTTTCCTCGCCACCGGCTGACAGTCGGGAGGCATTGGAGTGATCGACATGGACTTACTCAGTGTGATCCGCCGCTGGCATTTCCGCCAAGGCATGCCCATTCGCGAGATCAAGCGGCGAACCGGCTTGTCGCGCAACACGATCCGCAAATATCTTCGCACCGACGCGGTGGAGCCGAAGTTTCAGGTTCCTGGTCGACCCAGCAAGCTGGACCCGTTCGCCGAGAAGTTGACGGGTTGGCTACGCGCGGAATCGGGCAAGTCGCGCAAGCAAAAGCGGACAGCCAAACAGCTTTACGCTGATCTGGTTGTGCTGGGATTTGATGGATCTTATGCCAGGGTCGCAGCCTTCGCACGAGACTGGAAGCGGCAGCGCCAGTATGAACAGCAAACCAGTGGGCGTGGCACTTTTGTGCCATTGGCTTTCCAGCCCGGCGAAGCCTTCCAGTTCGATTGGAGTGAAGATTATGCGGTTCTGGGCGGCAAGTCGGTCAAACTGCAGGTGGCCCATACCAAGCTGTCGCATAGCCGCGCATTCATCGTGCGCGCCTATCTTCTCCAGACACACGAGATGTTGTTCGACGCGCTGACGCAGGCCTTCCGTGTGCTGGGCGGCGTGCCGCAGCGTGGGATCTTCGACAATATGAAGACGGCGGTCGACAAGATCGGTCGCGGCAAGGCCCGGCAGGTCAACGCCCGATTTGCCGCGCTGGCCAGTTACTACCTGTTCGAGACAGACTTTTGCAATCCGGCCTCGGGCTGGGAGAAGGGGCAGGTTGAGAAGAATGTTCAGGATGCGCGTCGCCGTTTATGGCAACCTCTCAATACCTCTGGCCCCGGCTTCCCGGGGCTCGATGCCCTCAACGTCTGGCTTGAAGAGCAATGCATCGCGCAATGGGCAGACATCCAGCACGGTGTGCTGCCTGGCAGCATCGCCGATGTGCACGCCGAAGAGGTGGCCAGTCTGATGCCGATGGGGCGACCTTTCGATGGCTTCGTTGAACAGACCAAGCGCGTATCGCCCACTTGCCTGATTGCCTTCGAGCGTAACCGCTACAGCGTGCCAGCCTCCTTTGCGAACCGGCCGATCAGTCTGCGCGTGTATCCCGAGCGGCTTGTCGTCGTGGCTGAGGGGCAGATTTTATGTGAACACGTGCGGATTATCGATCGTTCCCACCAGAAACCGGGGCGCACGATCTATGACTGGCGACACTATCTCGCCGTCATTCTGCGCAAACCCGGAGCCCTGCGCAATGGCGCACCCTTCCTGGAAATGCCCGAAGCCTTCCGGCAATTACAGGCCCAGTTGCTCAAACGCTCCGGCGGCGACCGAGAGATGGTCGAAATCCTTTCCCTCGTCCTGCATCATGATGAGCAAGCCGTTCTGGGCGCTGTCGAGCAGGCGCTGAAAGACGGCGTTGCGACCAAAACCCATGTTCTTAATGTCCTGCACCGCCTGGTTGAAGGCAAGGCGCCACCAGCGCCTCCGATCGATGCCCCGCAAGCCCTGCGCCTTGCCAAGGAGCCCAAAGCTGATGTCGGACGCTACGACACCTTGAGGGAGATGCGCCATGCGTCATGATCCAGCCAGCGCCGCAGTGGTCGTGATGCTGCGCAGCCTCAAAATGTACGGTATGGCTCAAGCCGTTGGTGACCTCATCGAGCAGGGCGCGCCTGCCTTCGAGGCCGCCGTACCCATACTATCCCAGTTGCTCAAAGCAGAGATGGCCGAGCGTGAGGTTCGCTCCATTGCCTATCAGATCAAGGCTGCCCGGTTCCCGGCTTACAAGGATCTGGCAGGCTTCGATTTTGCGATCAGCGAAATCAACGAGGCTCTTGTGCGCCAACTCCACCGTTGCGACTTCATCGACAGCGCCGACAATGTCGTGCTGATTGGGGGACCTGGCACCGGTAAAAGCCACATCGCCACCGCCCTTGGCGTACAGGCTGTCGAGCATCACCGCAGGAAAGTGCGTTTCTTCGCCACCGTCGATCTGGTCAATGCACTGGAGCAGGAAAAGGCCGCCAACAAGGCCGGGCAACTCGCTGAGCGCTTGCTCAAACTCGATCTCATCATTCTCGATGAACTGGGATATCTGCAGTTCAGCTCGTCAGGCGGAGCCCTGTTGTTCCATCTGCTCAGCAAATTGTACGAACGCACCAGCGTCGTTATCACCACCAACCTGAGTTTCAGCGAATGGGCAAAAATCTTCGGCGATCCCAAGATGACCACCGCCCTCTTAGATCGTCTCACCCACCATTGCCACATCCTTGAAACGGGCAATGACAGCTTCCGCTTCAGGGCCAGTTCCGCTGCGCCAAAATCCAGAAAGGAATAAACCCAGACCTTGACCACGCCCTACCTGGGCAGCACATAACCCACACCCACCCGGGTCAATTCTCAATGAAAATCCCGGGTCAGTTCTCGGTGCAACTCAACAGTCTGGGCTACCGAACGCCAGCGGAGGTTATGGGCGAACAGGTCACCATCGTCTCCTGAAAACCGGCCATCCGTCTGGCTGGGCTCGCCCCAGCCAGACGGATGCAGTATCAATGCAAAAAGCATCGCACTTCAAATGGAAACCGCACAGCAACGTCCAAATGTCACAGTCGCGCAAGTTAGAAATGTCTCACCTACGCTACTGGGCCCTTCGGCTGGCGAGGTAAGCAAGCGCTAAATCTGCATGTTCATGATATCCTTATATGCGGCGAGCAGCTTGTTGCGGATTTGAAGCGTTGCCTCGAACTCGATATCCGAACGCGACTTCATCAGCATCACCGCCGCTATGTCGGTTGTTTCTCCGCGCTCATATGCCTCGGTCGCCACATCCTCCTGTTCCATAGTCTCGTTCACGCTGGCGATCGCGGAGCGGACGCTATCCGTTGGGGAAGGCTGATTGACCGTCAATGCCGGTACGCTGGTTGCGGTGGCGCTAAGTGCGCCCTGAAGTTTCGCGGCGAAGGCCTCTGCCGCTTTCGGATCGATAGTGGCCGGTGCCGTCGCATTGCGGATCGCGGCATTGCGTTGAATTATAGCATTTCGAGCAGCCAGAACTCTATCGATGTCCGTCATGATGGCCTCCCTCCCGATGCGGTCGCTGCGAGCTGAGAATGGATATGCGGGAGCCTCGTCACTTGGCGGACTCCCGCTTGCGCTGGGCGAACATCGCCCTGAAATATTCGAAGGTGCCCGTGGCCTTTAGGGTCACGGTCACTCTGCGGCCCGTGAAATTCCGGAGGCCGATGCCGTAGAAGCCGCCATGTGCGGCCTTGAACTGTTGTTCGCCGTCACTCGACAGCCCGATCGCCAAGATGCTCGGCGTCTCATGTCCGCTCTCGACATGATAGCGATAGGCAAGGTCGGCACCGTCGGTCTGCCAGGAGAGCGCCATGCGGTCCCCAGACTCAAGATATCCGTTGACCTCTTGCGATCCCCCCGGCTCGACAATGATGGTGAGATTGACGGTCTGCGGTGTGGAATGCGGCATCGGCGCCGCCACGAACCTGACGAAAAACACCATCGCACCGATCAGAACGGCAACCAAAGCTGCCAACTGGACTGCTATTATAGCAATCCGGCGAACGCGCGGTCGGTTAGCCGGGACAATCACATCAGCTCCTCCAAAAGGAGGAGTCCGAGATAGCCAACGAAAAACATTGCGCTGACAAGAGGGCTGTCGGGACGTTCATGCGCCTCGACCAGCAATTCCTCCGTTACGAGGTAAAGCAGAGCCACCATGCCGAAGCTCAGAAAGCCAACGATGACGGTTGGAGGAAATAGGGCAACCGGCGCTGCTATCCATGCACCAAACGGTAGGAGAAGGCCCAAGGCGGCCGTGATGCCCACTATCCGCCATCGCGAAACGATCGTTTCACCAAGCTCGGCCGTCACCGTCAGCCCCAAGAACAGGACTTCAAGCGTCAGGGCGACCGTCAACAGCAACCCGGCCTTTTCACCGGCAAGGAAGGCCAACCCCAGAACGAGGCCATCGACAAGAATATCGATTCCCACCGCGCCAAGCATTGCCACTGAACCCTTGGCCCTGCCCTCCAGCACTTTGAGCAGCAGCATGACGCCTAGTCCGACCAACCCGCCGATGAGCGTTGATACCGGCGACGCACCATGTTTGATCTGCGGGAGAACTTCCGAAGCGGCCGCTGCAAAGACAACGCCCGCAGCCAGGTGCTGCATCCCGCTCACAAATGCTGGACCGGGGCGACGAACAACCGACAACACCGCCCCTATGATAACGGCCGCCAGCGGGATGAGGGTGTAGAGTATCGCCGACATCATGCCTTCTCCGGTGACGCGCTGCTGTCATGTGTCGCGCGCTTCAAAGGGCGAGACCCGCGCAAGGTCAGGAACGTGGTCAAGCTGAGGACCACAGCGATGTCATAAAGGCCGTAGCCTACGGCAGCGCCCAGCGCGCCGGTCGCCCAAAGGCTGGCGGCCGTAGCGGTGCCCGACGCTATGCCGCGATGCTTCAGGATCGCGCCGCCACCGATGAAACCGACGCCGGTAATCAAGCCTTCAAGGATTCGGGCCTGCGCAGGCGACGTCCGACCAAGGATAGCGATGCCGACCAGCACAAATCCGCAACTGGCGATGGCGACGAGAGGAAAGGTACGGATGCCTGCGCTCCGCTCATCCTTTTCCCGGTCCCACCCCACCGGCAGCGCGAGCGCGTAGGCTGCGCCCAAGCTGAGGATGTGCGTGGCGGTCTCCCACCATGGCGGCGCGATCAGCATCATCGCGGCCATGCTGGGCGCCGCAACGACACCATTGATTTGGACCGACAGCTCATCCCTTCGTCGCGTCGCGATAGGCCAGGAGCCGCAGCGCGTTGACCACGACCAAAAGTGTCGAGCCTTCATGGACAGCCACCGCTGGCCCGATGCCCAGCCCAAGGATAGTCGCTGGAACCAGAAAGGCGACGACGCCCAGGCTCACGAAAACATTCTGGCGAATGATCCATCGGGTATGCCGGCTGAGGCCAACGGCAAATGGCAGATGCGCAAGGTCGTCGGCCATCAACGCAACATCGGCAGTTTCGAGAGCGACGTCTGATCCGGCAGCGCCCATCGCAATTCCGACCGTGGCCGTGGCCATGGCTGGTGCGTCATTGACGCCATCCCCGACCATGGCGACTTTTGCCTGCGCCCTCAGTTTCTTGATCGCCTCGACCTTATCGTCGGGCATGAGGTCGCCCCACGCCTCGTCGATGCCGACCTGCTTGGCGACTGCATCCGCCACCCGCTGATTGTCGCCAGAGATCATAATCATGCGCTCGATGCCGAGCGCCCGCAGCTTCTCAAGGGTAGCGCGTGCCGCCTCACGCGGCGTATCCAACAGCCCGATCGCACCGAGATCCTGACCATCCCGACGCACGATCATCGATGTGAAGCCACCTTTGCGCAGCTCCTCGATCGCGTCTGCCATTTGCGCGGAAAGTGGAGGGATACCATCATTCCCGAACATTTCCGCCTTGCCGATCAGCACCTCATCAACGTCCACCAGCGCCGAAACGCCCCGCCCAGTCATGCTTTTCAGATTGCTGGCCTCCGGGATCGGCCTGTTGCGAACATAGTCCTTGCCATCGCGCGCAATCGCCTGCGCGAGCGGATGATCGCTCAGCGATTCAACCGCCACTGCGATGGCCATCAGTTCTTCCTCTTCAACACCGGGAGCGGTGATGACTTTCTGGATGCGCGGCTCGCCTTTGGTGAGCGTCCCCGTTTTGTCGAAAGCTATGGCGTTGAGAGAACCCAGCAGCTCCAACGGCGCACCACCCTTTACCAGCACGCCACCGCGCGCTGCCCTCGCCACCCCTGACAGAACCGCACTGGGCGTTGCGATGGCGAGCGCACAGGGGCTGGCCGCCACCAGCACCGCCATGGCCCGATAGAAACTGTCGCGGAATGGCTCATCGACCACCACCCATGCGAACAGAAGGATGAAGGCCAGCGCGAGAACAGCCGGGACGAAAACACGCTCGAACTTGTCGGTGAACCGTTGGGTCGGCGATTTCTGCGTCTCTGCTTCGCTCACCATCTTGACCACCTTGGCGAGCGTGCTTTCGCTCGAAAGTCGTATGACTTCGATTTCGAGAAGCCCGCTGCCATTGATCGTACCGGCGAAGACGCGAGACTCTGCATCTAGGCGATCGGCGTTTGCGCGCGCAGCAGCGGCGTCCGCGACCGGCTTTTTATCAACGGGCATGCTCTCGCCCGTGACGGGAGCCTGATTGATTGCGCTGGTCCCCTTGATGACGAAGCCGTCGGCGGCCACCCGCTCATCCGGCTTGACGACGATGACGTCGCCGATCGCTAGATCCTCCACCGGGACTTCATGGGTGCTTCCATCCTTGCCGCGAACCAGGGCGGTCCTTGGTGCCAGCTCTGCCAGCGCCTCGATCGCGCGCTTCGCGCGCCCCATGGCATAATGTTCGAGTGCGTGACCCAGGCTGAAGAGGAAGAGCAACAACGCGCCTTCGGCGAATGCTCCAAGGGCGGCGGCACCGGCAGCCGCGACCAGCATAAGCGTATCGATTTCGAACTTGCGGAGTTTCAGATTGTCGATGGCCTCGCGCAGCGTGAAAAAGCCGCCGAAGAAATAACCTCCAATATAACAGGCCGTGGGCAACCACGATGGCGCCCCGACCAACAGCCTTTCGATGCCATAGCCGATCCCCAGCAATGCACCGCATAGCAGCGCAAAGATCAGCTCGGTATTGGCGCCGAAAATGCCACCATGTTCATGGCCACCGTCTTCGCTGTCATGGTCGTGTCCAGCATGGCTTTCCCCAGACTTCGCCTTTTCCGCGCCGTGGGAATGGCCTGAATGATCCTCTTGCGCCTTGGCACGAGTGATCGGCCTGACGCCCATCGCAGCCAACCCCGCCAGGATGATCTTGTCGGAAGTCTCTTCCCGATCGAACTCGACCCGAACCATGCCCGATGCATCCGCGCTGGCCTCAAGCACTCCGGGCAAACCGCGCAATTTATCGCCCACGGTCCTGGCACGACGCTGATGCCCGATACCTGTCATGTCCCAATGGGCATGGCCATAGCGGTCGCTGATCGAGGCGCCCGCGCTCTGAACGAAGTCGCGGATGCGCTGCATCGAAAGCTGGTTGGGGTCGTAGTGGACGCACAGTTTTGCCGGCGCGCCATCGACGGCCGCGACGACATGCGCCGTTTCGACCTCTGCCCTTCCCCCGATGGATTTCAGCAGGCGACCGACGCAAGCATCGGCAGTGTCCGCTACCTCCGGCAGCACCAGTGGTATATCGAGTTTCAGCTTCTCGGTCATGCGTCCATCTCCGATCTTTCGATTGTTTCATGCAGAGCAAATGGGCGGATTGAGCCGCGCCAGTTCATTTCTGCCGCTCATGATTGGCAAGCTAGGCGCGCACTTCTGCTATCTCCTGCCGCTGGGCTTTGGTGACCTCACTGGCGAGGCGACGAACCTCTGGGTCGCGGCCATATTTCAGCTCGACCTCGGCCATAGCGATCGCCCCTTCATGGTGGGGGATCATGGCGCGCATGAAGTCCACATCGGCGTCACCTGAAAATGGGACGTCCATCGCCCCATGCATCTGGCTGTTGACGGCCCGATATTCGGTGGTCGAAGCAGCCTCTGTAGCTGCAGGCGATGCGCGTTGGTGATAGGCATGCTGCGCCGCTGCCGGAGAGGATATCGCCATAATGGCCAAGTTCAGCCCGATGAGCGTCACGCTCTTCATTCGATATGATGTCATTTCAGTCCTGCCTCTCGATTTGCGCTCGCATCATTCCCGGCGTCCTTGAGAATTTCGAGACCGCCCTTGATGGCGATGGCGGCCGTCAGAAATCCGACGATCAGATCAGGCCAGTTGGTCTTCAGCCAAATGACCAGGCCGCCGGCGACCAATATTCCGCCGTTCGAGACGAAATCGTTGAAGCTGAAGGTTGTGGCTGCACGCAGATTGACGTCGGGGGCGTCAAGTTTCTGAAGCAGTCTGAGGCAGACATAATTGACCACCCCCGCTATTGCCGACATGACCATCATATCACTGCCGATCGGCTCGCTGCCGTAGATATAGCGACGCACCACATCGGCAAGGATGCCGACGGCAAAGACCAGCAGCATGATCCCTGACACAGAAGCTGCGCGGGTCTTCCACACCGGACCGCGCGTCAAAGCCGCAATGCTCAGCGCATAGACGGCGGCATCTGAGAGATTATCGACACCATTGGCGATCAAAGCACTTGAATCGCCGACCAACCCGGTTACGAAAAAAGCCGCCGATATGGCCGCATTCAACAGCAAAACGATCCAGAGTGTCCGCCGTTCGATTGCCGAAGGTCCATTGGGAGGGATGTCAGCCACCTGCATCCTCCTTCGCGGAGTTTCCGATCGCCTGTTCTGAGCGGATGCGAAGGCACCGTACAGGCTTGCGATCAGGACGGGTCATCGTCAGCGCGCCGCTGCCGGAGATGGCCACGTTGAGATTATGGCCCACATAGGTCAGGCCAGTTGCCGGCGCCGACAGTCGCACCGGCTTTTCGGCAGGTAGCCGAGCCATATCCAGGGTCAGACCGTCGGCAAGAAAGTCGGCATCATATTTGGAGCCGTCGTCACAGGCATAGATTTGCTCACCGATCAGCGCCGGCAGCGAACTGCGATCATGTCTTCCGTCAGGGTCATCGCCGGCGGTACGGTCAGAACATGCCGTCAGAACGGCTATGGCTGCGGCCCCGCCAACAAATAGCAGGGGCAGCGGCAACAACCCGGTAGTCCTCCACTTGCCCATCCGGCATCTCCACTGTGCAAATCTATCGCCATGGGCGCCCGAGGGGGCGCGGCGCCCATGGCGCGGGCCATCTCGCACGTCCAGAAAGGCTCAAATTGGTGCGGTGGCCGATTCATTGCTGATTAGTCGAACAGGTTGCGCAGGAAGCCCTTGCGCCCGCCATGTCCGCCGCCGTGACTGCTCCCGTGGCCGCCACCATGCTTACCGCTCCGGCCATGTTTGTCGCCGAACATGCCCAGCGTGCTGCTCGGTTCCTGATAGGCCGGCTGCTCGGCCATGCTGCGTTCGATGATCTTGTCGAGTTCGCCGCGATCGAGCCAGACTCCCCGGCATTGCGGGCAATAATCGATTTCGATGCCTTGCCGCTCGCTCATGACGAGATCGACTTTGCAAACGGGGCAAGGCAGGCCTTGATGGGCAGCATTATCTACCATGATAAATCCTTTCAGATGGGGCGCGCCGACGGCGGCACGCTGATGCGATCGGTGTAACGGGACGAAGGGTTCGGCTCAGTCATTGGCCGATCCGCGTGTCGGGGCCGTCGATACGAGTTTGAGTTGCGCCTTGCCGTGGGGCGGACGTAAAGCGCGCTTCTTGAGGGCTTTCAGCAGGGCGAAATCATGCTCCTGCATTTCCTCGCGTATGGTGCGACGCGAGAGCCAGCCCGAAAGGTTGCCCAGCCCGCCTCGAATTTCGAAGACATGGCGCACTTCTGAGCCGGTCTTGGCGGGGAGGATTTCGTAGCGCTCGCTGAACTTGAAAAAGCTGCTGATCTGCCCGCGCCAACCGAAACCCTGCGGCTTGTTGATATTGTCGATCTCGACCCACAGCCTGACCCGGCGCCAATCGAACAACCGAAACGAGAGCTGGGCGTGGGTTGCCTGCGGACTGAGCCAGCTGAACCGATAGTGCGGATGCCAATGCTCATATCCGGCAAGCTCCGAAATGAAGCTCCAGCTCCTCAACTGTGAAATCGGCGCCATAAAAACGGTTTCCTCAATCATGTTCGAATTCTCACTGTCTTCGAGGACGGGGAGACCATGACGCACATGCCCTCACCCTCGCTCATCAGTGTTGAGGTTGCGGATGCTGTTCGCCGCCTTGCAGCTCTTCATGCTCTTCAAGATCCTCGTAGAGAGGAATCTCGCGCCGGCCGTAGCGGGCATAGAGCGTCGGAAGCACAAACAAGGTGAGCAGCGTTGCCGAGATGAGACCGCCAATAACCACGGTCGCGAGAGGCTTTTGGACCTCAGCGCCAGCACCTGTCCCCAAGGCCATCGGCACGAAGCCAAGGCTTGCGACCAATGCCGTCATCACGACGGGGCGAAGACGTTGGATCGCTCCGGTTCGGGCGGCCTCTGCCCTGTCCATTCCTCGTCGCATAAGTTCCTGAATGGAGGAGACCATGACGAGGCCGTTCAGCACCGCGATACCGGACAACGCGATGAAGCCCACAGCGGCAGATATGGAGAAGTCTATGCCCCGCAAGAACAGGAGCAGCACGCCACCAACCAGGGCCAGAGGAACACCCGTGAAGACGATAGCCGCGTCGCGAGCTGACCCGAGCGCCCCATAGAGGAGCATCAGGATAAGTACGAAACAGGCCGGGATCACGAGTTGCAGCCGCTCGCGCGCGGAGGCCAGATTTTCAAACTGGCCGCCCCAGACGAGATAGCTGCCTGCTGGCAGGCGCACGTCCTTGGCGATGGTAGCCCGCGCATCTGCCACGACGCTGGCGATGTCGCGTCCACGAACATTCGCCTGCACCACAACACGGCGTTTTCCATTCTCACGGCTGATCTGGTTTGGACCATCCACGATCCTGATGTCGGCGACGCTCGCGAGGGGTACGAACTTGCCCCCAGGAAGAGGAACCTGGACCTGCTGTAGCGTCGATAGGTCAGCGCGTTGGGCTTCCGATAGACGGATCACCACCGGAAAGCGCCGATCCCCTTCGAAGATCATCCCGGACTCGCGACCGCCCAAAGTTGCGGTCACGATGTCCTGTACGTCCTGCGCAGTCACACCGACGCGGGACATGGCATCGCGATTTACCCGGATATCGAGCATGGGAAGACCCGTGGTCTGCTCGACCTTGACGTCCGCAGCGCCCTGAGTGCGCCTGAGAACGCTGGCGATCTTCTCTGCGGTGGCGTTCATGGCGTTGAAGTCGTCGCCGAACACCTTGATCGCTAGATCGCCTCGCACGCCAGCAATCAGCTCATTGAAGCGCATCTGGATCGGCTGTGTGATCTCATATGCGTTGCCGGGGAATTTGTTCAGGTTGGCTTCGAAGCGAGCGACTAGATCCGCCTTTGTGAGACTCGGGTCGGGCCATTGGTCGCGAGGCTTGAGGATGATGAACATATCGGTGGCGTTGGGCGGCATGGGGTCCGACGAAAGTTCGGACGTGCCTGTTTTGGAGAAGACGAACTGCACCTCCTTTTGAGCCGTAAGCATCTTCTCGATGGGAACCTGCATAGCCTGGCTCTGCTGGACAGAGGTGGCAGGGATACGAAGGGCCTGGATGAGGAGATTGCCTTCATCGAGTTGGGGAAGAAAGACCTGGCCGAGCGACATGAACGCCGCGATGGCCAGCACGAAACCGCCGACACCCGTGCCTATGGTCAAGGTTGGCCGGTTCATCGCTTTGTCGAGACCGGGTTCATAGCGGGCCTTCAGCCAGCTCATGATCCGACCATCCTTCTCATCGACACGATTGGACAGCCAGATAGCGATCGCTGCCGGGACGGCCGTCAGTGAGAGAACAAAGGCAAAAACCAACGCGATAATGACGGTAAGCGCCATTGGCACGAAGGTCTTGCCCTCGACACCTGTCAGGGTGAGCAGCGGGACATAAACAAGGATAATGATGGCCTGGCCATAGACCGAAGGCCGGATCATCTCGCGCGCCGCCGATGCGACAACATTCAACCGCTCATGAAGGGTCAGCACGCGACCTTCATGTTCCTGGCGATGCGCCATACGACTGAGCGCATTTTCCACAATGATGACGGCACCATCGACAATAAGACCGAAGTCGAGAGCGCCCAAGCTCATAAGGTTGGCAGACACGCCGGCTTTGAGCATCCCAAATCCGGTCAGCAGCATCGTCACCGGAATGACCATCGCGGCGATGAGTGCGGCGCGGAAATTTCCGAGCAGAGCGAACAGAACGACGATGACGAGCAGTGCACCTTCACTCAGATTCTTCGCGACCGTCTTGATGGTTGAGTTAACCAGTGCGGTTCGATTGAGGACCGGTTGCACAACGACGTCAGGCGGAAGCGATGCCTGAATTTCCTGCAAGCGGTCTGCTACGGCCGTCGACACGGTACGGCTATTCTCGCCGATACGCATGATGGCAGTCCCAACGACGACTTCCGTGCCATTTTCGGATGCCGAACCCATACGTATGGCCTGCCCGGTTTTGACGGCAGCAACCTGGCCAAGGGTAATGGGCGTCCCGTCGCGCGTGGCGACGATGATCCGCGACAATTCGTTGGCGTTGCGGACAAGGGCGTCGGAGCGAACAGCCAGCCCTTCACCATTGCGATTGACAAATCCACCGCCAACGCTGGTGTTATTGCGTTCGAGCGCAGTGCCGAGATCGGTGAGGGTGAGGCCTAGCGAGGCAAGCCGCTGGACATCGGGGACAACCTGAAATTGCTTCACATAGCCGCCGATGGAGTCGATGCCGGCGACGCCCTTGGTGTTCTTCAGCAATGGGCTTACGATCCAGTCCTGCGTGGTACGCAGATATGTGGCCCGTTCAGTCTCGTCAGTGAGGCGGTCGCCTTCCGGGGTGATATAACTTCCGTCAGGCTGCATGCCGGGTTCACCGGGCAGATGCTTGTCGTCCTTGCGGTGCTGAAGCTTGACGGTCCACATATAGACCTCGCCCAGACCCGTGGAAATCGGACCCATTTCAGGGACAGCTCCCTTGGGGAGATTTTCCGAAACCCCGGTTAGACGCTCGCCGACTTGTTGCCGGGCAAAATAAATGTCCGTCGATTCATCGAAAACAGCCGTGACCTGCGCAAAACCGTTCCGGCTAAGCGATCGCGTATTATCAAGGCCAGGGATACCGGCGAGTGCTGTTTCGATAGGAAAGGCCACCTGCTTTTCGACCAGTTCGGGCGAAAGGGCAGGCGCCTTGATATTGATTTGCACCTGATTGTTGGTGATGTCCGGCACCGCGTCGATCGGGAGACGATACAGGGCGACGGCGCCGATAACGGCGGCTATGGCGGTCAGAAGCAGGACGAGCCAGCGCTTGTGAACCGCCCAATTCACGATTGGGGCGATCATCGGCTCAATCCTCCGCCGCTTCGCTCTTGCCGAGTTCGGCCTTGAGCGTGAAGCTGTTGACGGTAGCGATCTGCTCGGTGCCCTTCAGGCCCGAGCGCACGATTACACTGGCGCCGCTGCTGTCGCCCAACGTAACGGGGACGGCCTGGAAGCCAGTCTTGGTTCGGACGAAAACGACCGACTTGCCCTCGTCGGTTTGCACCGCTGTCGTGGGCACGCTGATTGCGCCGTCCCCTCCGCTGCCAGTGAGCTGGACAGAAGCCGTCACCGGCTCGCCCACCCGCCATTCCATATTCCGATTGTCGAGCGTAGCGATGACCGGGACCAATCGCGTCTGTGCATCGAGCGCAGGAGACACGAAGCTGACCTTGGCCGTCGCTTGACGACCCGCGGCCGTCACCGTGACGAGATTGCCCGGCTTAACCCGACCCGCGTCAGCGGGTTGTAGGTTGAGCGACAGCGAAACGCTGGAAAGGTTGGCGATGCGATAGAGTTCAGCATCCGCCGCGACGGTCTGACCCAGAACAACGCTGCGCGAGATGACCTGACCGGAAACGGGCGCTGCAATGCCCAGACGGTTGAGACCGCCCCCACCCCCACCGGCGGCGGAGACCTGCTGCTGCGCCTGATTATAGGCAATCCGCGCTTCGATGGCCGCAGTTCGAGCAGCAATCAGATCCTGCTCCGGCGACACGCGCTGCGCAAACAGTCGCTGTTCGCGCGCCAGGTTGGAGTTTGCCAACGTGAGACGGGCGCGAGATGCCTCAACTTCGCCCTTGAGCTGCGCCGCTTCTCGGCTTTCTATGACGGCCAGAGTATCCCCGCGCCCCACCGACTGACCAAGATTCCGGGTCAACGATACGACACGCCCGCCAATCGCTGCCGATACGACTTGTGTGCCTTGCGGATCACCCTCGATCGTCGCCGGCAGCTCTAGCGTTCCTCCCCCTCCCACGGTCGGCCGAGCAATCTGGATGCCTGCCGACGCGATTTGGTCCGGCGAGAGCGTTATCTTGCCCTCGACGGGGGAAGCATCTGCCTGCTGCTGGTTGGCGGGGGCAGTCTCATTGCTGGCCTCGCTGCCGCCACCACAACCGGCGAGAAGAAAGGCCAAGGTCAGTGGCATTAGAAGCGCAGTGCTTTTCGTAAGTTTCATAGGATCAATTCCCCTGTTCTGGCGCGGGAGCGGTGAGACGCTGCAACCGGGCCTTGGCGTTCTGGTACGAGGCGAGTGCGTCGATCGCGGCGACGCGCGTGTCGGCGAGGGTCCGTTCGGCATCGAGCAAATCGAGCTGTCCGAACTTGCCTTCGCGATACCCGACACGAGCGATGCGGGCGGCCTCCTGCGCTGCTACAAGTGCAGGCCCGCTGGCATTGCGCGCCGTGGTCGCGGCATTATCAGCCTCGGCCTGGGCATCGGTAATGGCCTGTTCTACATCGAGCGCGGTCATACGACGCTGAGCTTCTGCGCGACTGCGTTCCGCGCTTGCCTGCGCCACCGCTGCCCGACCGGAATTGAACAGCGGTATCGGGATCGAAACGGAGAAGACCGCCGCGATATCCTTGCTGACCTCAAGACGCCGGAGCGCCGGACCGACCGTTACATCTGGAACGCGCTGGGATTTTGCGAGCTGGACGCCGGCGTCGGCGATGGCAAGATCCGCATCGGCCGCCGCCATGGCCAGCGTTCCAGCGCTTTCTACCGAGTTGGGGCCGTAAGTAGCAGGTGGCAGCAAATCGAGCACGGCGGTATCCAGCGGCCCGAAAATGGGCTTGCCGATCCGACGCGCGAGATTGGCACGCGCCGCATCCGCGAGCCTGGCTGCCCGCTCCGCGCCCGCTTGGGCATTCAGCCGTGCAACATCTGCCCTTTGCTCTTCGATCGGCGAAGCGCGACCCGCCTGAACCCTTACCTTGGCGGCATTAAGAGCATCTTGCGCGATACGAAGCTGATCGCGGGCCGTCACCACCCGGCGTTCCGCCGCAATCGCATCGATATAGAGTGCAGTCACCTGCACCCGAATATCGGCTTGGGTGATAGCCGCGATTAGCACGGCCCTGTTCGATTGGGCGTCCGCTACCGCAATGCGCGCCGAACGCTTCCCGCCCAGCTCGATCGGGATATTGACCCCAACAGTCGTTTCGGCTTGGCGAAAACCGCCATACGGCCCCGAACCAACGACGTTCTCAACCTGGCTCTGGACAGTAGGGTTAGGGCGGAGGCCCGCCACGGTCCGTCCCGCGCGAGCTGCATCGATCCCAGCCTGAGCCGCATCTGCTGCTGGGGCGCTTCCGCCTGCGGCCGCGACTGCATCATCGAGAGTGAACACAGCCGCTACAGACTGCTGCGCCGTTAGATTATCCTGTGCTTGCGCCACGGCGACGCAAGACGTGGCAGCCAGAAAGGCCGCAATGATCCTGTGCATGTAGAAATTCCTGATTGATAGGCATCAATCTGCGCACCCGGAATACGGGCGACAGTCAGTTGACTTTCAATCAGGCGATAGGAGGCCGCAAATCAGGCCCGACGGACCAACGACCGGGAACCGCCTCATCGACGGTCATCAGCGTTTCCGTGACGATAGCGAAAACGGTCGTCTCAGTGGCGCGGGCGGGCAGGAAGGAGACCCCACCGTGGCAACCATGATGATGGGGAACAGCTTTATCGGAATCGCCCTGCGATTGATCGCCGTCCCCTTCACTGTGAACTTGGCCAGAACATTCGATGCTGGTCTGGGTCGCAGAGAGTGTCGGGTTTGGAACTTCGTTGGCATGCACGGTCGCTACGGTCGTAAGCGACACGACAAGCATGCAAAGAAGGAGGAAGCTCCAGCGAAACATGGAGAGGCCTCTAGCCGATTTTCTGCGACCTGTCATTGCAAAGTCCATGCGGAGGCAAAAGAGGTCTTTGTGAGGGCTGCGATGTCGCCCTGCGCAACTGGTATCGATTCAAGCGCAGACGTCCCGTCGACAGGACGTGAAAACGCGAACGCGGCGATAGCCGTGTGCGTTTCGCCAGTCTTTGAGCAGTGGGCTTGCGCCATGTCTGATCCGATTCGCGTCGTTACGGCCTGTCATATGCACCCTGAAGTTACTATAGGGTTAATATGAAAATTGGCGATCTCGCGAAACAAACGGGCACCCGCGTCGAAACCATCCGCTATTGAGGGCATAGCGTGGAAGGTACGCTAAACAACGCTAAGGGAGAACAACCGAGGAACGCTTAGGCGGCGCGGCTGTCCGGCGGAAGATTGAGGGCC
>NZ_JBWBQS010000030.1:0-23194 GCF_056279125.1 Novosphingobium sp. Sphag1I | reverse complement strand
CTCGACGATCTCATCGTGCTGGCCGGGCTTGTGCTGGTGCGGACCTTCCTGAGCATCTCGCTCGGGGTCGAGATCAACGGCCACTGGCCCTGGGAGGAAACCCGGATGGCGCGGGACAAGGCGCGTGCGGCGCAGGATGGGACGCCTGCGACGCCCGTGGTCGCCGGATGCGGCACAGCGCTCAAGGGATAGCAGATGGGAGGTGCATGATGATCGAGAGACGCGAATTGCTGATGGCTGGCGCCGGCCTTGCCGCCGCTGGAACGCTGGCTGTGCCGGCGGCGGGGCAGCAGCATCGAATGGAAGGGATGGCGATGTCGATGACGGACTGCATCGACGATTGCGTGGCTTCGCACCGCATGTGCCTGGAGACCGCCGCCTGGCTGACCAAGCAAGGCGGCGCGTCAGCCACGGCGCCGCTGATCGCCATGCTGAACGACTGTGCGGAACTGTGCCAGGCGACCGCCAACTCGATGCTGCGCGAATCCCCCCTCCATACCATCCTGTGTCGTGCCTGCGCTGACGCCTGCGAACGATGTGCGCGGGAATGCCTGAGCCACGTCGTGGACGAGCGGATGAAGCGTTGCTCGGCTACCTGCAAGGACTGCGCCGCCAGCTGTCGGATGATGGCGGACATGGCGAGCTGAGTTTCCTCGGACAGGCCCAGGCGTAGTGGGGTCAAGCAGAGCCGGCACCATTGAAGCGATCCGGCGGTAGCGCATCTAGACCAGCCAGGCAGCGATCGCGCCAACCACCGACTTGGTTTCGGCAACGTCGCGGACTCGCACGGTATCCAGCCCGAGGTGCTTGGCCGGATAATCATTTCCGCCCGGGAAGATCGCGTCACCGAAGAAGATCATCTCGTCGAGTGCGACGCCGGTCTGCTCGGAAAGGCGCTTAAGGCCATAGGCCTTGTCTATGCCTTCGCGGGTGATGTCGATCGATGTCGCCCCGCCGATATTGATGGCAAAGCCTGGCAGCAACGGCTGGAGCAGGGCCTGCAATTTCTTGCGCTTGGCGTGATCCGGATCCCACGTGTCCTTGGCCTCGAGCGGCGCCTGCTGACCGAGCGCGGAGAATGTGATCTGGCTGCCGCGATCCTCGATCTGCTCGCCCCAGATGTTCTCGTTTGCATAGCCCGCCTGCTCGACCGCCTTGGTCAGTGCTTCGCGGATGCGCTGGCTTTCGTCGCCGGTGAACAGATCGGCATAGATACGCGTCCATTGGCCGTCGGCGTGACGATAGAGCTTGGTGCCCGTGGTCGGCTGGATGATGAAATTGTCGAGCCGCGCCCGGGCAGGCATGCGTGACACCACCTGTTTCTCGAATTGCGGCCAGTCGCCTCCGGAGATGATCGCTACCATCGTCACGTCGAGCAGGCGGGTAAGCAGATCCGCCATCTCATCGTCGAGCGGCTGCTTGCTGAGCGCGAGCGTTCCGTCGAGGTCGAAAGCGGCCAGTCGCTTCATGATGATCTCCCACAAGCGGCAGCAGAAATGCGTCGATGGCATCGGCGATGCCATCTTTGTCGTTGCTGGTTGAAATGTAGTGCGCTGCGCTACGGATCTCCTCAGGCGTCTTGCCCATGGCGATCGATAGCCCGGTGAGCACGAGCAAAGGGCAGGTCATTGGGCATGTGGCCGAGCGCCCGCGCCAGGGCATCGACGCCAGCTCGCTTGTTGGCATAGGAGTTGGTGACGTCCAGATAGTAGGTCCGCGACCGGGCAGTCGTCGCCGACGCCAGGCTCTTGTCCTTGCGAACCAAAGTCCGTCGATGTCGGAGATGACGAGGCCAAGCATCATTGGCCGATCCTGTGCCAGAAGCGGCCATCGCGTTCGAGTAGGGCATCTGCGCCGGCCGGGCCGGCGCTGCCTGGTGCATAGGATTCAAGCCTGCCCTTGCCCTTGGCCCAGTCATCGAGGATCGGCTGGACCGCGGCCCAGCCCGCCTCGATCTGCTCGGCGCGCTGGAACAATGTCTGGTCACCGGTCATCATGTCATAGAGCAAGGTTTCGTAGCCGGTCCGGCCCGACAGCTTGAAGTGGTCGGCATAAGTGAAATCGAGCGTTGTCCCTGCGGTCTTGATCACTGGACCCGGTTTCTTGACCAGCATGTCTAAGACGATGCTTTCGTCCGGCTGCAGCTGGAAGATCAGGCGATTGGCTGGCAGGCGGTCGATCGGACAATCGCGGAATAAAGCGTAGGGCACTGCCTTGAACGTGACGACGATCTCCGTATCGCGCGCTGCCAGCGCCTTGCCGGTGCGCAGGTAGAAGGGCACGCCGGCCCAGCGCCAGGTGTCGACTTCCAGCTTCAGTGCGACATAAGTCTCGGTCCTGCTGTCGGCAGCGACATCCGGGACCTTACGATAGGCCGGCACGTTGCGGCTGCCGACACGGCCCTTGCCATATTGGCCGCGCACTGCGCAGACTGCGGTGGGCTTGCGGATCGCGCGCAACACCTTGGCCTTTTCGTCGCGGATCGCGTCGGCATCGAAGCTGTTGGGCGGCTCCATCGCGATCATCGCCAGCAGCTGGAACAGATGGTTGGGGACCATGTCGCGGAGCGCGCCGGTTGCATCGTAGAAAGATCCGCGCGATCCGACCTCGACCGTCTCGGCGGCGGTGATCTGGACATGGTCGATATAGCGATTGTTCCACACCGCTTCGAACCATTGGTTGGCGAAGCGCGCGACCAGGATGTTCTGGACAGTTTCCTTTCCCAGGAAATGGTCGAGCCGGTAGATCTGGCTTTCCGGGAGCAAGGCGAGGATTCGGGCGTCAAGCGCCTTGGCCGAGGCGAGGTCGTGGCCGAACGGCTTTTCGATCGCGACGCGGCGGAACCGACTGCCCGCTTCCGCCATCAGGCCTTTGGCGGCAAGCTTTTCGACGATGGCGCCGAAGAATTGCGCCGGCGTGGCAAGGTAGAAGACCGCGCTTCGGTCGCCCAACGCCTGGGCGACATCGTCGAACACCCGGTCTGCGGTGAAATCGCCCTGGAGGTAGGCGATGCGCTTGCGCAGATCACGCCAGCAATCGCCCTCGGTCGCGAACTTATCCAGGCTGGCGCGCAACGTCTCGTCATCGCCATCGCTGCGGCCGATGCCGAGGATGGTGAATTCCTTTCCCAGCAATCCGTCGGTGCACAGATTGGTGACGGCGGGGACCAGCAGGCGGCGGGTCAGGTCCCCGGTCGCGCCGAAAATGACCAGAGTGGCGGGTGGGGCCGTCTTCATGGGAGCCTACTGCGGCATTTCGGTATGGCCGCCGAAGCCGAAGCGCATCGCCGACAGCACCTGGTCGCCGAACGTATGTTCGACGCGGCTGCGATAGCGCGCGAACAAGGCGGCCGAGAGGACGTAGGCGGGCACCGCTTCCTCCATCGCCGCCTCAATCGTCCAATGGCCTTCGCCCGAATCCGCCACGGTGCCGGTAAACTGGGCGAGCATCTGATCCTTGGCGAGCGCCGACGCGGTCAGGTCGAGCAGCCAGGAGGAGATGACCGATCCGCGGCGCCACACCTCGGCAATGTCGGTGAGGTTGAGATCGAAGCGCTCATCCTCAGGAAGCTTGTCGGATTTCTTCGACTTCAGGATGTCGAAGCCCTCGGCATAGGCCTGCATCAAACCATATTCGATGCCGTTGTGGACCATCTTGACGAAGTGGCCGGCGCCAGGCGGGCCGGCATGGATGTAGCCGAGCTCGGCGCGCGCATCCTCGCCTTCCTGCTCCATCCGATTGGGCGTGGGGGGGATCGTCCCTCGGCCCGGTGCCATCGTCTTAAAGATCGGATCGAGGTAGTCGACCACCTCCGTCTCGCCGCCGATCATCATGCAATAGCCGCGTTCGAGTCCCCAGACGCCGCCCGACGTGCCGATGTCGACATAGGCGACTTGCTTCGCCACGCAGAGCTTCGCGCGGCGGATATCGTCCTTGTAGAAGCTGTTGCCGCCGTCGATGATGATGTCGCCGGGCAGGGACTTTTCGAGCAGGGCGGTGATCGTATCCTCGGTCGGAGGACCCGCCGGGAGCATCACCCAGAAGATGGCGCGCTCGGCGAGCTTGCCGCGCAGATCGTCGAGCCCGGTCGCGCCGACCGCGCCTTCCTTGACCAGATCGTCGATCAGATGCTGGTTGCGATCGAAGACGACCGCTTCATGTCCGCCGCGCAACAGGCGACGGACGATATTGCCGCCCATGCGCCCCAGTCCGATCATCGCGATACGCATTTATGCTGATCCCCTTCAATTCTGTAGCGAACGCGCCACCAATGTTTCGAGGGTATTGAGATCCCCTGTGTTGAGATGAATGCGCAAGGTGCGCTGCCCGCGCGCGGCGAGCACGTCGAGATCGCCACGCGCCTGCGCGAGCTGGACCGTGCCGAAGCTTGCCTTGCGTCCGGGCACCGGTACGTCCGGGTTCGGCGTCCGCGTGATCTCGACGAACACGCCGCTCTTCGGACCGCCTTTGTAGGCCTGGCCGGTCGAATGGAGGAAACGGGGGCCGAAGCCGGCGACGGTCGCGACGCCTTTCGCCTCGACCACCTTTTCGCGCATCCGTGCCACGGCGGCTTCATGTTCGGCGTTACGCTCGAGATAGACGAGGAAGCCGACATAGTCGCCGGGCTCGGCGCTGGCGAAATGATCGCGCAATATCTCGACCGGGTTGGTCGCAGCGAAAGTGTGATCGCCCGGTGCGGAAAAGGCCATCACCGCATCCTGGAGGAACGGGGATTCGGGGGCGAGCGCACCCGATTCCTCATATTTGTCGATCAGCTCGCGCGTCGCGATCTTGGCATCCTCAACATCGGGCTGGTCGAACGGATCGATCCCGATCACCGCGCCGGCAAACGCCGTCGCCACTTCCCAGCGGAAGAATTCCTGGCCGATATGCTCCTTTGACGGCAGCGTGATGCGTATCACCGGCTGGCCCGCGGCGACCAAGAAATGGGCCTGCTCGATGACGTCGGACGCATCGTCGCCATCGAGCGTCAGCAAGGCGAACAGGCGGTCCGTACCATAATCCTCGGCCGGCGCGGACGGCTCCAGATCGACGGGAACGATTCCCTTGCCGTGCTTGCCGGTGGATTCGGCGATGAGCTGTTCCAGCCAGGCGCCGATCGGCTCGAGGCCGGGGCTGGTCAGGATGGTGAGTTTGTCGCGGCCCGATATCGCCGCCTCGCCCATGATCGCGCCGAGGATCAGGCCGGGATTGGCGGTGTCGCCCTTGCACGCCTCGACCAGAGGCTGGGTCGCGGCGAAAAAGGCTTCGACGTCGATCCCCATCATCGCTGCCGGCACCATGCCGAACACGGACAGGACCGAATAGCGCCCGCCAATCGCCGGATCGCCGAGGAAGATGGCGTGATAGCCATGGTCCTTGGCCAGCTTTTCGAGCTTCGATCCCGGATCGGTCACCGCGACGAAGCGGTCGCCATCCTTGCCGGACAATTCCCAGAAATAAGCCCGCAGCAGTTCGGGCTCCATCGTCGATCCGGACTTGGAGGCGACGAGGAACAGGGCTTCCTTCGGATCGATCTTTGCGGCGACGCTGCCGATCTGGCCCGGATCGGTCGAATCGAGCGCGTGGACGGTCGGAAAACCGGGCGCCGGGCCGATGATCTCGCTCAGCACTTCGGGGCCAAGGCTCGATCCGCCCATGCCGAGCAGGACGACATCCTTATGCCCGCGCGCCTTGTCGGCGATCGCCTTCAGCTGGGCGAAATCGACCTGCTTGCCTTCACCGGCAGCGAGCCAGCCGACCCATTTGGCTTCGTCGCCGTTGGTCCAGAGTGACGCGTCGGCGGCCCACAGCCGCGTACCCCATTTCTCCGCCGCCGCCGTCTTGAGCCTGGCATCGACCGCGTGGCGCAGCGGCTCGGGCAGGTCGGCGTGGAAATGGTTCATGCGCTTAGGCCTCCGCTTTGGCTTTCTTCGCCTCGATCGCGCCGAGCAGCGTGTCGGCCGCGTCGGCGAACAGTTTGACGCCATCTTCGACCAGCTTGGCGGTGACGCCGGACAGATCGAGCCCGAGCCGGTCGGTCTCGGCCAGGACATGTTCAGCCCCCGGCACGTCCGCGGTCAGCGTCTGCTTGAGCGTGCCGTGATCCCGGAACGCGTCCATCGTCTTGGGCGGAATGGTGTTGACCGTATCGGGGCCGATCAGCGCGTCGATATAGAGCGTGTCGGGAAAGGACGGATCCTTCGTGCCCGTCGATGCCCAAAGCAGCCGCTGCGGCATCGCGCCTTCGGCGGCCAGCTTCTTCCACCGGTCCGACTTCACGAAGTCGAGATACCATTGGTAAGCGAGCTTGGCGTTGGCGATAGCGACCTTGCCGCGCACCGCCTTGAGCGCGTCGGCATCCTTGTCGCCGGCGGCGACACGCTCGTCGATCTTCTTGTCGATCGCGCTGTCGATGCGGCTGACGAAGAAGCTGGCGACGCTGGCGATGCGATCGATCGTCTCGCCCTTGGTGAGCCGCGCCTCGAGCCCTTCGACGAAGGCCATCGCCACGGCGATGTAGGCCTCACGCGCAAACAACAAGGTGACGTTGATGCTGATCCCGTCCTCGATCAGCTGGCGGATCGCCGGGACGCCGGCCCTGGTGCCCGGCACCTTGATCATCAGGTTCGGGCGATCGACCATCTTCGAGAGCCGCCGCGCCTCGGCGATCGTCTTGTCGGTATCGTTGGCGAGATAGGGCGAGACCTCGAGGCTGACATAGCCGTCCTTGCCGTCCAGCCGGTCGAACACCGGACGCAGCGTGTCGCAGGCATCCTGGATGTCCTTGATCGCCAGCGCTTCGTAGGTTTCGACCACCGATGCGCCCGGATTGGCGGTGACGAACGCCTTGTACTGATCGTCATAGGCGGTGCCCTGGCCCATCGCCTTCTCGAAGATCGACGGGTTCGAGGTGACGCCGGTCAGGCCGTCCTCCTCGACAAGCTTCCGGAGGCCGCCTTCCTTGAGGAAGGAGCGATCGACGAAATCGAGCCAGGGTGCCTGCCCCGATTCCTGGAGCTGCTTCAACAGACTCGTCATGGGGCAGGCCTTTCCGATCAGTTCGCGAGCGACCTTGACGAGATTGTCGACGGTGAAACCGAATTTGTCCTGCAGTTTCGTGGCAGGGGCCGAGGCGCCGAAGGTCGACATGGCGATCGTCCGTCCTTTCGAGCCGACATAGCGATCCCAGCCGATCTCGCCGCCCATTTCGACTGCGAGACGTGCCTCGACTCCGGGGGTCAGGACACTGTCCTTGTAGGCCTGATCCTGTAGTTCGAAGAGATGCCAGCTCGGCATCGATACGACGCGTGCCTTGACGCCGGCTTCGGTCAGTCTCTCGTACGCCGACACCACCAGGCCGACTTCGCTGCCCGTGCCGATCAGGATGATTTCAGGCTTGTCGTCGCCGGCGAGGACATAGGCGCCCTTCAGCAGCCCTTCGGCGCCGGCATATTTGCCGCGGTCGAGCGTCGGGATCGCCTGGCGCGAGAAGACCAGGGCGGTCGGGCGGTTGCTTTTGCTCAGCGCCGCACGCCAAGCCCAGGCGACCTCGTTGGCGTCGCATGGTCGGATCATGTCGAGGCCGGGTGTGGCGCGCAGCATGGTCAGCTGCTCGATCGGCTGGTGGGTCGGCCCGTCCTCGCCGACGCCGATCGAATCGTGGGTGAAGATGAAGGTGACGCCCAGCTCCATCAGCGCCGCCAGGCGGACCGGCGGGCGCATATAATCGAGGAAGATGAAAAAGGTCGCCGAATAGGGACGCAGGTGCGACAGGGCCAAGCCGTTGACCACCGAACCCATCGCATGTTCGCGCACGCCGAAGTGGAGATTGCGGCCGGCATAGCTGCTCGCCTGGAACGATCCCGCGCCTTCGATCAGGGTCTTTGTCGAGGGGGCAAGATCGGCCGAGCCGCCGACCAGCCAGGGCAGGTTGGGCGCGATCGCGTTGAGCACCTTGCCGCCGGCATCGCGGGTCGCGATGCCTTTTTCGTCGGCGGGGAAGGTCGGGATGGCGGCATCCCAGCCGTCGGGAAGCCGGTCGGCAAAGATCGCCTCGAGCTCCTTGGCCAGGGCGGGTTCGGCCTGCGCATAGCGTTCGCGCATCGCCAGCCATTCGGCACGCAGCGGCTTGCCGCGCCCGGCAATGGCGCCTCCGAAATGCTCGGGCACGCCGTCGGGAACGAGGAAGGACGAATCCTCGGGCCAGCCATAGGCTTTCTTGGTGCCGCGTATGTCATCGCCGGTCATCGCCTCGCCATGCGCCTTGGCGGTTCCGGCGATCGAGCTGCCATAGCCGATAATCGAATGGACCACGATCATCGTCGGCCTGTCGGTGGTCGCCTTGAAGCTTTCGATCGCCGCGGCGACCGCCTTGGTATCGTTGGCGTCGTCCACATGGATGACGTGCCAACCATAAGCGTCGAAGCGCTGGCCGACATCCTCGTCGAAGGCGAGTTCAGTGCCGCCCTCGATCGTCACATGGTTCGAATCGTAGATCCAGCAGAGGTTGGAGAGCTTCAGGTGGCCGGCCAGGCTCGCCGCCTCGCTCGCGACGCCTTCCATCATGCAGCCGTCGCCGGCGAGGCAGTAGACGTCATGGTCGAAGATCGGGAAACCGTCGCGATTGTAGCGCGCCGCGAGCCAGCGCTCGGCAATCGCCATGCCGACCGAATTGCCGCAGCCCTGGCCGAGCGGTCCAGTAGTCGTCTCGACGCCCGTGGTGTGGCGATATTCGGGGTGACCCGGCGTCTTCGAGCCGATCTGGCGGAAATCCTTGATGTCCTGCAGGCTCACCGCCGGTTTGCCGGTCAGCCTGCCGTCCTTGTCGATCTCCTTGACTGCGGCGAGATGCAGCAGGGAGTAAAGCAGCATCGACGCATGGCCGACCGACAGGACGAAGCGGTCGCGGTTGGGCCAATCCGGCGCGTCGGGATCGGTGCGCAGGAATTGCGACCAGAGCGTATAGCCGACCGGTGCCAGGGCCATCGGCGTGCCGATATGACCCGATTTCGCGGCGTGGACCGCATCCATCGACAAGGTGCGGATCGTGTCGATCGCCAGCCGTTCCGGGCTGCCGTCCCCATGCAGGGTAGAAGCGGGGATGGTCGACATGAGAATCCTTTCGTATTGCCGTTGTCGAATCAACGTCAGGCCTTTAGCGGAACCCGCACGAGCACAATCCGCGTCGCGCCGTCGTGGGGAAAGCAAACCCCGGGTTCTCGCAGGAGCTTGCCGTCAACGGTAATTTCCTCCCCGTCACCTTCAAGAGACGGGTCCGTTTCGATCGTTATCTGGATAGCTCCGTCGGCGCGCCGAAGCGTCAATTCCGCTTTGTGCCAGTTTTTCGGCATTGCTGGACGTATCTGTATTTTGCCGCCAATTAAGCGAACGCCCAGAATTTCTTCAACGGCCAGCCGCCATGTCCAACCTGCGGCGCCTGTATACCAAGTCCAGCCGCCGCGGCCGAGATGGGGTGCCACACCGGCGATGTCGCCCGCGACAGCATATGGCTCGGTTCGATAATGCTCTGCGCCTTCGCGTGTCGAACTGTGCGTTATCGGGCTAATTCGGTCGAACAGTGATTTGGCCACGTCGCCGTCGCGTATCCGTGCGAACGCGATCGCGAGCCACGTTGCCGCATGGGTATATTGCCCGCCATTCTCCCGGACGCCAGGCGGATAGGCCTTGATATAGCCCGGCTCGCGCGGCGTGTGGTCGAAGGGGGGATCGAGCAGGCGTATGAGGGCATCATCGTTGCGTACTAGGTAGCGCCTGGCCGACGCGAGCGCCGTTCTGGCTCGCTCCGGATCTGCAGCATTTGAGAGAACGGACCAGGATTGAGCGATGGAATCGATGCGACATTCCTGCTCCTCGGATGTGCCCCAAGGCCTGCCGTCGTCATCAAAGGCGCGCAGATACCACTCGCCATCCCAGCCAGACTGCTCGACCGCTGCGGCGAGCGCTTCGACACGCGCTCCCCAGCGATCACGAAACTCGGTTTGCCGCTCATCGACGCAGTGCAGTGTGAAGTTCCGGATAGTTGCGATGAGGAACCAGGCCAGCCATATGCTCTCGCCGCGCCCCCGCTCGCCGACCCGGTCCATGCCGTCATTCCAATCCCCGCTGCCGATCAGGGGAAGGCCGTGAGCTCCGAGGCGATAGGCATGGGCAAGCGCGCGGTCGCAGTGAACGAACAGCGATTGCTTATAGTCGGTAACTTCAAATCGGGCGTAACGATCGGCCTCGCCGGCCGCGAGCGGCGGCGCTCTCAGAAATGGAATTTCTTCGTCCAGAATGGATTTGTCGCCGGTCGCCTCGACATAGTGCGCGACGGCATAAGGAAGCCAGACGAGATCGTCGGAGCAGCGGGTTCGGACCCCGCGGTCCGAAGGCGGGTGCCACCAATGGAGCACGTCGCCCTCTTCGAATTGGTGTGCAGCGGCGGCGAGGATATGTTGCCGCGTTGCGTTCGGATCGACCTGGATCTGGGCAAGGACGTCCTGGAGCTGATCGCGAAATCCGAACGCGCCGCTGGCCTGATAGAAACCGGCGCGAGCGCGCACGCGGGCACTTAGCGATTGGTGAGGCAGCCACCGGTTGACCATCAGGTCGAAGGCAGGATCGGGTGTCTTGACCTGAACCTTTTCCAACCGATCGGCCCAGTCCGCTACGCGAACCCGGGCAGCAGTCTCGATGATGGACGGCGATTGCCAATGCCGGATAAGTTGGATTGCGTGCTCGAGGTTATCACCCTGGCCGAGGATGAAACAAACTTCGACGGTTCCTTCAGGGGGGATATCGAGATGCACCTGGAGGGCGCCGCAGCAATCGTCGCCGGCAGAATCCTGGCGGTTGCCCAGATCCCAGTTGAGCAGGCCGAGCGGTCGGGTCGGGTCGGCAATAACACCGTGGAA
The DNA here is from genome assembly GCF_056279125.1 of Novosphingobium sp. Sphag1I. Lineage (NCBI taxonomy): Bacteria > Pseudomonadati > Pseudomonadota > Alphaproteobacteria > Sphingomonadales > Sphingomonadaceae > Novosphingobium > Novosphingobium sp. Sphag1I. The sequence continues at coordinate 12,278 of NZ_JBWBQS010000030.1, read as the reverse complement.
ATCGCGGCGTGAGGTAGTGAAGCTATGAACGGCCTGGGTCGTGGCAAGAAAGGCAACGCGATCGCCGAACTCGTCCGTCCAGGAATTGCGTGCGAGAATTGCATGGGAGGCCGGGTCATAGCGCGACGTGCGAAAAGGGGCTTGCTCGCCCCTCACCGCGCCCAGGAGCCATTCTGCATAGTAGGTCGCCGTGATCCGGCGCGAGCGTGGCGTTTGATTGCGTAGGCGCAGACGCACCAGTTTTACCGGATCGTCGATTGGCACGAAGGTCGACAGCTCCTGCTCCAGGCCTTCGCTGTGGCGGTGCCATATGGTCCGATCGGGACTATGATGAATGCGGCACGCGGAGCCGCCGCCCGATGGCAAGGGTGTCGGGGTCCAGAGCCGCCCGTTCTCCTCGTCGCGCAGATAGAGCCGTTCACCTTGGGGATCCTCGACGGGATCATTGAACCAGGGCGTGAGCCTGTTCTCGCCGCTGTTGATCGCCCAGGCGAAGCCAAGCCCGGCCTCAGTAACGATCGTGCCGAACGCGTCGTTAGCCAGGACATTGGACCACGGAGCCGGGGTGGGCGCGTCGGGCTCTAGGTTGATCACATAGTCGCCAGTATCAGGCGCAAAGCCGCCCCAGCCGTTGTCGAAGAGGATATCTACGGACCGCGGCACGGGTGCGGAGGTGGCTGGCGGCACGTTGGTGCCGACTGGGGCAAACGGCGGGCCGGGGTGCGGAGGTTGATCTACCCGGGCGAGTTGGTCGGCAAGCGTGACGCCGTCGTCTTCAAGGATCAGCTTGGCGGCCTGCTCGAGGAGCGCCACGCGCTCGTGATCGGAGGAGCTGACGCCCACTAGGTGGATGCCGCCATGGGTGCCAAGGCGTTCCTGCGCGCCGGCGTCTCTCAGGACTTCCAGAAGGCGCTCGCGGACGGGTTCGACGTAACCTGAGGTGCCCTCGTGGACGATCGCGAGATCGAAGAGGATGCCGCGCTGGTGGCCGAGCCAATGCGCAGCGAGAACGAAGCGGAGCATACCGGTCTGTTCCGCGGTGCCGGCGCGCAGCATCACGATGGGATGATCGCCTGAAATACCAAGCGACCAGAGATCGACCTGCCGGAAGAGCCGTTCACCTCCGGGTGCAGGGCTTGTGCGGGCAGTAAAAAGATGGGAAAGGAAGGCCTGTACCTGAGGTACGAACTGTGGCTGTAGGCCCAGGTCGTGCATCTCGCGCGCTTTTGCCGCGATGGAATCGCTAACCACCCAATCCAGCGCGGACAACGTTGCATAGCGGTCGGCCAGGTCTAGCGCCGACTGACGCGATCCCGCCGCGATCGTGACAAAAGCGAGTTCGCGGCGCCCGTGCGGCGGCAGCATGACCTTTGCCCTGATCGCGCAGATCGGATCGAGCGACCAGCCCAATGCGCCAATCGGAGGCTCCTCTTTCATCGCGGCAGGATGCGTGACGTTGCCATGGCGACCGATGAAGGCTCTTCGATCAGCCTCAAGTCCGAGCAAGGCGACTCCTTCGTCATCTCCGATTATGCGAATCAGCAAAACCGGAGGCCGCTCGTCGGGATTGCGCGGTCGGCGCGTGAACACGAGTCCATCGCCTCCGGGCAAGGTTTCAGCGCCCACGAACAGCTTGCTGAAAGCAGGATGCCGAGCGGCATCCTGGGGTGGGGCGAGCACCACCTGGACGTAGCCCGTCAGTTCGATTGTCCGGGCACTATCCTCCTCATTGACGAGCGCGATGCGTCTGATTTCGAGATCGTCGCCATGGGCAACGTTGACTAGCGTCGAGATCGACAGACCGCGCGAACGCTGACGGAATTCGACCTGATGGGCATGAAACATGACCTCCGGCGGCTCGCCGATGGCGGGGAATGGCCCCCCTGTTGCGGACCAGAAATCCCCTTGATCGAGATCATGCAGATAGAGCCAGAAGCCTGCGTGGTCATCTGCAGGTTCGATGCGGGTAAGTGCATGCTGATTCCAGCTTAGACCCCCGGCGCCGTCCGTGCGGATTCGGCTCGAAAGCCGGCCGTTGCCGAGGATGTGCCAAGCATGCTGCCCCGACGGTCGGTCTGGCGACCAACTGTGCAGTGCCGGGATGTTCCCTTCGGCGTGAGCGGGCGGGTCGCGAACCTCTACTCGTGCAATTTCTGGCGGAAGCTCCCACGGTATGCGTTCGTTGAGCAGGAGATCGACGGTGCCGACGTAAGGGTCCGCATGGAACCAGCGCACTAGCATGTTGTCGCACAGTGCATTTCCCAGCGCGGCGAGACTCATGCCATGGTGGTGCGCCATGTACGAGCGGACGATAGCGAACCGCTCGCCCGCCGGCACGCGGGCCGGCGTGAAATCGGCGGCTTCGAAGAAGCCGAACCGTCCAATTAACCTCTGCTCGGCCAGCAGCTTGAGGTTGATTGTCGCAAGTGCTGGCCGGATCATGAGCGCAAGCGCCGTTGCGTAGGGGCTCACGACGAGGTCGTGGCCGAGGCCACGTTGAAGTCCGAGGGCAGGGACGCCGAAGGCGTGATAGCGATAGACGCGATCAGACCCCATCGAGGCGAATGACGATTCGGAGATTCCCCAAGGGATTTTGTGCGATTTGCCGAAGGCGGCCTGGATGCTGACGGCTGTTCGGTCGCTCATACCAAGCAGCGTGCCGGGATCGCTGTGCAAGAAGATGTTCGGCATCAGATATTCGAACATCGAGCCATTCCAGGACAGCAGCGCAAGCCCGGCCTCCTGTTTCGTGATGGGGCGACCGAGGTGGAACCAGTGGGAAGGATCGATATCGCCCTTCGCAATGGCGAAGAAGCTGGCGAGCCGTGCTTCGCTGGCGAGGAGATCGTAGTGATGCGCGTCTATGCGGTCGGCGCTGACGTTGTAGCCGATGTGAAAGAGCCGGCTACCTTCATCAAGCAGAAGTGAAAAGTCCATCGCGTGCGCACTGACGTTGGCCCGGCGGGCAAGGCTGTCGAAGCGACCATGAAGCTCGCGCGAGACGGCCTGCCCTTCGGCGATGGCAGCCAGCATCTTGTCGACCCATTGACGGGCCGCGTCGGATAATCCGCCTTCCTTGGTCGCGCTGAGCAGGCTGATGACGTGCGCGGTGCGCGAATCGGATGGCGTCGCCGAGCCGCCAGCCATGAAATCGGCGACCTTGGCTGCGGTTTCCGCGCAGTCTGCGGGATGGTCGGTTATAACTTCCCACCACGGGCAGAAAACCTGCAAATCGCGACGTATCCCGGACACGTGATGCTCGAGCCGCTCGAGCCAGACTTGCACTTCGCGCAAGATGCCGACGTCGGCTTCGGCAACGCTCGCGGCCATCACGCCCACCTGCTCGCGCAGTCTCGGCAAGTCGGCCGAAATGAGATCGTCGATCCCCCTGAGCCATTCGCGCTCATCGTCCGAAACCCGCTTCACCGTCTCGCCCACGGTAGCCAGGATCACACCGGCCGTTGAGCCCGCTTCGGTCCCGATAGACCGGATCGCCTGGGAGAGCAGCCCGATAATATCTTCTAGGCCTTGCCAGAGCTCGCTGCCTACCGGCGGTGCCCTCCCAGCATCTCGAAGAGCCTGGGCAACGGTAATCAGGCTGACGGCAAGATTGCCGCTGTCGACCGTGGAAATGTAACGTGGCTCAAGGGGAGCGAGCGTCCTGGTATCATACCAGTTGAGAATGTGGCCGCGGTAGCGTTCGAGCCGGTCAAGCGTATCGAACGTGTCGCCAAGACGGGTAGCCAGCTCATTGAGACCGATATGCCCAAGCCGCCACGCTGTCAGGATCGACACCATCAACATGCCGATGTTGGTAGGCGACGTTCGGTGAGCGGTGTCCTCGTCGGGCGGCTCCTGGTAGTTGTCGGGAGGCAGCCAATTGTCCTCAGGTCGGACGAAGGTTTCAAAAAAAAGCCAGGTGCGCCGAGCGACGAGTCTGAGAAATCTCCTGTCTGCTTCGGTAAGCGCCTCGATCGGTGGTCTACGCGGGCGGCTGATCCAAACCGCGATCTCGGGTGCGAAGAACCAGAGCAGCAATAGCGGCGCCGCGACAGGCATCGATCCCGGCGTATAAGCGAGTAATGCGCCGGCTATAAGCACCGCAAGAAGGGGCGAGCTCCACATGTCGCGCCACGCCGCTAATCGCGGATGGCGCGCCGCGTTTCGCGTGGCCATATGAGCGGCAGAGGTCCATTCGAGCCGCCGCCGCCCCGATTGCAGCCGCCAGATCGTGAGGGCTATGGCGTGCAGCGCGATGTATGCGTCGCTGACAAGGAAGGCGATGGCTAAAATCCAGCGCCCGAGATGATCCGTGAGGCGCCGCAGGACGCGCTGCATGACACCGCGACGGCGGCCCTGAGCGAAGCCCGTTACGAGATCGGTAAAAAGATAAGCCCCGGGCGCGACGATCGCGAGCAGTGTCCAGACCCAGGGTCGACCGTGAAACAGGAACCAACCGCCTAGGAGCAAGGCAACGATGCTGGCGGGTACCAGACTGCGCCTTAGATTGTCGAAGATCTTGAGCCTGTCGAACCACCCAAGCCGATTGCGCAGCCATCGGCCGTCACGCCCTGGGACAAAGGGAAACAGCCAGGGCAGGATTTGCCAATCACCCCGCACCCAGCGGTGCCAGCGCGCGGAAAAGTCGAGATACCCGGTCGGAAAGCGCTCGTAGACAATGACGTCGCTAACGAGCGCCGCGCGCCCATGAAGCCCCTCGAACAGGTCATGGCTAAGCAAAGCATTCTCTGGGACACGGCCCTCCAGACTCCGTTCGAATGCCGCCACATCGTAGAGGCCTTTGCCCACAAATACGCCGGTGCCCAGAAGGTCCTGGTACACGTCGGAAACCGCGCGAGAGTAGATGTCGATCATAGTATCGCCGCCGTAGAGGCGAGCGAACAGGGATTGTTCGGGGCCCTCCGGCGCTAGTTCAACGCGAGGTTGAAGGATAGTGTAGCCTCGTTCCACAATGCCGGTGTCGGGGGCAAAATGAGCCCGATTGAGTGGATGGGCGAGAGTGCCGACCAGACGGCGCACCACACCACCCGGAAGTCTGGTATCTGCGTCTGCCGTCAGTACGAAGCGGCATCGCCGCAGCCTTTCCACCTTGCCGGTGGTCAAATGGAATGCAGTGGCGTCGCCGCGCAGGATATAGGCGTTGAACTGCTCCAGCTTACCGCGCTTGCGCTCCCAGCCCATCCAACAGCCCTGCGCCTCGTTGAAGAGGCGCGGTCGGTGGAGCAGATGAAAAGGTCCATTGCCCCTTGCGTCCTTGTAGCGGGCATTCAATTCTTCGATGCCTCGTACCAGCATCTGCTCGATCTCATCGTCGCCCGAAACCCTGGCGGTTGCGGCATCGGCAAGGTCGGTCAGGAGAACGAACTCCAGCGCTTCATCAGGGTTGGCTAGGCGATGCGCCTCAAGTCGCTCAAGAAGGGGAGCGATGTCGGAGGTCCGAGCGACGAGAACGGGGATTGCGATGGCCGTCGCACAATCTCCGGGAATTCCTTTCTTGAATTCCAGCTTGGGAAGAACGCATGGAGGAACGATTTGCGTGACCATCCAATTCACAAAGGTGATGCTGAGGATGGAAGCGGGCAGCAGCGTCAGCGCGATACACAGCAGCCAGGATAAGGGAGACGGTCCGGTCGAGGACATGTATGCTGCAGGAACTGCAGAGGCCGCGATACCGGCAAACACCAGCGCGGTCGCGTAAAGCATACCCTTATGACGCAATATGCGCCGCAGCATCGAACGGGGTGTCCAGGGGCGGGGATCGAGTGCATCCGTGAAAGCAGGCAGGCCGGCATCGATGAGCCAATAACCTACATGCCCTGAGGGGGCCTCTTCACTACTTTGACACTGCCGCAGAGCGCGCTGGGCAACCTCTCGCTCTAGGAGGCCGGATCGCGCTGCGAGCCGTTCTACCGCGTGACGATATTGGTCGCGAGTAGCGAAATCCATGCGCGGATAAATCCCTGCAGGATCACGCTTCAGAACCGCCTCGACCTGGCTGGTTCTGTCGAAGAAGTCGTTCCATTGGATAGTCGCGATCACGGCAAGATTGGCTATGCCGCGTGCCACGCACTCCGTGTTGTCGAATCCTCCGGTCGCGACGTCGGGAGAGTCCGTTAGTGCAAAAGGGGGAGCGACTTGAGGAAAAAGCTGGGTGAAACCCGTAACGATCATTTCAAGACAAACGATACGCAGCATCGTAGGAATCGCCCAGGTTTCAGCGATGCTGAGCGGCATCTTATTCTGATATCGAACGACGAATTCGACAGCCGAGGACAGTGAGACTTGCAGGTGAGACGCCAGAAGCAGAGACTGCGCGACTTGATGGGCGCGCGGTCGCCTGAGGCCGTCTTCAGCAAGACCGGGAAGTTTCGCGTAGAAAGCCTTCGGAAGACCCTCACCAATTTGCAGGATCGCGCGCTGGATCTGATAGTCGTTGTCGAGTAGCCATTCAGCTGCGGCGCTGCCGCGTTGGTCGGCTTGCGTGGCTGCCTGGCGGGCTCGAGCCAGCCAGTCTTTCATGGCGTCGAGATGCGCCCAGATGGGAAGAGGCGCTGAGCGACCGATCAATCCTGTCAGCTGATGTCGTGTGGCGGTCTCGTCGGCCGCCCCCGAAATAGGGTCGGTCCCCTCAATATCGGCCATGATCAGGCTTGGGCGGCGAGGGGTAGCCGGAGGCAATTATGCCCTACGGCGATCTGCGCTTTTCCCGAGCGAATTGTCGCAGGCGTTACGAGCATTGGTACATTGCAATGCGTCATCAGGTAGGAGGCGACCGTTCCATAGGGTACGTCGGAAACATGCCGATGGCTGTGGCCGCGCGCGGACAGGACGGCAATATCGGCCCTCTCGCGCTGAATAAGATCGCACAGCACCTCGCGTACATCCTCGCCACGGATCGAAATCGTACGTATTCGTAGACCGGACGCCGAGAGGTTGGATTTCGTTCGATCCAGGTAGCTGCGTGCTGCTTGCTCATTTCGCTCTATAAGGGCTTGTTGAAGCTTCCTGTCCTCGACTTCCAGGGGCCGTGCCTCGATCATCTCGGGCGTAGGGACGACATGGACGAGCAGGAGTTCCGCTTCCGAGGCCTTCGCAAGACGCACAGCTAGGGGCAGCACGCTCTCAGCCCAGCGAGAGCCGTCAAGCGGCACCACAACCCTTCTGTAGGGCGCTGCCGGAAGCGGGGCCTCTACCGGTACGAGCAGAACTGGGGCCGGCGTCTGCATGAGCACCTTGTGCACGGTTGCCCCCATGCCCGGGCGACCGGCCTCTTGCCTGCCTCGTCTTCCCAGAACGACCATGCCGTCGTCGCACTCTCGGACAAAGCGGCAAATTTCCTCCGCGGTTTGGCCTTCGGCCAATTCGATGGAGGTTTTGGTTGGAGGTGCGCTGGTCGCGGCGGCGCATCGATCGAGGGCGCGCAGGGCTTCGCGCCGCCGGAGGTTACATTCAATCGGGTCCGGACGAGAGCGCGTCGAGCCCTCGCCGTCAAGTACTTGTAGCAGGGTAATAGGGACGTCGAGCGTTATCGCGAGCGCACGAGCGTGTGAGTAGATCCACGCATCATGATCGGAGCAATCGATACAGGCGACAATCCCGGACTGCGGTCGGGGGGACGCCTGCGCCAGAGCTGGAAATGCTGAAGCGGCTGACATCAAATGCTCCTCTTGCCTTGGATCTCCATCGAATTCGTGGCGGCTAGGACAGCGGGAACAACCGGCATTTCGGCCTGGCGTCCCCTCCACGACTCGAACCTGCTCTGACCCTATCTGGGGGGAACGACCCGCGAAATTGTGATATATACGAATGGCGATCGGTCGGTTGACTGGGGCGCAAGAGCATCAGAACCGAAAACCGGTCGCTTGCGATTAGTACATCGGGCGGGCCTATATGCCTCCGCCTCGCCACCCGGCTTGAACGTCCAAACCAACATGTCGGGATAGAATGAAGGTCACCGGGCCACCTTTTCCTCGTCCGGAAGCGAACTCGTCGCCCCCGTTACCGCTCATGTGGTTGCTCGCTTGCACTGCGCATGAGACGATCACCGTCATCCCAAGTTCTGCGCCGGCGGCCTTGTCCTGGGCGATCTGCGATCAGATGCCATCGCAGGCGTCCCTTCTGTCTAGCGACAAATACGCATTACCACCGGCAGATGGTCTGCATAGTCTGCCCAGGGCAACCAACGAAGCTCTCAGCGGAGTGAGTGTGGATCGGAAGGGAACAGTATGACGATCGCGCTTAACGGGTTATATCGATGCTGGCTGCTCACTTTCACACGATGGTCGTGTTCCATCTGGGCGATTTTCGCCGCGCTCACTGTGCCAACGCTACCTTCGCCGGCCAGGGTCGTTCCCGCAGGGGAAGATACCTCGACCACCAAGCTCGCGGGTGTCTGGTCATTTGATGGCCGATCCGGCTGTAAGTCGGGGATGGCCTGGGTTCTTAATCGCAACGGATCTTACAGCGAAATCCGATTGCCTGACCAGACGCCGCTTGGCGGAGGAAAGTGGTATGAACGCGGCGATACCATCTATTACTCATTGCCGCGAGTACTGACAGCGGCCGCGGGACGGCCCGACAAGCGTATGGTCATTATAGAGCGCGGCCCGCGGCGCCTGGTGGCCGTGACGAACCGCAGGGTTCGTCATGTGATGCACAAGTGTCCGGGATGATCGAATGCCTTCGATCGAGATGTGCGAAACGTTCTGGCCCCAGCCCGAAAAGGGAACAAAAACGAGAGTGGAGTTCGAAGTCATACGTCGAGCATTGCCCCCTTATTGGCATATGCGGGATTTCGATTCTTGAGTTGTTCCCACTACGTCACGGAAAACTGACCCATCATGCCTTCGTCCTCGTGCTCCAGGATATGGCAATGGAACAGGAAGGGCGCTTTTGAAGCAGGCTGGTCGAAACGGATTAATAACTCGACCGGTTCGTCCACGACGATGGTGTCACGTGGCCCCTGATCAAGAAGATCTGGTTCCTCGCCATCGCGACGTAGCACGTCGAAGTGCACTCCGTGAATGTGGAAGGGATGGGCCATTTTCTGCCCGGAGACTTTCCATATCTCGACGGCGCCAAGCTCGACTTCCTCATCGATGCGATCAATATCGAATCGCCTGTGGTTGATCGTTAGCGGCTCTTCGTCGCTATCCATCATACCTCCCAGCCTCATGTTGAGCACCAGACGTCGCCGTGCGACGACCGTCGCCGGATCTGGCACCGCGCGGGACGCCAGGAGGAGCGGAAGCGTGGTGCTACCTCGCTTACTCGATGCCAAGCGCGGTGAAAATGTGAGGACAGTTTCATTCCCTGCGTTGTTTTCGCTAGCCTCGTGCCGATGCATCATGCTCATGCCATGCATCCTGAGGGTGCTTTGGTCCGGAGCCGATACCAACGAGACCGGTTTGCCATCGCTGAAGTCCACCAAGATCTCAGCCCGCTGACCGGAGGCCAGAGTGAGGGACTGCAATTCAACGGACTTTTCCAAAAGGCCGCCCTCGGTGCCGATCCAATAAAAGGCTCGTCCGTCGCTGAACGAAAGATCGTAAGTCCGGGCATTCGAACCATTTACAAGCCGCAGCCGCACTAAGCTTCTGGGAACGTCTGCTCGCGGGTTGTACGCGCCGTTTACGAGAATAACGTTGCCTCGCCTCCCGTCCAGCGCCACCATCATGCCCGCCGGTAACACCAGACGGCCATCCACGAACTGCCGATCCTGGATCAAGATTGGTAGATCGTCGACGCCATAATCCGAAGGCAAACCGAGACCTTGCTCTTCCTCGTCGGTGACGAAGAGCAATCCCGCTAGGCCTGCATAGACCTGCTCCGCCGTTTGGCCATGTGCATGCGAATGATAAAAGAGAGTGGCCGCCGGCTGACGGATCGGCAGCGTCGGACGCCAAGTCTCGCCTGGACTAATGGTCTGGTGGGGGCTGCCGTCCAGCTCTCCCGGTACGAGCAGCCCGTGCCAGTGAACCGTGGTATCAGCAGACAGATTGTTGCTGACAGTCACCGTCACGTCGTCCCCGCGATGTACCCGCAGAGTCGGGCCGAGATAGCTGCCGTTGTATCCCATGGTGGCGCTCCGCCGCCCTGGGAAGAAAGTGGTTTCCCCTTCCTGCGCCCTCAGTCCAATTCTCTGCCCATGGTCGCGTGCATCTAACAGGCGAGGAATGGGCAGCGTGCCTGCTTGGTCCGGCGTCGCAAATCTGCGCGTGCATGCCGCCCCCAGCAGGAGGCCTCCGCCCGCCAAGAGAGTTCGCCGGCTCAGAAAAGTCATTTCGAAGCCCCTCCTGAGCAATCGTGAAACTGACGCAAACGCGCTTTTCTCGATCCCGATGAGATCCACCGAGGCGAAGCGCCGCTCTTCCCTTAAAGGGCGCGCGGGAGGGCAATATCCGTAATACCCGAACCGATCGCTTTTGTGCCCGCCCCCTCTGGGAAGACAAAATTGCCCTTCTAAGCTGGTTGCGGCCCTCGCCAGTTGATCAATAATCAGCCAGGCGAGCGTTCAATCACTGCGGCACCGATCCGAGCGAGCGTCTATTGCGACAATTTAGCCTGGGCCAGTGCGAGTGGCTGGTTCGGCGGTGGGCCTTGCCACGATCGCGCCGAAGCAAAAGCGGCGTGCGATTTACGTTTCGCTGTTCGCCACTGCAGCAGGCGGCGTCGCTTTCCAGTGCTCGGGCTAGGCGGAGGCTTTGATGGCCGCCGTCTTCGGTCATCCGCGCCCAGCTTTTGCTAGTAGCCGAACTAAAGCTGACATTGCAGGCTGACCGCCAGCTTCGCAAATTACGTATACTGCCACCTCCAGGCCGATACCATCTCAACGGCAAGCTCCCTGGGGAGCGAGAATCGACCGGGCATGTGTCCGGTCGAACTGAAACTCAGACTTGAAGGAATCATATTTGCGCAAGAAAGCAGCGATTATCGCTTCGCTCGCAGCCTTTGGCGTCCTTGCCGTCGGCGCCGGGCCAGTTCTCGCCGATGGGATGCCGCCGGGCATGCCCGACCTTGAACAGACGCTCAAGGCGAAGCCGGCGCCGGCTCGGTCCGACACGGCCCAGATGCAAGGAATGCGACACCGCGAAGTGCGGATGCACGGTGAGATGATGCAGGACCATCGGATCGCTATGCGGGAGATGGGGACCCAGGACGGAGCCTCCCGCATGTTGCATAGGTCGCGGGGCGGTTGCTGACCCTGCAATTAAGCCAGCTCCGACCACGAGGCGGGGTGGCCAACGACCGTGGCCTGGTTCAACCGCAGCTTTGGCCCGCCGTTCTCCCACGGCGGGCCAATTGGTTTTTGCACTTCGCTGCCGGCCGCCATCAAGCGGGATCATGAATTGGCTTGACCTTGGACCATGGTCCACCCCGCACGATCCCGCGCATGCTTGTCGCGATCAAAAGCGGATTCGTAAGTTACGTATACAGACTGCGTCTCGCTAGCAGCATTGAAGCTTCGGAATTGCCGGGATCGGAACGTCGATCGGGCAACAGGACGAACACTCGGAGACCCTCAATGCGACAGACGACATTTCGCGCGGCGACCATCAGCCTCTTCGTGACGCTAACCTTCGCCGCCGGCACCGCTCTCGCCCAGTCGACGCCCGCGCAGACTGCGCCGGCCCATGCCCACCAGCAGGGCATGGATCATGGCGGGCAGCAGATGCACGATCAGATGATGAAGGATCATCAGGCCGGCGCGCAGAAGCAGCAGGGGAAACCGGCCCAGCAGGATCAACAGGGCATGTCGGGGATGGCCGGCATGTCCGGCGGGTCGCCTGCATCGAACGGCTCGGGCATGGCCGGTAAGGCGAAGAGTGGCTGCTGCAAGATGCCGATGAAGAAGGCCAAGCCGGCCGCGAAGAAGAAGACCGCCAAGCCCATGGCCGACAAGCCCATGGCCGACAAGCCGATGAGCGACATGTGACGTTTCCAGCCCCGATAAAACACCCCCCCCGGGGCTGAGGGCCCGCCGCCGCCCCCGCGGCGGGCCAGTTCTTTGACGATGCCCAGCGTCGCCCCGTGCTCCCGGCCTTCAAAGCCGGGTCCGAGCGTCTGACGTGACAGAGGAAACAGTGATGCGAAAACATCTTGGCGTCGGTGCTGCTGTTGGCTTTCTGCTCTTTGGCAGCACGCCGCTCCTCGCACAGGGTATCGGCCATCGCTTGCTCATGCGCGGCAAGATCGTCCGTATGGATGCGGTCGGCACCGTTGCCTGCCTGGGCAAGTCCGATGGCGCACACATCGGG
>NZ_JBWBQS010000029.1:0-34436 GCF_056279125.1 Novosphingobium sp. Sphag1I | reverse complement strand
TCCACCGCCTGGGCAACGATCGCTTCCATCCGCATGCTCACCCGCAGAACTGCAAGGTATTGCTATGTTTGGTGATCTTTCGAGTCAGGCACTTAGAGCCTGATGGTGAAACCGGTGATATCAGGCGCAAGTTGTGGTGGATCCTCTCCGCGCGCTCCAATGTTGTTGCGCGCTGGCCGGATAGATTGCTGGAAAATTACGCGAAAGACGTGCTTTAAGTTACTTTTTTGCTGCGATAGATCCTGCTTCATGACGCTGCTTGGGTGTCTCTGAACCGCACCCATTTTGCCGGAGGGGCCAGTCCTTGAGTGCTGGATGGATGGAGGACCGCCTCTGGCGCCTCCTTCCGCGGCTTTGTACGGCAGCTATGGACAGCGCCGAGACGTAATCTCCATGTCCGGATACGGTGGCGACTTTTATAGCGCAGCAGAGTAGGTGCTGCACGCCATACGGTTGGGTTCAACACACCGGATGTTTTGGAACTTATCGTGACCTGAGTGTTTCCACTTTTGCCATGCGGAGCCATCTTGCAGGCCTAAAAAGATCGGATTAAAGTCTGGTCTTACCGGGATAGAGCAACCTCTCGGTCAGGCGTCAGCCCAAGTGTTGCCTTCTCCGGCCTGCCTTTGCGGGCAGAAAGGTATTGGACAATGACCGCCCCTTCTCAGCATCGTTATTTTGGCCGTGGCCTCCGGCGATTTTCTCGCAGGCTTTGCCGCAACGATCCTTGCCCGCCTTGGGCAGCACATATCCCACATCCCCCCTGGGTCAATTCTCGGCGCTACTCAACAATCTCGGTATCCCTGATCCGCCAAGAGCCTAGGTAACCGGTCGGATGGTGGGGCCGAACCAGTTTGGCGAGCGGTGTCTTGACGGGCAATGTGATTTCGGCCGTGCCGCCATCACGGGTTTCATAGCCCCACCAGTTCTGCCGGACCGTGATGTTGGACCACGCGTCCCGCTGTTCGGGCAGTTTGCGCTTGGCATTGACATAGCCAGCGAATCCACCTTGGCGGGCGGCCAGTTCGAGCGCCTGATGATGGGGAATGCTATGCTCGGCCTGGATTTTCTTAGCGAGCGATTTCAGTCCGGCGAGCGTTGTGTATTCGTATGACATCGTAATTCTCCGTCAGCTTCGGACCGACGTCGCCTGCTACCGCCCCCAAAGCTGGGGAAACACGATGGATGGTTTTCAATGTCGCAGTGCCATTCTGGCTTCGCTGTTGCAGGCGGCAGGCCTCTGCTCAAGGCCGACTTTGACTTTGCATCGATCGCTGCGACAAGTCAACGACAGGTGCGGCTTGCGCCTGCTAGGTCCGAAATTCGTCTACATCTTTCGGACATGTCGCGAATGGACTTTGTCCGAAATCATGCTACATATATCGGACATGGACGCCATGCCTCCCAGCCTGAAAGCGCAGATCCTCGATCGTGTTGGTCGCGGAGCGACAAGTGCTGTCTGGACCCCGGCCGATTTTCTTGATCTTGCCGGTCGCGACGCCGTCGATAAGAGCCTTCAGCGCCTGGTGAAATGGGGCGAACTGCGGCGGATAGATCGCGGGCTCTATGACAAGCCGCAGTTTAACAGCCTGACCCGGCAGGACAGCGTGCCCGAGCCGCGGGCGGTCATCGACGCTGTCGCGCGCCGGGATCAGATCCGCGTGCTGGTGGACGGCATGACCGCCGCCAACGATCTCGGCTTCACCAATGCCGTGCCGGCGAAGATTGTCGTGCATAGTGAGGCGCGACCGAAATCCATCAAGCTCGACAATCTTACCATTACCTTCAAACAGACGGCGGCCAGCAAGCTGTTCTGGGCCGGGCGCCCCGCCATGCGGATTGTCCAGGCGCTGCACTGGCTGCGTGACATCATGTCCGGAGATGATACCGGCCAATGGCGTGATCGGCTCGCCTCCCTTCTGACCGACCCTGATCACGGCGCGTCTCTGAGGGCCGATCTTGCCGATGGCCTGATCACGCTCCCTGCATGGATGCAGGACATCCTGCGGCCGCTTGTGATCGACAAGAAGCCCTCGGCATGAACGCTACTTATGATGAAATTCTGCGCGCCGATGCGCCAACCCGCAGCGGACTGTTCACAGCAACGGCCCAGCGCCTTGGGACGACGCCGCAGAATGTCGAGAAGGATTTCTGGGTTTGCTGGACGCTCGACGCTCTATTCAACGGACTGGGAGAAGGCCCCCGCTTGCTCTTCAAGGGTGGCACGTCGCTTTCCAAGGCATTCGGGCTGATTGAGCGCTTTTCCGAAGATATCGACGTGACCGTCTTTCGCGACGATCTCGGGGTGCCCGCTTCGGTTGGGGAACTGGCGGCACTCAGCGGCAAGAAGCGGATGGGTGCGCTCGATGCGATCAGGGATGCCTGCGAAACCTATATCAACGGACCGCTGGCGGAACGCCTCGCAAGTCTCAGCGCCGAGACCTGCGCTCGCACGGGCCTTGGGAATGATGCCATCCAGATCAAGCCCGATGCGTTCGACCGGCAGACGCTCCTCCTTGTCTATTCCAGCGTGACGCCAACGGATGCCTATATCGCCAAGTCGGTGAAGATCGAATCGGGCGCCAAATCGGCGCTCGATCCGAATTCGGTCCGGACGATCACTCCTTATGTCGATGCCGATGTCCCGGGCATCAATCTAGCTGTGCAAGGCGTCACCGTGGTTGATGCCGAACGGACCTTCTGGGACAAGGTCGTGATCATTCATGGATTGCGGCGATGGTATGAGATTCGCGGCCAATTGCGCGGCAACGGTCAACGTATTTCGCGCCACTACTACGATCTCTATCGGCTGACCCAGTCCGAGGCCGGGCAGGTTGCGATGGCCAACCGGGCGCTCGGCGAAGACTGCGTCGCCCATGCCCGCATGTTCTTCAACCGGCCGGATTTCGATCTGGCATCGGCAAAGGCGCTGACATTCGCATTATGTCCGGAGGGCGACATGATCGACGACTTGCGTCAGGACTATCGGGCGATGAGCGGCATGATTTTCGGCGACCCGCCACCATTCGAGGATGTCATCGAGGCGATTGCCGAACTCCAGAATGCCTTGAATGCCGGCGTATGAAAGGGTTGCTGCAACGCTTGTTCGAAAATGGCCCGGCCACAGGGTGAACCGTGCCGGAATTTTCGGCGGGTTGGCCTTCGAAGATTGAGACGAACGGATTTCCGTCGTTACCCTTTCATTACACCAATGGCCCGGCAGCAGTCCCTATCACGACCCCCTCCAACCTGGCATTGGCGGCCAGCAGGGCGACATATTGCGCAATGGCCCGCCGCCAGCTTGCTTCCTCCAGATAGTCGGCAATTTTGTGCGCTACAGCTTCAAAGGGCAGGTCGCGCGCTTCCTGCCTCCGTCCGGCGCGGATGATATGGACCCCGAAACGGGTGCGGACGGGATCGGGATGCAGCGCGCCCGGCGCAAGGGCGAACAATATGTCCTCAAATTCAGGCACCAGCGATCCGGGGGCAATCTGGCCCAGCATCCCGCCCTGATCCTTTGACGGGCAGGCCGAATGACGCCGCGCCATTTCGGCAAAAGCCTGCGGATCAGCCAGCAGAGTGCGGATCGCGGTTCTTGCGTCCCCCGTGGCCAGACCATAGGCCAGCGTATCGGCCGGGTCGGCAGCAAACAGGATATGTTTGGCCTCGACCAGAGGCACGGAGCGGAAACGGGCACGGTGGCTGTCGTAATAGCGCCTCGCGGTGGCTTCATCGGCGCGCGGGGTTTTGACCTCGGCGGCCAGCAGGGCCTCGATCCTTGCTTCATCATCCGACAGCGGGTGGCCCTGATCGTCGACAAGGGCGGTGGCCGCGATGTTCAGGCGTTCGGCCTCATCGAGCAGAAGTTGGCGGATGACCAGTGCCTCGGCGGCGGCATGGCGCGCGGCGGCGGCATTGCCTGCGGGGTGGTGCTGAGTTTCGGCGGCGATGGCGGCTGGGGGTATCTCTCTGCCGTTGACCGCGACGCGCGGATATTCGTCCAGGTCATCCATGACGGGTCACCAATTTGCGCGAACGCACCACCTGATAGCCCGAACGCCAGATATAGCGCACCGGCATGCTCAACATATGAACCAGACGGGTGAAGGGAAACAGCAGCAGGATGGTCATGCCCAGCATCAGGTGCAGCTTAAACACCGGGGCAACATCGCGGATCTGATCGGCGGCCGCGCCTCGGAAGGTGAAGATGCCCTGCGCCCATTCCATGAATTTGACCATTTCATGCCCGTCCAGATGCTGGGCCGAGACGGGAATGGTCGAGAGGCCCAGCGCCAGTTGAAGCCAGAGCAGCAGAATCACCATATTATCGCTGAAATTCGAGGCTGCGCGCACGCGGGGATCGAAAAAGCGGCGGTGGATCAGCAGGCTGGCCCCGGTAATCGCCATGAGGCCCGCTATGCCGCCCGCGCTCATGGCCAGCACTTGCTTGGCCCCATGCGGCACGCCCAGCGCGTCCCAGATGGCGATGGGCGTCAACAGGCCGACCAGATGCCCGGCAAAGATCATCAGCACGCCCAGATGAAACAGCACCGACCCGACGATCAGTTGTTTACGGCGCAAAAGCTGGCTCGATCCGGCCCGCCACGAATAAGGCTCGCGATCATAACGGATCACCGATCCCACGATAAGGACGCTCAGCGCGACATAGGGATAGATGCCGAAGAGCAGGTGATGGATGAAATCAGCCATGGGTCTGGCTCCTCTGCGCATCGGTTGGCCGCAGGCGGGCGAGCATGGCCGCCGTTTTTGGGCAGGCTTCCCCGGCGTCCGCAGGGGCAGGCGTATCGAAACGGACCTGTTCCTCGGCCCATGCGGCGTCCAGCGCGGCCAGATCATCGGGGTTGTCCGCAGGCGCGATGGCAAAACTCTCGCCCCCCGCGCCCGCCAATCCGGCCAGAACCTGCATCGCGCCCGCATAGGGCGTATCGCGTTCGACCAGCCTTTCGGCCAGCGCGTGCAGGATGATCCCCGGCTGGGCAAGTTCCCCGAGTATCTGTTGCGAGGGAAGGCAAGAGAGATACTCGAGGAACATTGGCAGATAATCGGGCAATTCGTTGGCGGTGATTTCCAGCCCTTGCGCCTCATAGCGGTTGCGCAGATCGACCATGGCCTGTCCCCGGTCGCGGCTCTCGCCATGGACATGTTCGAACAGATGCAGCGAGACAGCCCGGCCACGATCGAACAGGCCGACATAGCGCTCCTGCAGATCGAGCAATTCCTCCTCGATCAGCGCCTCGACCAGAGGGTTGAGTTTCTCGATCTGGCCGCCTTCCAGCACACCGTCTAGTTCGAGCATCGCCAGAAGTTCGGGCGCGGCCTGTTGCAATTCCTGTGTGGGATAGCGCAGCACATGCGACAGGATGAGGAGCGTATGGCGCATCAAAACACCTCCGTCGGGGTTTGCAGTTTCTTGCGGGCCGGGGCGCCGAACAGGTTGGTTTGCGATGTTCCCCCCGAACAGCCATTGCCGAAGGAAAAGCCGCAGCCCCCGCGCTCGTCATACATGTCCTCGGCATCTTCACGGTGGCCGCTGGGGATGACAAAGCGGTCCTCGTAATTGGCGATGGCCATGATGCGGTACATTTCCTCGATCTGGGCGCCCGACAGGCCCACGCCTGCGGCAATCGGTTCTTCGATCACGCCCCGGACCGTTTTGGCGCGCATATAGGCGCGCATCGCCAGCATCCGCTCCAGCGCGTCGATCACCGGCTCCTCCTTGCCCGCGGTCAACAGGTTGGCGAGGTATTTGACCGGAATGCGCAGGCTGCGAACGTCGGGCATACCATTATGGGCCGAAATCTTGCCCGCGCTGGCCGCCGCATTGATGGGCGAGAGCGGGGGCACATACCAGACCATCGGCAAGGTGCGATATTCCGGGTGCAACGGGAAGGCGACCTTCCATTCCATCGCCATTTTCCAGACCGGCGAATGCCGTGCCGCCTCCAGCCATGCTTCGGGCACTCCATCGGCGCGGGCCTGTTCGATCACTGCCGGATCGTGGGGGTCGAGGAATATGTCGAGTTGGGCCTGATAGAGGTCCTGCACATTCTCGGCGCTGGCGGCCTCCTCGATCCGGTCGGCGTCATACAGCATCACGCCCAGATAGCGGATACGCCCGACGCAGGTTTCCGAACATACCGTCGGCTGCCCCGCCTCGATCCGGGGATAGCAGAAGATGCATTTCTCGCTCTTGCCGCTTTTCCAGTTGAAGTAGATCTTTTTATAGGGACAGCCCGAGACGCACATTCGCCAGCCACGGCATTTTTCCTGATCGATCAGGACGATGCCATCTTCTTCCCGTTTATAGATCGAGCCGGAGGGGCAGGCCGCAACGCATGTCGGGTTGAGGCAATGCTCGCACAGGCGCGGCAGATACATCATGAAGGTGTTTTCGAATTCGCCGTAGATCTCTTTCTGGACGCCTTCGAAATTGTAATCGGCGGCGCGTTTCGCAAATTCCCCGCCCAGAATTTCCTCCCAGTTCGGCCCGCCCTCGATCTTCTCCATCCGCCGCCCCGATATCAGGCTGCGCGGGCGGGCGGTGGGGAAGGCTTTGCTTTCGCCCGCTTGCTGAAGATGCGCGTAATCGAAGGTGAAAGGCTCGTAGTAATCGTCGATTTCGGGCAGGTCGGGATTGGCGAAAATCTTGGCCAGCAGCCGCCACTTGCCCCCCATGCGCGGTTGCAGGCGCCCGTGGCGCAGCTCCCATCCGCCGTTCCAGCGCTGCTGGTTCTCCCAATCCTTGGGAAAGCCAAGGCCGGGTTTGGTTTCGACATTGTTGAACCAGGCATATTCCAGCCCCTCGCGGCTGGTCCACACGTTCTTGCAGGTGACCGAACAGGTATGGCAACCGATGCATTTGTCGAGGTTCAGCACCTTGCCGATCTGGGCGCGGACTTTCATACGGCATTCTCCCCTTCGGCCAGAGGCCCTTCGAGCCAGTCCACTTTGTCCAGCTTGCGCACGATCACGAATTCGTCGCGGTTCGAGCCGACCGTGCCGTAATAGTTGAAGCCATAGGCCTGCTGGACATAGCCGCCGATCATATGGGTGGGCTTGAGGATCGCGCGGGTGACAGAATTGTGGATGCCGCCGCGCTGGCCGGTGAGGGGGGAACCGGGCATGTTCACGATCTTCTCCTGCGCGTGATACATGAACAGCGTGCCCTCCTTCATCCGTTGCGACACGACGACGCGGGCCACCAGCGCCCCGTTGGTGTTGAAGGTTTCAACCCAGTCATTGTCGACAAGGCCCGCCTTGGCGGCGTCCACTTCGCTCATCCAAACAATCGGCCCGCCGCGTGAAAGCGTCAGCATCAGTTGATTGTCGGTATAGGTCGAATGGATGCCCCATTTCTGGTGCGGAGTGATGAAGTTGAGGACGACATGCCGGCGCCCCTCGGCCTTATCCAGCATCGGTTTGACCGCTTTGGTGTCGATGGGCGGGCGATAGACGCACAGGGCCTCGCCAAAGGCCTGCATCCACGTGTGATCCTGATACAATTGCTGGCGCCCGGTCAGGGTGCGCCAGGGGATCAGTTCGTGGACATTGGTATAGCCCGCATTATAGCAGACATGCTCGCTTTCCAGCCCCGACCATGTAGGGGATGAGATGATCTTGCGCGGTTGGGCCTGAACGTCGCGAAAGCGGATTTTCTCCTCTTCCTTGGGCCGGGCCAGATGGGTGTGATCGCGCCCGGTGTTCTGCGACAGCGCGGCCCATGCCCGGACGGCCACCTCGCCATTGGTTTCAGGCGCCAGCATCAACAGCACCTCGGCCGCATCAATGGCCGTATCGATCCGGGGCCTGCCCTTGCTCGGCCCTTCCTCATCCACCGTGCCGTTCAGATTTTTGAGATTATCCACCTCGCGCGTGGTGGGCCATGCGATGCCCTTGCCGCCATTGCCCAGTCTGTCCATCAACGGACCAAGGGCAGTGAAGCGTTTGTAGAGGTTGGGATAATCGCGCTCGACAATCGCCACGGTGGCCATGGTCTTGCCCGGTATCGGTTCGCATTGGTCCCGGCCCCAATCGGCCACCTCAAAGGGCTGGGCCAGTTCGTTGGCGCTGTCATGCTGGATCGGGGTCAGCACCGCGTCCTGTTCGACCCCCAGAACCTCCGGCGCGACTTCGGAAAATGTCTTGGCCAGCCCTTTGTAAATGTCCCAGTCGCTGCGCGATTCCCAGACCGGATCGACCGCAGCCGACAGCGGGTGGATGAAGGGATGCATATCGGACGTGTTGAGATCGTCCTTCTCATACCAACTGGCCGTGGGCAAAACGATGTCAGAATAGACGCAGGTGGTCGACATGCGGAAATCGAGCGTCACCAGCAGGTCGAGCTTACCCTTGGGGGCCTCGTCATGCCATTTGACCTCGACGGGCTTTTGCTGGCCCGTCTCGCCCAGATCTTTGCCCTGAACGCCATGCGCGGTGCCCAGCAGGTGCTTGAGGAAATATTCATGCCCCTTGCCCGACGAGCCAAGCAGGTTCGAGCGCCAGACGAACATATTGCGGGGCCAATTGGCCGGATCGTCGGGATCGAGGCAGGACAGTTCGAGCGCCCCGGATTTCAGCGCCCCGGCAATGTAATCCTTTGGCTCCATTCCGCTGTTGATCGCCGCCTTGCCCACCTCCAGCGGATTGACCTTAAGCTGAGGCGCGCTGGGCAGCCAGCCCATCCGCTCGGCCCGGACGTTATAATCGATCAGGCTGGCGTTCCAATCGCCCTTGGGCGCGGTGGGTGAGAGGATTTCCTCGACTCCCAGCGTTTCGTAACGCCATTGATCGGTGTGGGCATAGAAAAAGCTGGTGCCGTTCATGTGGCGCGGCGGGCGCGCCCAATCCAGCCCAAAGGCCAGCGGCGCCCAGCCGGTCTGCGGGCGCAGCTTTTCCTGACCCACATAATGCGCCCATCCGCCGCCCGATTGACCCACACAGCCGCACATCACCAGAAGATTGATGATCCCCCGATAATTCATGTCCATGTGATACCAATGGTTTAACCCTGCCCCCAGGATGACCATGGATTTGCCGTCGGTCGCCTCGGCATTGGCGGCGAATTCGCGGGCGATGGTGATGATATGGTCGGCGGGAATGCCGGTGATCTTTTCCGCCCATGCCGGGGTATAGGGCGTCATATCGGCATAATCGCGCGCCACGAAATCGCCGCCCAGCCCGCGATCAAGCCCGTAATTGGCGCAAAGCAGATCGAAGACCGTGGCGACATAAGCCCGCCCCCCGACCAGATCCATTTCACGCACCGGCACGCGCCGCATCAGCACATCGGGATGATCGGTGCCCGCAAAATGGTCATGTTCGCGATTGCCGAAATAGGGAAAGCCGACTTCGACCACCTCGTCGTGATCCTGATCGAGGATCGCGGTCAGGCGGAGTTTGACGGGCCGCCCCTGACCATCCTTTTCATCCAGGTTCCACTTGCCCTTTTCGCCCCAGCGGAAGCCTGCGGTGCCCGATGGCGTCACCACCTCGTCGCTGTTTTCGTCGATGGCGACGCATTTCCATTCCGGATTGTTGCTCTCGCCAAGGTTGCCCGCAAAATCGCTGGCCCGCAAAAGGCGTTCGGGCACCAGACGGCCATCGAGTTCGACAAGGCGCACCAGCATCGGCATGTCGGAATAGCGGCGGCAATAGTCCTCGAAATAGGGCACCTGCCGGTCGAGGTGAAATTCGCGCAGGATGACATGGCCCATCGCCAGCGCCAGTGCGGCATCGGTGCCTTGCTTGGGATTGAGCCAGAGGTCGGCGAATTTGGTCGCTTCGGCATAATCGGGACTGACCACGGCCACTTTGGCCCCGCGATAACGCGCCTCGGTCATGAAATGGGCGTCCGGGGTGCGGGTTTGCGGCACATTGCTGCCCCACAGCATCAAAAAGCCTGCATTGTACCAGTCCGCGCTTTCGCAGACATCGGTCTGTTCGCCCCATGTCATCGGGCTGGAGGGCGGCAGGTCGCAATACCAGTCGTAGAAGGACAGGCAGGTGCCGCCGAGCAAAGACAGATAGCGCGCGCCGGCCGCATAAGACACCATCGACATGGCCGGAATAGGCGAGAAGCCGATGACCCGATCCGGCCCATAGGTTCGCGCCGTATAGGCATTGGCCGCCGCGATGATCTCGTTGACCTCGTCCCATGTCGAGCGAACGAAACCGCCATGGCCACGGATCGCGGTATAGCTCTTGCGCTTGGCCGGATCGTTCTGGATCGAGGCCCATGCGGCCACGGGCGGCAATTTGGCGCGCGCTTCTCGCCACAGGCGGATCAGGCGCTTGCGGATCATCGGATATTTCAGGCGCTGGGCCGAATAGATATACCACGAATAGCTGGCCCCGCGCGGACAGCCGCGCGGTTCGTGGTTAGGCAATTCGGGCCGGGTGCGGGGATAGTCGGTCTGCTGGGTTTCCCATGTGATGATCCCGCCCTTGACGTAGATCTTCCACGAACATGACCCGGTGCAATTGACGCCATGCGTGCTGCGCACGATCTTGTCGTGCTGCCAGCGCTGGCGATAGCTGTCCTCCCAATCCCGCGCCTCGCCGGTGGTCACGCCGTGGCCGCCTGAAAAGGGCTCTTTCTTCTGGCGGAAGAAGGTGAGGCGATCGAGCAGATGGCTCATGCGCAGGCTCCTGAGGCAAGCGGGAGGGGAGGGTTCAGGCCATGCTCGCTGGCATGGAGCAGGCCGCCGCGTCGGGCATAGGTCCACCATGTCAGCGCGGCGCAGCTGATATAAAAGGCAAGGAAGCACCAGAGCGCCGGGATGGGCGACCCTGTCAGCGTGATCGAGCTGCCAAAGGCCTTGGGGATATAGAAGGCGCCATAGGCCGCGATGGCCGAGGTGAAGCCGACGATGGCCGCCGATTCCTTGCCCGCCTGCTTTTCGATCTCGGGCGCGGAAAGGCCGGGCATCAGGCGGGGAATTTCGATCCGCATGATGTTGGGGATCATCTGGAATGTGGAGGCATTGCCGACCCCGGTGACAAAGAACATGAAGACGAACATGGCGAGGAAGCCGTCAAAGTCCTTGGCCTGAAGGAAATGCATCACCCCGAAGGTTCCCGCGATCATCGCCACAAAGACCCACAATGTGACGCGCGCCCCGCCCCAGCGGTCGGCAACCCAGCCCGTTGCCGCCCGGCTGATCGCGCCTACCAGCGGGGCGATCCAGACATATTTCAGCGCCTCCACCGCCGGAAATTCCTTTTTGGCCAACAGCGGCAGGCTGGCGGAAAAGCCGATGAAGGAGCCGAAGGTGCCGGTATAGAGCCAGCACATCAGCCAATTGTGTTTGCGCTGAAAGATGATGGCCTGTTCGGCAAAGCTAGCCTTGGCATCGGCAATGTCATTCATGCCAAACCATGACAGCAGGCTGGAGGCGATGATGAATGGCACCCAGACAAAGCCCGCATTTTGCAGCCACAGATGCGCGCCCGTGCCGGCCCGTTGCGGCTCTCCGCCAAGGGCGCCGAAGACCCCGCCGGTGATGACCACCGGCACAAGGAACTGCATCGCCGACACGCCCAGATTGCCCAGCCCGCCATTAAGGGCCAGGGCATTGCCTTTGCGCGCCTTGGGAAAGAAGAAGCCGATATTGGCCATGGAAGAGGCAAAATTGCCGCCGCCAAAGCCGCACAGCAGGGCCAGCACGAGAAAGATGAAATAGGGCGTTCCGGGGTTCTGCACCGCATAGCCGATGCCAAAGGCCGGGATCAGCAACGAGGCCGTGCTGAGCGTGGTCCAAAGGCGCCCGCCAAAGATCGGCACCATAAAGCTGTAGAAAATCCGCAGCGTGGCCCCCGATAGTCCGGGCAGAGCCGCCAGCCAGAATAACTGGTCCGTGGTATAGTCGAAACCGATAAGGGGAAGTTTCGCCACCACCACGGACCAGACCATCCAGACCGCGAAGGCAAGCAACAGGGCCGGGATGGAAATCATCAAATTGCGCCGCGCAATGCGCTCGCCCGTCGTCTCCCAAAAGGCGGGGTCCTCGGGACGCCAGTCGGCCAGCACCTTTGGCGCAGGGGCGCCATGGCGGGTTGGATCGTGCAGCGCGATCATTTCGGGCAATTGGGGCAGGGCGGCGCGCTCGATGCCGCCCGCCTTGCGCTCCATCTGCCGGATCGCCAGATGCATCCAGCCAAGCGCCACCGCGACCAGCGCGAAGAGGACGGCAAAGCAACTGGTCCAGATGCCGGTCAGATCGCTGATCGCGCCGAACACGATGGGCAGGACGAACCCGCCAAGCCCGCCGACCATGCCCACCAGTCCGCCCACCGCGCCGACATGATCGGGGTAATAGACCGGAATATGCTTAAACACCGCCGCCATGCCCAGCGCCATGAACAGGCCCAGCACGAATAGCGCGACGACGAAAGGCGCCAGTCCCATCGAGGTGGAAAAGGTGATCGGGCCCTTGATCCCATGGATCGTGTAATCGGTGGCCGGATAGGACAGCATGAACAGTACCAGCAGCGACACGCCGAAGGACGCATACATGATCCGCCGCGCCCCATATCGATCCGCCAGCACGCCGCCATAGGCCCGAAACAGGCTGGCCGAGAGGCTGAAAGTGGTGGCCAGCACGCCTGCGGTTTTAAGGTCGAGGCCGTAAACGCCGATCATATAGCGCGGCAACCACAGGGCCAGCGCCACGAAAGAGCCGAAAACAAAGAAGTAATAGAGCGAAAAGCGCCAGACCTGTTCGCGCCGCAGTGGCTGGAGCAGGTCCTCCAGCGTTGGCGCGGCGGCGCGATTGTCCCGCCGCGCTGCAAAGGAGGGATCATCGCGGGCCAGCAGGTAAAAGAGCAGCGCGCATCCGGCCAACGCCATCGCCCAGATTTGCGCCGTATACCGCCACCCAAAGGCGTCCATGGCGAAAGGGGCCGCAAGACTGGTAACGGCCGCCCCGACATTGCCCAAGCCGAACAGGCCCAGCGCGGTTCCCTGACGCGATGGCGGATACCACCGGGACACATAGGCAACGCCCACCGCAAAGCCGCCGCCCGCCAGCCCAAGGCCCAACGCGGCCAGCAGCATCGCGGGGTAACTGTCGGCCCGCGCGAGCGCAAAGGTCGAGGCCGCCGAGGCCAGCATGGTCAAGGGAAAGACCCGCTTGCCGCCATACAGGTCGGTCCAGACCCCCAGCAGCAGTCGGACCAGCGATCCGGTCAGGATCGGCGTGCCGATCAGCAGGCCGAACTGCGCCTCGTTCAGACCGAGTTCGGCCTTTATCCGGATCCCGATGATGGCAAAGATTGTCCACACGGCGAAACAGGCGGTAAAGGCCAGAGTGCTAAGCCCCAGCGCCCTGTTCTGTTCGGTCTTGGTGATCGCCCTCTGCGCTGTCATGACGAACTGCTCCAAATCGGAAACCTGTCGCTCGACGCTTTCCCAATCCATGCCAAGGATGGGCTTGATCTCAATCAAATTGTCGGGGCAAAGTAGGCGTAAATCGCCCCGGCATGATGTGGGTTGTGGATGAGGGTGATCTTTATCAAGACAGCGATTGATTATTATCAAGCCGCGTCCACAAGGCGCAAGAAATCATAAAAGGGAGCTGTTCGATGCGTTCCGAGGAAAAGCCGGAAATTGCCAGCCTGCCCCTGTTTTGCGAGATGAATGAGGCCGAGCGGGAGCGGATATTCTCCGCCTCCTTCCTGCAAGTGTTTCCGCCCCAGTTGACCCTGTTCGAACAGGGGCAAAAGGCCGATTTCCTCTATGTTCTGGTCGATGGCCTGATCGAACTGTTCGCCAGCGGAGCGGGGCGCGATACGACCATGCGGATCATCGAGCCGGTGTCGAGTTTCATCCTTGCCGCAGCGATAACTGACATGCCCTATCTGATGTCGGCGCGGACTTTGAGTTCTTCGCGGATTCTGCTGATCCCGGCGGCGTTGATGCGCGATGTGGTGGGCAAGGATCATGCGTTGATGGAGGCGACCATGCGCGAGTTGGCGCTGGCCTATCGCGATCTGGTGCTGGCCTTGGCGGACATGAAGCTGCGCCAGTCGGCAGAGCGCCTCGGCAATCTGCTGCTTCAGCAGGAGCGCCGTCAGGGTGTGCCCGGCAAGGTGCAATTTCGCACCGAAAAGCGCCTGCTCGCCTCGCTGCTGGGCATGACGCCGGAAAATCTGTCGCGCGCCTTTGCCGTGCTGGGACAACATGGCGTTGGGGCGAATGGGACGACGGCAATCATCACCGATCGCGTCGCGCTGGAGTCCTTTGCCCGGCCTGATTTAATCGAAAAATGATCTACGGCGATCAAATTGAGGGATATCGTGAATATGTGCATCGATGATTTCGTCCTTGCGCGGGTCCTTCATGTCATTGCGGTGATGGCGTGGATTGGCGGGGTCTGGTTTGTGACATGGGTGGTGCTGCCTGCGGTCGAAAAGAACAGCCCGCCTGACGAGCGCCTTGCCGCCTTTCACCGGATCGAGGCCGGTTTTGCTCCCATTGCGCGCCTGTGGGTCCTGCTGGCGGGGGTATCGGGCCTGTGGATGGTCTGGCGCGCAGACATGTGGGCGCGCTTTGCCGATCCCCGCTTTTGGTGGATGCTGGCGATGGTCGGTCTGTGGCTAATATTCGCGCTGATGCTTTTTGTCCTCGAACCGCTGTTCTTGCATCGCCGAATGGCCCGATCAAACTACCCGGCGGCCGATTTTGCGCGGCTGAAGATTATGCATCAGGTGCTCTCGCTGGCGGGCGTGGTCACGGTTTTGGGGGCGGTCGGGGGCAGTCACGGGCTGTTTTAATCCGCTCGTCAGGGATGGGCTTCCCATCCTCCGCCTAGCGCGAGAAAGACCGCGATCTGGTCGGTGTTGATATCCGCGCGCGCATCGACCACCGCCTGCATGGCCATGGCGGCATCGCGGTCGGCCGCAATCGCGGGCAGGGCGCCGATACGGCCCCCGGCGCGCAATTTATGCGTCTTTTCCGCCACCAGCGCGGCCGCCTCTAGCGCCTTTGTCAACTCGTTCAGCCGATCGAGGTCCGCCGCATAGGTGTTCAACGCCGTTTCTACCTCGCGCAGCGCCTTGAGCACGCTGCCGTCAAAGGCGGCCAGATCGGCATCGACACCCGCGCGGGCGCCCGCAATCCTTGCGCGCACCGCGCTGCGATTGACGGTCCAGCTGATCTGTGGCCCCAAAGCAAAGCGGTTGGTCAGCGGAGAGAACCGGTCCACTACCGCGCCGGTCGATCCGATGGATGCGCCCAGACGGATGTCAGGATACAAAGCGCTCATGGCCACCCCGACCCGCGCCGTATCGCCCGCGATCCGGCGTTCGGCGATGCGGATGTCGGGTCGCCGCCGCAAAAGGGCCGCGCCATCGCCAACCGGCAGAGGTTGCCTGAGTGCCAAGGGCCGGTTGCAGCCCAGCCAACCCGGATCGAACTCTTCGGGTGGGCGCCCGATCAGGCTGGCCAGACGGAAAGCGGCATTACGCTGGCGGGCCTGAATTTGCGGCAGGCGGGCGCGGCTTGCCTCAACCGCTCCCTGACGCCTTTCGGCTTCGAAAGCGGGCAATCGCCCCTGCGCCACAATCCGCCGGTTCAGCGCAAGATCGCCCCGCTGGGCGGCGATAACCTGCTCCATGGCGGCCATCTGGTTTCCGGCATTGCAGATGTCGGCCCATGCGCGAGCGGTTTCGGCGGCCACGGCCACCCGCACAAGATCGCGCGCGGCGCGGGCCGCGTCGCTGTCGGCTGAGGCGGCCTCGATCCCGCGCCGGATCCCGCCGAACAGGTCGAGGTCATAACCGACCGCCACGCCTATATCGTAGAGCGGGCGCTCGTGCGGCTGCACATGGCTCAAGACCTGCTCGGCGGAGCGCTGTTGCTCGCTGACCTCGCTGCTGAACCCGGCCTGCACTTGCCGCCGGGCGTGAGCCTCACCCAGCAGGGCCATGCTGCGCGCCAGATTGGCGTTGGCCACACGCAGGTCGGTGTTGGCGGCAAAGGCCTGTTCGACCAATCCATCCAGCACCGGATCGTCATAGAGCCGCCACCAGCGATCGGGCAAAGACATGGCGCGATCGACGGCCCTATCGCCTGCAACAAACGGCCCGCTGACCGCCGGGCGGGTGACGAGCGCGCTCTGCGGTCCATGATAATCGGGCCCCACCGGCGCGCAGGCGGCCAGCAGGACCGGCGCCAGAACGCAAAGCGCCCGCCTCACCACGGGAGGCTCCTATGCACGATGCGTCCATCGGCGCGCGGATGGATCTCGACCGTTGCGGTCTGGCCGGGGATCAGGCGCACCCCGGCGGGAACCTTGTCGGTGGCGATGCGCACCGGGATGCGCTGGGCAAGGCGGACCCATGTGAAGGCGGGATTGACATTGGCCAGTTGCGCCTCGCCCCCGCTGCGCTCGCGGTCCTCGACCCCGCCCGCGATGCTTTCGACATGGCCGTGGATTTCGTCGCGCACGCCCATTAGCCAGATGCTGGCCGGATCGCCGGTGTGGATGATCGGCAGTTTGGTTTCCTCGAAATAGCCCTCGACACGCAAGGATGCGCCATGCACCAGCGCCAGCGCCGGTTTGCCCGCCGCCAGATAGATCCCCGGTTGCATCGAGACATTGGTGATTGTGCCATCGACCGGCGCGCGGACCTTGGTGCGTTCAAGGTTGAGCCGCGCCACATCACGCGCCGCCGCCGCCCGCGCCAGTCCTGCGCGCATGGTTTCGACCTTGGTGCGGCCTTCCTCGATGATTTCGGCGGCGACCACATCGGGCATCGCGCGGTTGCGCCGATCCTCACGGATGGCCTGGGCCAGTTGGGCATGTTGATCGGCCAGCGTCGCCTCGGCCTGTGCCAGCGCCAGCCTATATCGCGGCGGGTCGATGACGAACAGGACCTGCCCCTTGCGCACGCTTTGATTGTCGCCAATCGCCACCTGTGTCACCAGCCCCGCAACATCGGGCGCCACCGGCACGAGGTCGGCGCGCACCTTGCCATCGCGCGTGACCGGTTCGACCTGATAGCGCATCCACAGCGCGTAAATGCCGAAAAGAATGGTCGAAATCAGCATAAGCGTACCGATCGAGCGAAGGAGATTGGTTCGATGTATCATGAGTGATGCGCAATCCACGCTGGGAGGAACGTGTCGGCAAGGGCGGACAGCCCCCACCAGACGGCAATGAACAGGGCGATGTCGACCAGAGCAGGCTGCCACACGAGGCGGGCCAGCGGCAGGCGCAGCAAAGCGGGGCGGATCAGCCAGACCACCACGACCGCCAGCACCGCCCATACCAGCGCGGCGGGGGCATAGATGCCCAGCAGGACCACTTCCTCGATCATGGGGCAGCCTCCAGATGGGGCGGGGCGGCATCGGGAAACAGGTTGCAGCGCATGCCCACCAGCGCGGCAAGGGCGGCATAGCGATGGGCATCCGGCGCAAGGGGCAGCAGCGCCGAGAGCGCGCCGTCGATGGCCGAGCAAAGCGAGGTCGAGGGCCTGAGCTCCTGCCTCGCGAGTCCTCTCTGCCGGAATAGGTCGGCCAGCATCGCCAGCACTTCGCCCAAATGGTGGCGTGCGGCATGAGGCACATGGGGCAGGGCGCCGCGGATCGGCAGGACATTGCGCCCGATCCGCAGATCAGCCAGCGCATCGGCGGCGTCCGCGGGACCGGCGGAGGAGGACAGAGCCATGCGCGCGGCGATCTGCCCCATTCGGTCGGTTGCCCTCGCGTTCCAGCCTCCGGCGCGGTAGGGGCGGCGAATATCGGAAAGCCGGGCCATTTCGGCCCAGTTGGCCGACAGGACCCGCCGCAGGCTCCATTGCGCCTCGACCGAGCGGAACAGGCGCGTGATGGCCAGCGTGGTGACAATCCCGCCGATCTGGGCCAGACCGGTGTTGATAAAGGCGGCAAAATCGCCCTGAAACCGGGCAAGAAAGCCCATCGCCACGATAAAACAGGAAAACATCGGCAATGCTTGGGCGGAACGTGCCGGATCGGCCTGAATATAGCCCATGCGGATCAGCGCGGGCGCCAGCGTCAGCACCAGCATGAACCACCCGTCGACCCGGGGCAGGATCACGAAGAGATAGAGCGCGGCCAGCGGAAAGGTACGCAAGGTGGCCATCAGATAGCGTCCGATGACCGGGGCGGGATCGTCCTGCGCGGCAAAGGAGCAGGTGATCAGCGCGGCAAAGGCGGCCGTGGCCGAACCGGCGGGCCAGGCCAGCAGCACCCAGACTGCGCAATAGAGCATGATCGCGGCTGCCGTGGCCAATCCGGCCATGGCCGCGATGCCGTGATCGCGGGCCAGCGGAAAGCGGTCGGTGCGATAATCTGACAGGTCGGGCGCCTTTGCCCCCAAGGTGGCGGCAAGGCGATGAGCGCGCAGCAGCGCGGTCACCATCGCGCCCATGCGCATCGCCGCGCTTTCGCGCAGCAGGCCGGTCCATGGATGCGCGCCCGGTTCAGGGCTTTGGCCCGCGAGGCGCGCGAGGGCTTCTCCTTGAACAATCCATGCCTCATCCCCGGTGTGGGCGTCGCCCAGCCATTCGGCAATCCTGTCGCGCAGAGCCATAAGCGACGAGCCGCAACCGCCCCCGGCATCGAGCAGCGCGATCCGGTTTGCTGCCGCCGAGGCCAGTGGGAGGATCTCGGTCAATTCATGTTGCAGCGCCCTGATCGTGCTGCGGGTGGCGGGGGCGGCCGGATCGTCAAAGGGCAGATGCAGCGCGATCATGCCGATTTCGGTGACATCGGTGGCCAGTTTGCGCCGATGGAGCGGCTCGGCCCGGATGGTGCCCATGGCGATGGCATCGGCGCACCATGCCGCCGCGTCCACCAGAAAAGTGTCGGCTCGCTCCCGGATCGGATCGATGGCGCGCCATGGCTGAAACAGCGCGTGGACCGCCGTGACGCAGAGTATGGCCACCGCCATTTCCTCAACCCGCGCGATGGTTGTGTCGAAAATATTGGCCGGATCGTCGAGATAGGGAAAGCTGATGACGGCGCTGGAAAAGGCGGCCATTTGAAACAGAAAGGCGCGCGGGCTGCGGTCCAGCACGGCAATGGCAATGCACAATCCGGTCCATGCCGCCATCACCAGGACCAGCAAGGAGGGCGAGTTCTGAAGATTGGGCACGACCGTCAGCGAGGTGATAGCGCCCACCGCAATGCCCAACAGGCGATAGATGACCTTGGGACGAAAGGCGCCTGCCATGGGCTGGGCCGTGACATAGACCGTCAGCAGGGCCCACCATGGGCGCGGCAGGCTGGCGGCAAAGGCAATGGCCAGAGTGATCGCGGCGGCCACGAAGCTGCTGAGGGAAAACAGCAGTTTGCGGCGGTCGATGGTCAAAGGCTTGGGCGGCCACATGGGATGATGTTTCGCTTGGGCTTGTGATCTTCCCGATGGGCGAACAGGCCGCGTGCCCGGCTGCCCTCAGGATCGAGGTGGGCCACTAGCGGGCAGGGTAGGGATTGCACAAAAGCAAAATTTTGAATGGAATAAGCAAATAAAGTGCATTAAATTGATTTTAACGTGAAATCTGTTCCCGTCTTCGGCGTAATGGGTTTTATCAGGCCCCGTCGTCGCGCCGGGCCATGATCGAGATCGCCATTGACATCGCCAGAATGACAAAAACGTAGAGGGAGGAATCAGCGAGGGCGAGATATCGCTGCATCAGCAATAGGGCGGCTGTAGCCAGCGCGAGCAGGGCCGTGGCCATCATGGTGCCGGGTGATGCGCCCAAGGCTTTGCATATTCTGCGGTATATCTCCATTGGAGCCATTGTGATGTCGCCCTTTCGGGCAAGGTTTAGCTGCTCGGCTTCCTGCCATCCAATGCCAATATTTGTGGTTCATCCATCGAATTTTTGCACCTTCTCCGGGTTCTGGGGCCAAGGGCGGGCGGAAAGGGCGGCCCATTGCGGCGCTTTATGAGGACAGTTCCTCATGCTAATATCCATCGGAAAATTGCATTGATTGAATTTAACACAAGGATTATTTTTGGATGGATATAGGCATCGCCCGCACTTTCCTCGAGGTGGTCAAGACGGGCAGCTTTGTGGGCGCGGCCAACAACCTCAATCTGACCCAGACCGCCGTCAGCGCACGGATCAGGGTGCTGGAGGAGCAGCTCGAACGGCCGGTGTTCATCCGCAACAAGGCCGGGGCAAAGCTGACGCCCGCGGGCGAACAGTTCCAGCGGTTTGCCACCACGCTGGTGCAGGTCTGGGCCCGCGCCCAGCGCGCGGTGGCGCTGCCGCCGGGGCGCCAGACGGTGGTGACCATCGGCGCGGAGCTTAGCCTGTGGAGCCCTTTGCTGCGACACTGGCTGATCTGGATGCGCCGGGAATGCCCCGATATTGCCGTCAGCACGCAGATCGACACGGCTGATCGCCTGATGGAGCAGGTGCAGGATGGCACGCTCGATGTGGCCGTGCTCTATGCCGCGCCCAGCCGCCCCGGTATCGTGGCCGAACTGCTGTTTGAGGAAAAGCTGGTGTTGGTCAGGACCACGCCGACCTCGGTTGAACTGACGCCCGAGGATCATGTGCAGATCGATTGGGGCGAGGAATTTGCGGCCAGTTATCAGGCCGCTTTCCCCGATCAGCCCAACGCGGTGATGTCGATCAGTTATGGTCCGCTGGCTTTGGAATATATCCTTGTCGCAGGGGGGAGCGGTTATTTCCGTAAGGGTTTCATCCGGCCCTATCTGGAGGAGGGGCGCCTAATACTGGTGCCGGGAAGCCCGGAATTTTCCCATTCCGCCTATGCTGTTCATTCCTCACGCGCGGATGCGGGCGTCATGGATCGCGTCAGGGCAGGGCTGAGCGCCGCCGCGCAGATCATCCTGTGATACTGCCACTTTAATATCAAAAATATTGCGGTAAATGATCAATACAGCCTGATCGCGTGAAGCAAGGTTTTGTCATTGGGGCTGGCCGTCCCGCCGGTTCAACAGCATCGGGCCATAGCGCAGGCAGAACCCGGCAAAACCCGCGATCCATGCAATTCCGGCAAGGTCATGCAAAGCCGGGCTCCATTGCGGGATCATGCCCGAGGCAAAGCGCAGCATGACCGCTGCGAACAAGGCCAGATAAAGCGCCGTCGTGATGCCGTCCGCGGCCAGTTCATGGCCGGTATGCCCGCGTGTGGCCCGCGTCATCACGGCCAGCGTCATCATGGCGATGCAACCGGCCATCCACAGATGCTGCCCCGCCGCATTGGTGGTAAGGGCAGGGGCCACCGCCGAAACCGCCATAGCCAGCGCACCAACCGGCAGGAAGGCATAGGCAAGGTGCAGCACCCAGACCAGCGGTTCGCTCAGCGTGCGATCCCCGGCCCATCGGGCAAGGCGCAGCAGATGCAGCACGCCCGCAGCGGCCAGCGCCAGAGCCGTAAGGCGGGATGAGGGTGCCACGATCCATGCCAGAGCGCCCACCAGCAGCACCGCCAGCGCGATCTTGTCGAAAGCCTGTTCGGGAGGCGTGGGCATCCGGCCGGGCCGGTTGCACGTCAGCCAGTTTCTGGTGAAAGCGGGAATGATCCTACCGCCGATTAGGGCGATCAGCATGATGACGGACGCCACGCCGATCCGCAGGCCTTGTCCCTGAGCGGCGAATTCGTGGCGGGCCGCTTCGCAATGGAACGTCGCATTGCCCAGCGTGAAAATGCCCAGAAGCACCAGCACGCCCAGATTGCGCCAATTGCGCCCGGCAATGATTTCCCGCGCGATGACGAGGGACAAGACCACCGGCAGCGCCAGATCCGCCATCGCAACCAGAACCGGCGACAGCATCTGCGACATCGCAATGGCAATACGGCCCAGCACCCAGAGCGAAAACAGCCCGATCAGCGGCCAGCCCACCATCGGCGCCCTGCCCGTCCAGTTGGGAACGGCGGTCAGCAGAAAACCGGTAATGACCGCGCCCAGATAGCCATAGAGAAATTCATGTGCGTGCCAGCTGATCGGATCAAAACCGGTCGGCAGGGCAAACAGGCCCGACAACATGCCGATCCACACCGCCATGGCCAGCCCGGCCCACAGGCCCGCCCCCAGAAAGAAGGGTCTGAAACCGTAGGTGAAGAGCGCGGGGCCTTGCCACGGGCGGGTCTGATCGGCGGTGTTGCTCACGTTGCGGCCCCTTGGATATGCGCGATATGGCAATTGGGCTTACAGCTCGTCGAAGAAGCGACGCAGGGCGGCGGCAAGGCCGTGGGGCGCATTGCTTTGGTCGGCGTGAACGGCTTCGACTTTTTCAGCCCAAGCAATGAGTTGCGGGAATTGTTCACGATGCCGCCCGTGAAAGTGCTGTTCGATGTGATGGGTCCGCGCCACCGGGTCGAGCATAAGGGTGTCGGTCACGATGTGTTGCTCCAATCCATTGGGAGACAATAAGCCGTTTAGCTGGAATCGAGCCTGTCCAGCGTTGCAAGGGATCGCTACGCTTGTTAATAGGCATTGTAAATACCAATTCATCTATCGAAAGATATGGCCATGCGTCTGACCTCCTTTACCGATTACGGGCTGCGGATGTTGATGCGCATGACGCGTGCGCCTGAGCGTGTGTTTTCGACCGCCGAACTGGCCGAGGAACTGGGCCTCCCGCGCAATCATCTCGCCAAGATCATTCAGAAGCTGGCGCAAATGGGAATTGTCGAAACCCGGCGCGGGGGCGGGGGCGGGGCCATTCTGGCGCGCCCGCCCGATCAGATTTCTCTGGGAGAAACCATTCGCCGGCTTGAGGAGGGACAAGCGCTGGTGGATTGTTTGACCACGGGGGGCGAGCGGGACTGTTCACTCGACGGCAAATGCCGGCTGAAGTTTCGCCTGATCGCCGCCGAGCAGGCCTTTTACGCCGACCTCGACAAGCATAGCCTGGCCAGCATAGTCCTATGATCTGGCGTCACGCGGCGCTTCATGCCGCCATCAGGACAGGAGTGCAGACATGACAAAAGACCGCCACGATCACCCCTTGCAAAGGGAAACCATCGCGGCCAGCCATGGTGTTGCGACGGATCCTGCCTTTGGCGCGGTTGCTCCGCCCTTGTATCTCTCGACCACTTATGAATTTGCCGGTTTCGATCAGGCTCGCCAATATGACTACGGCCGCGCGGGCAATCCGACGCGCGACCTCTTGTGCGATGCCTTGGCCCGGCTGGAAGGCGGGGCCGGGGCGGTGGTGACCTCCAGCGGCATGGCGGCCATCGATCTGGTGCTGGGGCAATTGTCGTGCGATGATCTGGTGATCGCGCCTCACGATTGTTATGGTGGGACGATGCGGCTGTTGAAGGCCAGAGCGGCGCGGCGGCATTTTCAGCTCGCCTTTGTCGATCAGTCCGATCTTGATGCCGTATCGGACGCTCTCGGGCGCGGCGCGGCGATGCTATTTGTCGAGACGCCAAGCAATCCGTTGATGCGTATTGTCGACATTGCCGCCTTATGCCGGATGGCCCATGCCGTTGGCGCACAGGTTGCGGTGGACAACACGTTCCTTTCTCCGGCGGTTCAGCGGCCCCTTGCATTAGGGGCGGATTATGTTGTTCATTCCACAACCAAATTTCTGAACGGACATTCCGACGTGATCGGTGGAGCGGTCATTGCGGCGCAGGAGCAGGCGGCGGCTTCCCTGAAGCAATGGTGCAACGTGATCGGCACCGCAGGCTCGCCTTTCGATGCGTGGCTGACCTTGAGAGGGCTGCGCAGCCTGTTTCCTCGTATGCAGCAACAGCAGTCCACCGCCATGGTCATTGCCGAATTTCTGCACAGTCACCCCACCGTTGCCAAAGTGCATTACCCCGGCCTGACCTCTCATGCCGGACATGATCTGGCCGGATCGCAGCAAACGGGTTTTGGCGCGATGTTGAGCTTTGAACTGGCCGGGGGGGAGGCTGCTGTCCGCCGCTTCGTGGCTCGTATTTCGGTGCTGACTTTGGCTGAGTCCCTTGGCGGCGTTGAAAGCCTGATCGCGCATCCGGCCACCATGACCCATGCCGATATGGGCAAGGAAGCTCGTCAAGCGGCAGGGATTAAGGACAATCTGCTGCGCCTCTCGGTCGGATTGGAACATGGCGACGATCTGCTGGCCGACCTCGGGCGCGCCTTGGAGGCAAGCGCCGACACGACCATTCCTCTTTGTCGGCATGAAGAGCTGGCAAGGGTGGAGAATGCTTTGAGGAAGGAGCGGTAGTGGCATGGTCTGGCGGCGGGACCATTTTTATGAATAATGTGAATTATGTAAATTATAGATGTACGGAAGCAAGGGTGCCGCACTCAGGCTACCCTTCACAGACCTTCAAAATCCCCAAGCCCATCCTGCGCGATGGCAGTCTGATCCATCACGCCACTCGGCAACAGCCTCAAAATCTCCACGGTGCCTTCGCCAAAGCTGCGCGCAGATCATCAACTTAACGCCATGCTGACGCGCCAAGCAATTCCTGACACTGCCGTGAAAGCCCATTTCCCGGTGGCGACGCGCGCTACCACCGGGATCGATCAACCCGCATTCAACCGGGCACAGCTTCGTTCGCCACGGCCGCCAGCGCGCCAAGCCAGATCGCCACCGCAACCGCCCCCGGATCGGGATGACCCTGCGTGCGATCTCCCAGATAGCTGGAGCGGCCACGGCGCGGTGCCATGGCGCTGGTCGCCTCGGCCCCGGCCAGAGCCGCCGCGTGGGCCGCCTTTATCCGCGTGCGCGCATCACCCTGTGTCTGAGCCAAGGCTTGCGCGGCGGGCACCAGCGCGTCGAGCATCGTGCGATCCCCCGGCGCCGCGCCGCCCAATTCCATCATGCCCTCGCAACCGGCCTGCATCGCGCGCGCCCATGCGTCGGCATCGCCTGCATCCTCCTCGCGCGCCAAGGCCAAGCCTGCGCGCAGTACGAACATCGCATAGAGCGGCCCCGACGTGCCCCCGACCGAGCGGCGCAACAAAGCCGAAATCTGCGACAGAGCGCGAGCGGGGCGCACCAGATCGAGCGTGTCAAAGGCACGCTCCACACTGTCCGCGCCGCGCGCCAGACTGATGCCCAGATCGCCATCGCCCACCGCGCTATCCAACCGGGTCAGTTCCGACTCGGCCTTACGCAGCGCGGCGATCACGGCGCGAATGGCCGCGCCGAAAGTGGCCTGCTGCGATGCGTCCGCCCAT
Source organism: Novosphingobium sp. Sphag1I (assembly GCF_056279125.1). Classification (NCBI taxonomy): domain Bacteria; kingdom Pseudomonadati; phylum Pseudomonadota; class Alphaproteobacteria; order Sphingomonadales; family Sphingomonadaceae; genus Novosphingobium; species Novosphingobium sp. Sphag1I. Next base: position 9,282 of record NZ_JBWBQS010000029.1, on the reverse strand, counting down.
GCCGGGCCGGTCACCGCCTCGTCTGCGCCATAATCGGGCGCGGTCACCTGCGCCATCGCGCCGGGCGTGGTCGGCGCGCTCCAAGCCGAGGCCGCGCAATGGGCCTGCAGGCGCTCCAGCCGCGTCGCGTCGAGCCGCATTAGCGAGAGCGAACAGCCCGTCATTTCCAAAGCGCTGAGGAATGTGCCGCAATGGACGGTGCGCACGCCCACGCCCTGCCCCGCCAGATGGCGCAGGGCAAAACGCGCGGCAATGGCCAGTTCGAGCGCAGGCGTACCCCCCAGCCCGTTGACCATCAACGCCACCTCCTCGCCCGGCAACAGCTTGCCATGGCGCAGGATTGCCTCCAGCGCCGGTTCCAGCATGGCATCGACCGGGCCGATGGCCGCGCGCCGCACCCCGCTTTCGCCGTGGATGCCAAGGCCGAATTCGACCTCATCCTCGCCCAGTTCAAAGCCCGCGCGCCCGGCGGCGGGTACCACGCAGGGGGTCAGCGCCAGCCCCATCGAAAAGACATTCTCCGCCGCCGCCTGCGCCTCGGCCAACACCTGCGCCAGCGGGTGCCCTGCCTGTGCCGCCGCGCCGGCAATCTTGTGGACAAAGATGGTGCCCGCGATGCCCCGGCGCCCCACCGCCGCATTGCTATCGCCAAGGGCCACATCATCGCCCACCACGACCATCTCCACCGGCACTCCGCGCGTGCGGGCGATCTCGGCGGCAAGGCCGAAATTTAGCCGGTCGCCGGTATAATTCTTGACGATCAGCAGCACGCCCGAAGCCCCGCCAACGATCAGGATCGTCTCCAGCACAGCATCAACGCTGGGCGAGGTGAACACCGGCCCGGCAACGGCGGCGGTCAGCATCCCCTCGCCCACATAACCGGCATGGGCGGGTTCGTGCCCCGATCCGCCGCCCGACACGATGGCCACCTTGCCCGCATCGCGCAGCGCCGCATAATCGGCCCGGATCACCACCGTCTCGCCCGCCAGACGCAGCAGCCGTGCATCGGCCAGCACCAGCCCCTCGATCATCTCGTCGACAACATGGGCCGGATCATTGATCAGTTTTTTCATGGCATTTCCTCTCACGGAACAGTTTTAAACAGCCTTGCCATATCCGCGCCGGGCCGAAGCGATCAGCGCAAAGGCCAGCACCGAGGCAATGCCCGTCACCAGCGCCAGCGAACGCCCCACGGCCAGATCGGCGGCAAACAGATGATCGGTGGCCAACGCCACAAGCGTCGGGCCAAAGCCCAGCCCGATCAGATTGATGGCAAAGAGATAGAGCGCCGTCACCTGCCCCCGGTATTCATTGGGGGTGATGGCATGCAGCGCGGCGGGCGCGATGCCGGTGGGCACACCCAGAAAGAAGCTTGTCCACGCCAGCGCCGCCAGAGACACCGCAGGCGTGGCCCCCAGCCCGACAAAGGGCACGACCGGAATAACCGCCATCATGCCCAGCAGCGAGGCGCGCAATGGTCCATCGACATGGCCTGCCGCCGTCATCCGGTCGGCCAGCCAACCACCAATCAAGATACCGCCGCAACCCGCCGTCAGCAGCACCAGCCCATAGGCCAGCGCAATTTCAGCCGCGGCCCAGTGATGCACCCGGATAAAAAGCGAGGGCACCCATGCCGACAGGCCATAGCTGATGATCGAATTGACGCCGAAACCCACCACGATGCAGCCGATGGTGGCAGCCCGCGCGCGGAAGAAGGCGAAAGTCTGCGCAAGGCTGGGCATGGTCTGCCCCGCGAGCTCCCTGCGCGGCGGTTCGCGCAGCAGCAGCATGAGCGCGGCCACCAGCAGGCCCGGCAGGCCCACGATCATAAAGGCGGCCTGCCATGGGCGCACCGGCCCGACCAGCGGCATATTGATCCAGGCATGGCCCGATGTGGCCGTGACCGCCATGCCGCCCAGCACCAGTGCCAGACCCGAGCCGACAAAGACGCCCATTGTGTAGACACTCATCGCCCGCCCGCGTTTGGTGGGGGCAAAACTATCCGAAATCAGCGAATACGCGGCGGGCGAGAGCGTGGCCTCGCCCACACCGACGAAGATGCGGGCGATGAAAAGCTGGGTGAAATTCTGCGAGAAACCGCAGGCGACCGTGGCCAGGCACCACAGCACCATGCCCCCCACCATCAGCGCCTTGCGGCTGCCTCGATCGGCGCGGCGGCCCAGAAACAGGCCCAGAAACGTGTAGAAAATGGCAAAGGCGAAACCGTGTAGTAGGCTGATCGCGGTATCGTCGAGGCCCAGATCGGCCCGGATCGGCTGGACCATCAGGCTCAGGATCTGGCGATCGACAAAGGCCACCGTGTAGGCGAGCAGCAGCAAGGCGATCACCAGCCATGCCCGCAATGGGGGCGGATAGGCGGCTTCCTGCATCACGCGCGCTCCAACCGGACGGGCAGGCTGGCAAGGCCGCGCAGCCAGTTGATGCGCTGCCATTTGGCCTCGCCGGCGATCTCGATGCGGGCCACCTTGCGCGCGATGGCCTGGATCAGCACGTCGGCCTCAAGGCGCGCCATCATCTGGCCCACACAGGCGTGGATGCCAAAGCCGAAGGTCAGATGGCCGGAGGTCTTGCGGTCGATCTGGAATATGTCGGGCTGTTCCCACTGGCGCGGGTCGCGGTTGGCGGCCGCGATGAACAGGATGACTTTTTGCTCGGCTCCGATGTTCACGCCGCCAATCTCCGTCTCCCGCGTGGTGGTGCGCCCGATATAGGGGCTTGGCGCCTGATAGCGCAGCCCTTCATCGAATGCGGCGCGCGCCAGCGAGGGATCGGCGCGCAACCGCGCCCATGCATCGGAGGATTGAGCCAAAGCCTGCAAGGTCAGCCCTATGCCGTTGATGGTTGTGTCCATGCCCGCCGAAATGAAGATGCGCACCAGCAGGCCCGCTTCCTCCTCGGTGATCTCGCCATCGTCAGCGGCGGCAAAGATGGCTGCGCCCAGCGTATCGGGCGCCACAGCCTCGCGGCGGCAATTTTCGACCACCCAATTCATGATCGGTTCGGCGCGGGCCTGCGCAGCGCGGTAAAGCTCGTTTTTTTCGCCCATCGCGTTGAAATTCAGTTCGGAATAGATGAGCAGGTTGCGCCGGTCCTCTTTTCGAAAGCCCACCGCATCGGGCAGGGCGGCAAAGGGAAACGCCTCGGCCAGATCGACCGCCAGATCGACTTCGCCCTTTTCCAGCGCGGCATCAATTATCCGCTCGGCGGTGTTGGCGAAATCTTCGCGCAGGCGGCGCAGCACCGCAGGCGAGAGGATGCGGTTCATGATCCGGCGATATTTGCCATGCTGGGGCGGGTCGTTTTCCAGTATCAGGCTGGGCTGGCGCCAGTTTTCCTGTCGCTTGATATTGGTGAACCCCGTGCCCGAGGCCGAGGAAAAGGTCTGCCAGTCGGAAAACACGGCATGGACATCGGCATGGCGCCCCACCGCCCAGACATTATGGCGCGAGAGATAAACCGCGGGAGCGGTTTCGCGAATCAGCGTGTCGTAATGGTCGGGGTGGGCCATTACTTCGGGCGAAAAAAGGTCGAAATCGAGCGTGGGCGCGCAAAGGGCGCCGGTAGTGGGAGCGTCTGTCATGGCGGTCCTGATTCAGATGGTGATATGGCCGTGCGGATCGGGCAGAACACGGTGCGCGATTTTTGCCGCGCTTTGGCATTCCTCTCGTCCATTAGTTTACATGGCAACCAAGTCGTGTCAATCGGCAGGCTCTGGTCCCGCTTGTGCTCTGCGCCGGAAACGCGCAAAAAGGGGCATGACCGACCAAGCCCAATCCGCTCCGCGCGCCGCCTCTTCTGCGCGCAAAGTGATCGACCGCCATCTCTATGTCCCGCATTATCTCGTCGTTCTGGCCAATGGCATGGAGCGCTGGCAATCGCGCATCTATCTCAAACATTTCGGCATCGGCATCAACGAGGCGCGAATCATCACCGTGGTGGCCCATGCAGGCTCGCTGACGGCGGCCGAGATTTCCGAAATTCTTGTTATGAACAAGTCTATTACCAGCCGTTCCATGCAGATTCTCGAAGGGCGCGGCTTGGTCAGCATCGGCGAGGCGAAAAGGTCGCGTCCGATTGCTTTGACCGAGGAAGGCTATGCGCTGCATGACCGCATCGTCTCGGTCGCGCTGGCCCGTGAGGCTATGCTGCTCGACGGTTTTTCGCCCAATGAAAAGACCATTGTACTGGGCTATCTGGCCCGGATGTTCAGCAATCTGGAGCTGGCCAATGGCATCGACCCGCTGGAGGCTGAGCGCGGCCTGATTGATCCGCTTGATCGAGCGCGTTGACATTGGTTGCTAGATAAACCAAAAGGCATCCATCAGATCGCCAACAGAGCGACGCCAAAGGGGGATGTCCGGATATGATCGAAGACCAGACCTAAGCGACCGAAACAGGACCGGCGATGCAGGCGCGCGCCCGCATCGGACCTGCGATCCTCACCCAAAACACACTCCATGACCGGAGCCCGGACGGGCGACCGGCAACGCCCCTCTGCGCCCGCAAAATTCAGCGCGCAGGGTGCCAGACAACACAAATACATGGGAGAATCAGATGCCTGGCAACCGCCATTTCCTTTCATCACGCGCCCGCATTCTGACGTGCAGCAGTCTTGCCATGCTGGCCGCCGCCGGATGGAGCGCGCCCGCTCTGGCCGAACAGGATGCATCCGCCGCTCCTGTCTCGCCGGGCGAAATCGTCGTTACCGCGCAATTCCGTTCACAGCGTCTGCAGGACACGCCGCTGGCCATCACAGCCATGGATTCAAGCGCGATCCAGCAGCGCAATCTGGGCAGCGTGCTTGATGTCGCGGGTTTTGCGCCCAATGTGAACATCCGCCCCGGCGGCTCGGCTTTTGGTCCGGCCGCGCAGGTCTATATCCGCGGCATCGGGCAATATGACAGCAGCTTTGCCTTTGAACCGGGCGTGGGCATGTATGTTGATGATGTGTTCCACGGCACGATGCTGGGCTCGATCTTCGACCTGCTCGACCTCGACCGGGTAGAGATCCTGCGCGGGCCGCAGGGCACGCTGGCGGGCAAGAATTCCATCGGCGGCGCGGTCAAGCTCTACTCGGCCAAGCCCACGGGCAGCGGGCATGGCTATATCGAGGCCGGTTACGGCGCGTTCAACCGCATCGAGTTGAAGGGCAGCGCCGATTTCGCACTGGTGCCGGACCAGTTGTTCCTGCGCGTTTCGGGCGTGTCCAAGATGAACGACGGCTATCTGACGCGGCTCGACTATGGCTGCCTCAACCCGTCGAGCGGGGTTCCGGCGGCCACGACCAATGCGGGCTGCAAGCTGGGCACCGAGGGGGGCAAGAACATGCAGGCTGGCCGCGTGGCGCTGCGCTGGCTGGCCTCGGACCGGCTTGAAGCCAATCTTGTGGCCATGGCCATCGAGGACCATTCCGAGATCGGCGCCAGCAAGCTGCTCTCGCTGACCACCTCGCTTTCCATGCCGACGGGCACCAATCCGGCCCAGTTCATCACCGCACCCAATTCCTATACCAATTACGCCACCTATCTGAACCTGCCCTTCACCGACGCCAAGGGCAGCCATGGCGCTTCTTATATCGACCCGGTCAGCAAGGTGAGCGGGCGTGAAATCTATGGCACGATCGATTATAAGCTGGGCGATGACCTGTCGCTCAAGCTGATTTCGGCCTATCAGCGCTATAAGGGCAGCTATGGTTCGGACCTCGATCTGACGCCCTATTCGACCAATTCGGCCAATTACATCTATAATCACGAACAGTTTACGCAGGAAATTCGCCTCAATGGCTCCTCGCTGGACAATCGCCTCGATTGGACCGTGGGCGGCTTCTATTACAAGGCCACCAGCCGGTTTGGCGGCGTCACCTTCATCGCGCCGGGCACGGTGGCGCAGAACTTCTATGTCACGCAGGACCGCATCCCGGCGCGTAGCATATCCGGCTTTGCCCATGCATCGTATAAGCTGACCGAAGCGCTGACGCTGACCGGCGGTGTCCGCTATACCGATGACAGCAAGACCTATACGTATGGCCGTCTCAATCCCTATGACGTGTCGCAACCGGCCTATACGGTGGCGGGCGCAATCAACGGCGTGACCGGCCAGTTTGCCGCGACCCGCTGGGATTATCGCGCCAATGCCGAATATCGCTGGTCCAAGGCGGTGATGACCTATGCCCAGTTCTCGACCGGCTATAAGGGCGGCGGCGTCAATCCGCGCCCCTTTGCCCCCGAACAGGCGGTTTCCTTCAAGCCCGAAACGCTTGACGCATGGGAAATCGGCGCCAAGACCGACCTGTTCGACCGCGCGCTACGGATCAACCTGTCGGCCTTTTACAACAAATATCATGACATTGTTTTCACCAATGTCTCGCCCACGGCCAACAGCGTCACCAATGCCACGCCGGTCAATGCGGGTGACGCCGATATGAAGGGCGTCGAAGTGGAAGTGACGGCGCGGCCCATCGCGGGTCTGACCATCGACGCCTCGGGAAGCTGGCTGGATTTCAAACTGACCCGCATTGGCGCAACCGGGGCCACGATTGCGGGCATCACGCTGAACAATCGCGCACCCTATGCGCCGGAATGGAAGCTGGGCGGCGGCATCCAATATGCTTTCGCGCTGGGCAAGGCAGGGACCGTGACCCCGCGCTTCGACGTGAACTACCAGTCCTCCTTCTTCTCGAACATCGACAACAATCCGCTGGCCAAGGTCGATGGCTATGTGCTGGCCAATGCCCGCATCGCCTTTGAGGACGCCAGTCGCGACTGGCAATTCTCCTTCTCGATGACTAATATGTTCGACAAGTTCTATTATCTGAACAAGATCCGCTATCCGATCGGCATCGTGGTGGGCCAGCCCGCCATGCCGCGCGAATGGAAGATCAGCCTGCGCCGCAACTTCTGATCCGGGCAAACCCGGGCAGGCGGGGACCTATCCCCGCCTGCCCGGAGCCACCCGCTAGAGCCATTTGCGCCATTTGAACCACAGAAGGCCTCTGTGCATATAAGTCCTTTACCCTCCAAGAACCAAGCGACGAGCAGTGCAATTTGTGAAACCCCAACCCCAAAAATCATTCTGAGTCGAGAGCGCGTTAAATTCGATTTGTACCGGCGTCTTACTCACCTGAGCCGTTAGAAGCAGCGACATCGCCTTTTGCGGATCGATCGTACCATCTGTTGCAACATAAAACAGCGAATAGCCATTCCACATGCAGTTTGCGGGCACGCCACTCGGCTGCCCCGCTACCCTAAACCAAACTTGGTCATTGCCGCCTGCAGCATTGCCAATCATCACATTCTGCACAGTCACGGCGGTGGTGATATAGGTATCGCTTTGCGCCGATGCCGCCTGCGGTGCCAACGCAGCAATGACTAAACCCGCTACCGCCAGACCCTTAGTTTTGCTCATTCTAGAGCGGTTTCCACTCATTCCGGTTCATATCCGCACGAGCTGAAGTAGTTTGCGCATTCGGCGGGTTGGAAGATGTCGACGAGCTTGCCGATCAAGTCCCACAACCCGCTGACGGTTCGCTCGCTTGCCTTGCGGAGCATGGCCTTCAGGCGGGAGAATGCCTTCTCGATAGGGTTGAAGTCTGGGCTGTATGGCGGGAGGAAGCGCAGCGTTGCACCGGCCGCTTCGATCCTTTCCTTCACCGCCGCCCGCTTGTGACTCGAGAGGTTGTCCATGATGACCACGTCACCGGGTTGCAGCTCGGGCACCAGAACCTGCGCTACATAGGCTTCGAACCAGTCGCCGTTGATCGGCCCATCGAGCACCATCGGCGCGACCATGCCGGTCATGCGCAGGCCGGCCACCAGCGTGGTGGTCTTGCGATGACCATGCGGGTAGCCCATCCGCAGCCGCTCACCCTTGGCGCAACGGCCATGGCTGCGGGTCATGTTGGTGGCAGTCCAGGTCTCGTCGATGAACACGAGGCGTTCGGGTTCGAGGTCGATCTGCCCGTCGAACCAGCGCTGGCGTTGCCTCAGGACGTCGGGCCGGTCTTGCTCGATCGCGTGGCCGGTCTTTTTTTGCGCGTGATCCCGTGACGGACGAAGAAGCGATGCACCGTGCCGATCCCGACCAGAGCGCCGCGCTCGATCAATCGCGCCTGGACCTCGACCAGGGTCATATCTCCCTGCTCGGCAATCAGCTCCCGGATGAAGCCGCCGTGCGCTTCGATCCTGCCGGAATGCCGGTCGCCACCGCGCGGCTTGGCCACAGCCCGGCCATGCTCCAGCGCAAGTCGGCGCCAGCGGATCGCGCTCGACACGCTGACCCCAAAGCGCGCCGCCGCCGCATGGCAACTCAGGCCGCCATCAATCGCGGCAACGACCCTGTCCCGAAGATCCTGTGAAAGCGCTCGTGTCATCCATGCTGGCCTCCTGCCACCAGCAGGAAGTGTGAATCACAACGGCGCCGCGAAAGGAATCCCTGATGAGTCAGATCGTGTGGAAACCGCTCTAAAACTCCCTCGTCGCCTTAGCTGGATGGCTCGAAAAACTCTGGTGTTTGAGGTGCAAATTTGATTCACTTCCTGCTTGCGAGAGCGGAGGCAGGGATGGCAGGGCAGCCGGGTTTCTTTGATCTTTCGGATCGTTACGAAGCGCTGAGTGCGGCGGGCGATCCGCTGGAACGTTTGGCGGCTGTTGTGGACTTCGAGATTTTTCGCGGGCCGCTGGTGGCGGCCCTCCGGCGTAGTGTTCGCGGCAAGGGCGGACGTCCGCCATTCGATCCGGTGCTGATGTTCAAGATTTTGGTGCTGCAGGCGCTGTACTCGCTGTCTGACGAAGCCACCGAGTTCCAGATCAAGGACCGTCTTTCATTCCAGCGATTTCTGGGCCTGGGTCTCGACGGCACGGTGCCGGATGCGACGACCTTGTGGCTTTTCCGCGAGCGCCTGGTGCAAGCCAAGGCGATCGACAAGTTCTTCGCTCGGTTTGACGGCGCGCTGAAGGACCGGGGCTATCTCGCCATGGGTGGGCAAATCATCGATGCCACCGTGGTTCCGGCGCCCAAGCAGCGTAATACCGAGGCGGAGAAGGCAGCAATCAAGGAAGGCCGAGTGCCCGAGGACTGGAAACCGGCCAAGGCGCGGCAAAAGGATCGCGATGCGCGCTGGTCGATCAAGTACAGCAAAGCCAAGGTCCGGGAGGGCGCCGACCCGAAGGAGGGCATAGCGTGGAAGGTACGCTAAACAACGCTAAGGGAGAACAACCGAGGAACGCTTAGGCGGCGCGGCTGTCCGGCGGAAGATTGAGGGCC
>NZ_JBWBQS010000028.1:0-35111 GCF_056279125.1 Novosphingobium sp. Sphag1I | reverse complement strand
TCGCTTAAAATCTTCACTATGCTTCATCATCTCGTCGGTCTCCTGTTGCGAGCATAAAACGCTCAGGTGACCGGCACAAATCCGTTACAAGTCCAGTGCCCATAGTTATTATGCGACGAGGGGCCATGAGACCGTCCATTGGACTCGTCATGAAAGCCGCCTTGATCGTTCATTCGGGCGCGAGAAATGGGGTGATGAAGGGTATGCCCGTGAGGAGTTAGTGGCGGAATTAGGCGCGGCGTTCCTTGCCGCCGATCTTGGGTTGGCCATCGAGCCTCGCCCGGACCATGCCAGTTACATCGCGAGCTGGATCAAGGTGCTGCAAAACGACACCCGCGCCATCGTGCAGGCCGCAGCCCACGCCGAGAGGGCCGTTGCCTATCTGCACAAACTGGCCAATCCGGATAAGGTGAGGGCGGCAGCATAACTGGCGATGGATGAGGTCGCCCCGGAACCGGGGGGACCATTTCATGTGATCCCGCAGCTATGTTTCGGGGGCGCCCATGACACTCTTGGATAGGCCAAAGCATTATTCCTTCTTTCTGAAGGCCTTGATCTCCATTATATCGAGTGGAGGATTCGCGAAAAACGGCTCAGACCTATGGCGTTCAAGACCTTGAAGACGAAGCGTGAGGCGACCAGCCTCGCTATGCTTGGCAAGCGCATTGCCGAGCGACGCCTTGTCGTGGGTTCGGTCGATGTGCCCCGTAACGAGGGCACGCGGCGCACGCCTTCCAAGCAAGTTCTCCTGGACGAAATCGCCAAGGCAGGCGGCCAGTGGTGATCGGTATCTGGTCGTCCTAGCCAATTTTCCCCGCCAGATTCGCCAAGATTTCTTGGGCATCGCTCACCTGCATGAACTACCGCGTCCGATAGGTCATCATCTCGGTGAAGCAGCCCTCGGCCTTCCAAAAAGGCAGCACGCGGATCAAAGCTGACAACCTGAAGTCGCTGCTCGCCGTTCACGCGTGAACGCTTGGGGTTGGTCCCGGACAAGATCTGCGCCAACTGGCGACCCCTGACACGGTGAAAGAGCCGCCCTAACTGTCACTGAATGAGGTCGGCGCCGAAATGACGGCGCGACTTCATTTGACCTCTGCGCCACAACGTGGCAGACATCAATTGTACTGACGGTTCGTTACCTCACCGCGCTGAATGGCGGCGGTTCGAGTGCTTTTTCAGGCCAGAATTTTCGGGGCCTCGACTAAGGTCCGAACTGGATTTCAAGAAAAATATCAATTATTTCAATGCCCTGATTCCAGTCCCTCCTCCCTACCAATCAGAAGGCCCCCAAAGCCTTTTGCTTAGGGGTTTTTCTTTGCCCAGAGACCCCGCTTGGGTCGCCAGATTGTTCCTGAATTTCCGAAAGGATTAACTGAGGGGTTCTGGCGGTAGTATCCACATGCAATGAAAACACGTCCGGCCTTGCGTAGTGGCCTGCCACATCAAGGTCATAGCGCGCACGCACAATGTCATCCAAGTCGATCGTTGCGGCCAGAACTCCTTCTTGTCCGCGCAAAGGGCCTGCCAAGATCTCGCCCATCGGGCTGACTATGACGCTGCCCCCCTTGATCAGTTCATCCGTCAGTGACGCGTTTGCAAAGGCGGCATAATCATCGGGCGCATCGGCGCGGGTCATGTATTGGCATGCGCTCAGCACGAACATCCGGCCCTCATAGGCAATATGCCGCATCGAACTTTGCCAGATTTCGCGTTCATCGACCGTGGGTGCGCACCACAGATCAACGCCCTTATCATACATCGCCTGACGCAGTAACGGCATGTAGTTTTCCCAGCAGATGGCCGATCCCACTTTGCCCATAGGCGTTTCGATCACGGGCAGGGTCGATCCATCCCCCTGCGCCCAGACGAGACGCTCGCTGGCCGTGGGCATCAGCTTGCGGTGTTTGCCGACCAGCGCGCCATCGGGGGCGAAGAACAGCGTGGAGCAATAGAGTGTGGTGCCATCCCGCTCGATGACGCCAACGACCATATGCGCTTTCATCTCGGCGGCAAAACCACCTATTGTCCGGCATTCGGGGCCATCAACCTCGATTGCGGCGCGCCAATAGCGCAAATAGTCCTCGCGACCCTCGGGCGTGCGTGTGCCGATCCGGGCGCCAAAATCCAGCCCCTTGGGATAGCCGCCAATATAGGCCTCCGGGAACACGGCCAGTTGCGCGCCCTCTTGTTTTACCGCCGCGCAATGGGCGGCCATCCGCTCCAGCGTGCGCGGGGTGTTGAACAACTGGCTTCCGGCCTGAACGACGGCGACGCGATGCTGGCGCATAAAAGATCCTTTGCAATGTCAGGCACAGTTTGACGCAAAGTCCCTTCATCGGGCAAAACGCATTTCATGAAAAAGATTATCGGTTTGAGCGATATTGCCCGCCTCGATCTGAACCTTGCGGCGACGTTTCTGGCGATATGGAACGTGCGCGGCGTAGGGAAAAGGCGGCGGCGATCAATTTTCCGTCGCTTTCTCGCCTCAATTCAACCCAGAGATCGCGCCCTGTGTCACAGGTGCGCGATCCGCACAGTGTGGGTCGCCCAATTCGGCATTGCCCATATAAAAATCGGCCATCGCACAGGCGGGGGGCATTTCCGATGCGGGCGTTCTGCGGTCCATTGCCTTTTTGCGCAAGACCGTCAGAACGCCCGGCGGTTGATCCACCTGTGTCAGTCGAGCGCCAGTTCGACCGCATTGATGATATGGGCCTGCGTATATTCATGCAGCCCCGCCTGACCCAGCTCGGCGCCAAGACCTGATTTCTTGGAACCGCGGAAGGGCAACGTGGCGTCAATGGCCAGATGCTGGTTCACCCAGACCGTGCCTGCATCGACCCGGCGGGCAATGTCCATCGCGGCCTGCGTGTCGCGGCTCCACACCGTGCCCGCAAGGCCGTATTCGGAGTCGTTGGCGCGGGCGACCACGTCGTCCACTTCCGAAAACTTGAGCACGGGCAACACCGGCCCGAATTGTTCCTCGCGCACCAGCGGGGCGTCATCGGGCAAATCGGCAATGATCGTGGGCGGGATGAAATAGCCGGGGCGTTCGGGCAATTGGCCGCCCGCCAGAACGCGCCCCTGCGCAACGGCATCCTCCAGCAGGCCCTTGACCTTTTCATACTGCATCCGGTTCTGGACCGGCCCGATGGTCACGCCCTGCTTGGTGCCGTCATCGACCACGGCGGCCTGGGCCAGTTTGGCGATGGCGGCGCAGAATTCCTCATAGATCGATTCATGGACATAGGCCCGCTTGATCGCCACGCAGATCTGGCCTGCGTTGGTCATGGCGCCCTGAAACACCTTGGCGGCGGCGACATCGGGCGGCACATCGCCCATCACGATGGCCGCATCATTGCCGCCCAGTTCCAGCGTTACCCGCTTGATGCCATCGGCGGCCGATGCCATGACCTTGCTGCCGGTACCGGTCGATCCGGTAAAGGCGACCTTGGCAATATCAGGATGCGAGGTCAGCGCGCCGCCCAGTTCGTTCTGGTCGCAGATCACGTTGAACACACCGGCGGGCAGAATTTCCCCGGCCAGTTCAGCAAACAGCAGCGTGGTCAGCGGCGTGGTCGGCGCGGGCTTGGCCACCATGCAATTGCCCGTGACCAGACAGGGGCCCAGCTTGTTCATCAGCAGGATGACGGGGAAATTCCACGGGGTGATCGAGGCCACCACGCCCAGAGGGGTGCGATGCTCGATCACGGTATTGCCGCCGTCCTGACGCAGGACCTTTTCGGGCGCGCGCATTTCGGCAAAGGCGCGCAGCACAAAGGTCGAGCCGATGATTTCATATTCGGCCTGATTGATCGGCTTGCCCTGTTCGGCGGTCAGCAGGCGGGCAAATTCATCCTTACGTTCCATCAGCGCATCGGCAAGCCGCACAACATAGGCCGCGCGGTCCTCATAGCTGAGCGCCGACCATGCCGGAAAGGCGGCCTTTGCCGCGGCCACGGCCTCATCAAGCTGGGCACGGTTGGCCTTGGGACAGGCGGCGACCACTTCCTCGGTGGCGGGATTGAGGACGTCGAATGTGGTGGCGCCCGCGACTTGTCGGCCGTTGATCAAAAGGTTGAAAGTTTTGTCCATGGGTCTCTCCATTGCCCGCTTTTTGATTCTGCACCCCGCGTGGGACGATTGTGCGGTTGACCGGGTTAATGTATGCTATGGATACAATTGGCGCAATGGGTGATCTTGGTCCAATAATTGCGCTCTGACGCGTAAAGGCCGGGAGCAGGATGCAGGATCTGGAAAATTCATTCGGCTATCAACTTCGCCTGCTGCATCTGGAGGCGGACCGCCGTGCCCGGCAGGCGCTGGACGCCTTTGGCATGACGCCTGCGCGGGTTACCGCATTGCTGGTCATTGCCGCGCAAACGGGCTGTACGCAAACGGCGCTGGCCGACGCGCTTTCCATCAATCGGGCCAGTGCGATGAAGATGGTCAATACGCTCGAAGCCCTTGGACTGGTCTCGCGTGAGCAGGCGAACGATCCGCGTGCCCATGCCTTGACACTGACGTTGAAAGGGCGCGATGGGCTGGACCGGATGGTCGCTGCGCTGCGCAGAGCGGATGAGGAAATGCTGGCCTCTCTCTGCCCGCAGGCACAGGGCGAACTGCTTGCGACAATCCGGCTTCTGGTGGCTCAGGCGGGCAGGGGGGCGCTCTGATTCCTTGTCGCCCTTTGGCCGAATTGCGCCAAGGCCAAGACCCACAGCAGGCACAGGCCCGCCCCAGCATCGAGTCGCTTAGAAACGAGCCGATGCCGCCGTCACCTTCAACAGCCCCCCCCCGGCCACAATGACCAACAGGCTGAGCGCAAAGGCGGAAGGGGGCGCGACCCCATTATTCGTGTCGCGACAGCGCCTGAAGTCATCTTGAAACCGACCGAATAAAGCGCCGATCGAGCGCGAAACGCCCACCCCCGCAGAGCATCAGCGGCACCAAAAGAGCGGCCCAGCCAAGATGCGTGGGCCATGCATCGGGATAGACGAAAATCTCGATGACGGCGGTCATGCCCAGCAACCCTGCCGCCGCGATCCGCGTGCCCAATCCCAGCACCAGCATGGTCGAGAAGACATGCTCGGCAATGGTGGCCATCCATGCGGCCAGAACCGGCGGGACGAGCGGTAGGGCATATTCCGTGCGGAACAGGTCGAACGTGGCATCGGTCAGGGTGAACCATCCCTCGACCTTTGTCCGGCCCGACAGGAAAAAGACCGGCGCAATCCCCAGCCGCATCAACAACAGCAGCAGATCATCGGTCAGCGGTTGGGGCAGGGCGGGAAGCGTCCATAGAGCTTTCATGGGGTATCCTCCGATCGCTGCGGCCCGCTCCGTTCAAGGCGGGGCGGACCGCAGGCGGCATTATGCCTTGGGGGTCAGCGAGCCGTTGCCTTTGGGCGTTGTGATGCTGGTGCATGTGCCTGCCTTGACCAGCTTCCACGCATTGCCCTGATAATCGGTTTTGGATGTGCCAGCGCAGCTTGTGCCCGCGCCGGCTTTGCAATCATTCTTGCCCGCCTTGGCAACGCCATAACATTTCTCGGTCTTGGGCATGTCGGCGGCATGCGCCGTCGCGGCGGTCAGAGCGATTGCGAGCGTAGCGGCGAGCGAGGCGGCCGTGGTGGAATGGCTGGGCATGATGTGTCCTTTCATAACGGATCGGGCAATCAGCGCCCGGAACCATGCCCCGCTATTCGTGGCGATCATGCGCCCGGTTACAGATGGAATATTTTCGCATGCCCCCGCGCCATGGTGTAACCGGATGGTTGTCGCCGCCGAATGGCCCCTTGGGGAGGCTCTATGCAACCGGGTGAAGAGGCGCTGAAACAATGGATGGTGATGGGCCTTGCCGGTGACGGCGCCGCCCATGGCCAATTGCTTCGTGCGCTGGTGCCGATTTTGCGCGGCTTTTACCGCCGCCGTATGGGCGCGCAGGAGGAGATCGAGGATCTGTTGCAGGAGACGCTGATCGCGGTACATACCCGCCGCGCGACCTATGATGTGGCGCGGCCTTTCACCAGCTGGCTCTTTGCCGTGGCGCGCTACAAGATGATTGATCATTTCCGTCAGGGCGGGCGCACCTGCGCCATCGAAGGGCTGGAAGATATTCTGGCCGCCGAAGGATTTGCCGAGGCCAGCGATGCGGCCGCCGATGTTGAACGTTTGCTGGAAACAATTCCCCCCAAACAGGCCGCCGCGATCCGGGCCACGCGGATCGACGGACTTTCCACCGCCGAGGCCGCGTCGCACCTCAATCTGGGCGAATCCGACATCAAGGTTTCCGTGCATCGCGGGCTGAAAGCTCTGGCGCAGCGGGTCAAGGACAGTTTGCTATGAAGACCGAGGATCTCATTTCCACACTGGCCGCCGATGTGTCGCCTGTGCCGCGCTACAGCCTGTTGCGGCGCGTTATCGGCGGGTTGGCGCCGGGCGCGGTGGTCACGCTGATCGCGGTGGGGCTGGGGCTTGGCTTTCGCGCCGACCTCTGGATTGCCATGCATGGGGGCATGTTCTGGATCAAATGGTTTTATACCGGCAGCCTCGCGCTTTGCGCCACTGTGGCCACCTTGCGTCTGGCCCGACCCGATGCGGGGGCGGCGGGGTGGCTGTGGCTGGCCTGTTTGCCGGTGCTGGGGCTGGTCGTGATCAGCGTGCAGGAATTGGCCTCGGTGCCATCGTCGCAATGGCTGGCCATGTGGTTGGGGATGAGCTGGAAGGTCTGCTCGACCAATGTGTTTCTGCTCTCGCTGCCCATTTTTGGCGGGCTCTTGTGGTCGTTCCGGCGGCTTGCGCCCACGCGCCTGCGGCTGGCGGGGGCGACGGCGGGGCTGACGGCGGGGGCTTGGGGGGCGACGCTCTATTGCCTCCATTGTCCCGAAAGCGCGGCGATCTTTGTGCTGACATGGTATACGCTGGGCATGGCGGCGGCGGCGTTGGCAGGGGCGCTGTTGGGGCCGCGTCTGTTGCGCTGGTAATTTGTGCCGGGCGTGTAACCGGAACCCTGGGTGGCCCGAATAGCCTTTGCCATTCCGGCAGAACCTATCGGAGACATGCCATGAACACCACCACCCGCCAGATCAGCTTTGCCGCCGCCGCCGCTGTCATCGCGATGAGCGCGGTTGCCGCCGCCCCCGCCTTTGCCGCGCATGGTGCGCAGGTGGCCTGTTACGGCGTCAATTCCTGCAAGGGAACCTCGGACTGCAAGAGCGGCAACCATGATTGCAAGGGCCAGAATGACTGTAAGGGGCAGGGCTTCAAGCACATGACCAAATCCGCCTGCGTGAAGGCCGGCGGCAGCCTGACCGCGCCCAAGTAAGGCGGAAACCAAAGCCCTTCGGCCTGTCGCGAAAATCCTTGCCGGACGATTTGCGACAGGCCGCACTTCCCTTTCGGATCAGGATGTTTCTCATGCCCAGCCTTGCGCCGGTACCCGGTTTTGGCCCCCGTTTCGGCCCCGGTTTCGGATTAGGCCTGCGCCGCCCGCATTATCACGATTTTCTGACAGGCGGCGTGCCGGTCGATTTTGTCGAGGTCATTTCGGAAAATTTCATGGTGGCCGGGGGCCGTCCGCGCGACATCCTGCGCCGGGTGCGGACCGATTATCCGGTCGCGCTGCATGGCGTGTCCATGTCGGTCGGATCGGCGGACGGGCTGCGCGGCGATTATCTGGCGCGGTTGCGGGCGCTGGTCGATGAGATCGAGCCTTGCATCGTCTCGGATCACCTGTGCTGGACGCGCTATGGCGCGCATAATTCCCACGACTTGTTGCCCTTGCCCTACACCGCCGAGGCGCTGGATGTGGTCTGCGCCAATATCGGGCGGGCGCAGGATGCGCTGGGCCGCCGGATGCTGATCGAGAATCCGTCGAGCTATATCGCCTTTTCCCATGATGCGATGAGCGAGTGGGACTTCCTTGCCGCCGTCGTGGCGCGCAGCGGATGCGGCCTGTTGCTGGACGTCAACAATATCCATGTCAGCGCGGTGAATCACGGATTTTCCGCCGCCGACTATCTGGCCGCCATGCCTTTTTCGGCGGTCGAACAGATCCATCTGGCCGGGCATACGCAGGGGCGCCACGGGTTGATCGACACCCATGATCAGCCCGTGCCCGATCCGGTCTGGGCGCTGCTGCGCATGGCCTTGGCGCGGGCGCCCCATGCCGCGGTGATGATCGAGCGGGACGACAATATCCCGCCTCTACCCGAATTGCTGGCCGAACTGGACGTGGCGCGAGCCATCGCCGCCGAGGAAATTGCCCAATGCGTCTGAGCGCCCTGCAGAAGGATTTTCTGGGCTGGTTGGTCAGCGGGGATGAGGATGCGGCGCAAAGCCTGCCTCTTTGCCGCGCGCAAGGGTTGGCGGTTTACCAGAACAATTACCGTGCCAGCCTGATGGAATGTCTGGCGCAAACCTATCCGCAAACCATGGCATGGTTGGGCGAAGCGGATTTCCGGGCCGCTGCCGCCCGCCATATTGACCGCATGCCCCCGCACAGCTGGACGCTGGATGATTATGCCGATGGCCTGCCCGTCAGCCTGATGGCGGAATATCGCGATGACCGCGAGATTGGCGAATTGGCGCGGATCGAACTGGCGCTCTCGCGGGCCTTTGTGGCGACGGATGCGGCGGTCATGACCCCCGCGCAGATGGCAGACATGGATTGGGACGCGGCAAGGTTGCAAGCCATCCCGGCGCTGACCATCCTGACGCAAAACACCAATGCCGCGGAAATCTGGATGGCGCTGGCCGAAGGGCGGGAGCCTCTCGCCGCTGAGGAGCAAGCGATGCCGGGCGCCGTGCTGGTCTGGCGGCGTGATGGCATTTGCCGCTTGCGCAGGCTTGAGGCGGGCGAGGGCGACATACTGGCTATGCTGATCGGTGCTCCGGCCCTGTTCGGGCAAATTTGCGAACGGGCGGTTGATCGATGGGGCATGGAAAACGGCATCACCGTCATCGGGCAATGGTTGGCGCGCTGGATCGGGGATGGTTTGATCGTTGAAGCGCCCGTTCTCATGCGACCATTGCCGTGACTTGCCCGCCTCGTCATGCGTGATGGCGATCTCAATGCGTGGACTGCCGGTTGAAACGCTGCTGAACGGGGGTGTTTCGGTCGTTTCTGCCAAAAATGTCGTGGCCATGAATATTTTTCACCCCATGCGAGGGGTTATGCTTTGCCCAGCGTATGAATGGCGAACACCTTTTCCGCAGGAATGATCCGCGCATGTCCTTTCCCATGATTGACCGCCGACATCTGTTGCAGGGCACCGCCGCGCTGGCGATGTTGTCCGCGGCCGCTGTGCCCGAAGTACAGGCCGCCACTTTGCCCGGATCGCGCGAATTGTCGGGTGAGGACATCACCCTGCATATCGGCGCCACCACGATCAGGATCGATGGCCGCCCGGCCCGCGCGGTGGCGATCAACGGCGGCGTTCCCGGCCCGACGCTGCGCCTGCGCGAGGGGCAAAAGCTGCGCCTGACCGTCATCAACGATCTGGCCGAGGAAAGCTCGCTGCACTGGCACGGGCTGGAATTGCCGTTTCAGATGGATGGCGTGCCGGGCGTGTCCTTTCCGGGCATCCCGGCCTTTGGCCGCTTTACCTATGAATTCACGATCCATCAGAACGGCACCTATTGGTATCACAGCCATTCGGGGCTTCAGGAAATGATGGGCTGTTATGGTTCAATCGTGATCGAACCGGCGGTCGCCGATCCCGCGCCCCCTGCGCATGATCACGTCATGGTCCTGTCCGACCACAGCTTTGTCCACCCGGCCAGCATCCTGCGCAATCTCAAGGTCGATGCGGGCCATTATGCGCGCTATCCCCAGACGCTGGCGGGACTGATTGCGGGCAAGGATCAGCCGCTGAAAACCCGTCTGGAATTTGCCCAGATGCGGATGGATCCGGCCGATATTTCCGACGTCACGGGCAAGGTCTTCCGCTATCTGATCAACGGGCGCGGGGTGGGCGACAATTTCACCGCGCCCATCACCCCCGGCGCGGCCACGCGCCTGCGCTTTATCAACGCGGGCAGCATGACATTCTTCAACGTCCGCATCCCCGATCTGGCCATGCGGGTGATTGCCGCCGATGGCCAGGCCGTGGTCCCGGTCGAGGTGGATGAATTCCAGATGGGGCCGGGCGAAACCTATGACGTGCTCATCACGCCGCAGGACCGTGCCTATACCGTCGTGGCCGAGGCCATGGATCGGTCCGGCATGGCGCGCGCCACGTTGACCCCGCGCCCCGGCCTGACCGCACCGGTGCCACCGCTGCGCGCGCCGGTGCGTTTGACCATGCGCGATATGGGCATGGATATGGATATGTCGCATGGTGGGGGCGGCATGGACATGTCCATGCGCAGCCAGGCCAACGCGCCCGACGTCAAACTGGGGCCGGGGGTGGACATGATCGCCCCCATGCCGGTGGACCGCACCGGGGACAGGGGGCTGGGGCTGGACAAGGTGGATCACCGCGTCCTGACCTATCGCGATCTGGTTTCCGCGACGCAGAACCCTGACACGCGCGCCGCCGGGCGCGAGATCGAGATGCATCTGACCGGATCGATGGACCGCTATCTCTGGTCCTTTGACGGCGTGATGATGAGCGAGTCGCACCACCCCGTCACCATGACGACGGGCGAACGCCTGCGCATCACATTGATCAATGACACGATGATGGCGCATCCGATCCATCTGCATGGGCACTTTTTTGAACTGGCCACGGGGCATGGCGACCGGTCGCCGCGCAAACATACCGTCACCGTCATGCCCGGAGGAAAAGTGAGTTTCGATGTGACCGCCATCGAAGGCGACTGGCCGATGCATTGCCATCTGTTCCTGCATATGGCGATGGGCATGATGCGCGTGGTCAAGGTGCGGGGGGCATGATGATGCGTTACGCTTTTGCTCTGGCCCTTGCGCTGTCAACCACGGCCCTGCACGCTCAGGAAACCACCGCCCCGCCGCAGGAAACCGGCACCGATCAAAGCCCCGGCAGCGCCCCCGCGCCCGAACCCGTCCACGACCGCCTTGCCGACCGTTATTACGACCCGGCCGCCATGGCCCGCGCCGAAGCCGCGATGATGGCCGGTCACGGCAGCCGCAATTACAGCCAGTTCCGCGCCGACATTGCCGAAGTGCGCCTTGGCGGAGCGGAGCAGGGCTATCACTTTGAAGGCGAGGCGTGGACCGGCAACATCAACCGCTTCGTCCTTGCCACCCGCGGCGAAGGCGATTTTGACAAAGGCGGCGAAAAAGGCCGCTTCAAAGAGGGCGAAGTGCAGGCCCTCTATGCCCATGCGCTTGGCCCATGGTGGAACCTGCGCGGCGGTCTGCGTCAGGATTTCGGACCCGGACCCCAGCGCACCCATGCGATGCTGGCCATCGACGGCCTCTCGCCCTATCGCTTTGACATTCAGGGCGCCGTCTTCGTGTCCCAGCGCGGCGAGGTCACCGCCCGTTTCGAGGCCGCCGTCGATGAACGCATCACCCGCCGTCTGGTCCTGCAACCGCGCGGCGAGGTGAATTTTTCGGTGCAGAACCAGCCCGACCGGGAACTGGGCAGCGGATTGACCAGCATCGAACTGGGCGCCCGACTGCGCTATGAATTCAAGCGCCAGTTCGCGCCCTATGTCGGGGTGCTCTGGACCTCCTCCCTTGGCCGGACCGCTGAATATGCGCGGGCCGAAGGCAAGGCCGCATCGTCCGTGGGCGTGGTGTTGGGGGTGAAGCTCTGGTTGTAATGTTGCGGAAGTTTTGCCTCCGGCGGGCAAAGGGCGGGGGCCCTTTGCAATCCCTTTAATGTCTTCGTTGGGTTTGATCGGCGGTGATGTGGTTGGGCGTGAGGGTGGCGGGTTTGAAGGCCGCTTCGCGGCGTGGTATGGCTATGGCCGGAAATGCTGGGAAGCTGCCGTTCCATCATTCGGGCTTCAGCGCGACCCTTGCTGCGGGCGCGATTAGTCGCGTTCGAGCAGATTGCGCCGAGACACTGTAGACCAAACCGCAATGGGAGCGGTCAGGATTGGATGATAGAGAAGGATCATCACAAGAACCCAAGCCGACAGCGGCGGGCCATCAGGCCCTGGCGAATCGGGCAATGAAAAAAATGAGAGGCCGTTGAAAGCCGTAAAGAACCATTGGAATGGTAGGCCAGTAACGAGCCACACCAAAAACTGCCACAGATACCATCGCGGGATTTTCATCTGCGCTTTTTATCCATAGTAAAAACCTGAAATCAAATTTACTTCAAAGCAAGTATTTCCGCAAGTGGGGCGTTTCCAGACAATACCTTTTTTTCCCGCGAAGCGGCTTAATTGCCCTGCACGACGTTGCGCCTAAATACGGCCCATTCCATGAGACACAACGCCGACAGTATCGGGATTGCAAAGGGCCCCGCCCTTTGCCCGCCGGAGGCAAATTCCCGGCAACAAAACAACCCCGACGCCATGGATTACCCACCACCGGGCCTATTGCTTCACCACATTCCCCATCACGCCCGCCATACGCCATTTGCGCCATATTGCCGCGCGCGGAAACTGTCACATTCAACCTGTGGGCGCATGGAAACATGAAATAGCGGCGTGGTCCGCGAGGGATGAAAGCGCGGTAATGGGGATTTTTAAGAGAAAGCGGCGCTGGGCGCTGGCGCTGTCGGCATGTTTGCCGTTGGGCGTGGCGGGCTTTGCCCCGGCAACGGCGCAGGATACGGCGGGCGGCACGACAAATGTGCAGATTTCCGCCGAGGGCAAGCAGGTTTACGAGGAAATCTGTCAGGCGTGCCACATGGCGGATGCCAAGGGCGGCGGCGGCGCGGGGGCGGTCATTCCGGCGCTGGCGGGCAATGCAAAGCTGGCGGACAAGGATTATCCGATCACGCTGCTGCTCAAAGGTCGCGGCGGGATGCCGTGGTTCACCGAAATCCTGACGCCTGAACAGATGGCGGCCGTCGTCAATTACGTGCGCGGCCATTTCAACGATTACCATGACATTGTCACGGTTGCCGATGTGAAGCGTGTGGCCACCGGCCCTGCGCCCAAGCGCGACTGCCTTAACGCCTGTGGCCAATAAGAAGGACTTGAAGATGATCAGTGATCTTTCGCCCCAGACCCGCCGCGACCTGCTCTCCATGATCGGTCGTGCGGGCGGCGGCCTTGCCATGTATCAGGCGATGACGGCGCTGGGCCACGCGGCCGAAACGCAGTTTTCCGGGCCGCCCGCTTTGTCGGGCGCGCGCGCCGGGGCCAGCGTGCTGGTGCTTGGCGCGGGTCTTGCGGGCATGCTGGCGGCCTATGAGCTGACCAAGGCGGGTTACAAGGTTCAGGTTCTGGAATATCAGGACCGTCCCGGTGGCCGCAATTACTCGGTGCGCGGCGGGGACAAGATCGTTGAGGTGGGCGGCGCGACCCAGAATGTCGCGTTCCAGCCGGGCAATTACCTCAACCCCGGCCCGTGGCGCATTCCGCATCACCACCGCACGCTGCTCCATTATTGCAAGGCGTTTGGGGTGGAACTGGAACCGTTTATCCAGCTCAACCATAATGCCATGGTCCACCGCAAGGACGCCTTTGGCGGCAAGCCGCAGCGGTACAAGGAGCTGGCGGTGGACTTCACCGGCCATGTTTCGGAGCTTTTGGGCAAGTCGCTGAACGCAGGCGCCTTGGACAGCACGGTCAGCAAGGAAGACAAGGAAAAGCTGATTGCAGCGCTGCGTGAATGGGGCGCGTTGGACGGCGATCTCAAATTCACCACCAACCTCAATGTGTCGAGCCGCCGCGGCTATGACCGCGCTCCGGGCGGCGGCGTCAATGGCGCGCCCACGCCGTCCAAGATCAACAGCCTGTCCGATGTCCTGTCCAGCCATGTCTGGACCCAGATGAGCTTCTATTTCAACTATGTGATGCAGACCACCATGTTCCAGCCCAAGGGCGGCATGGATATGATTGGCAAGGGTTTCTATAAACAGATCGCCAAGCTGGTGCGCCTGAACACCAAGGTGACGGGGATCAAACAGGATGACAAGGGCGTCGCGGCCACTTGGACCGACACGGTGACGGGCAAGACCGGCGTCGCGACGGCTGATTATATGGTCTGCACGCTGCCCGCGACCATTTTGGCCCAATTGGACATTCAGGTGTCCGACGCCAAAAAGGCCGCGATCAAAGCCGTTCCCTATAGCGGTCAGGTCAAGATCGGTCTGGAAATGAAGACGCGCTTTTGGGAAGAAAAATATTCGATCTATGGCGGGCATAGCTTCACCGATCAGGCGATCGGGCTCATCTCCTATCCCAATTACGATTTCTTCAAGGACAAGCCTGCCGTGCTGCTCGGCGCCTTCGCCAATGGTGCGGGCGGATACATGTTGGCGGGCATGACGCCGGAAAAGCGGATCGAGGCCGCGCTGGCGCAGGGCAGCGTGTTCCACCCCGAAGAATATCGCCGCGAATTCATGAACGGCGCCTCGGTGGCATGGAGCCGGATGCCGTGGATCCTTGGCTGTTGCGGCATGTGGACCGAGGAAAGCCGGGCGACCCATTACCAGAACCTCGTCTCGATGGACGGGCGCATCGTGTTGGCGGGCGAACATGCCTCTTACTACGGCTGCTGGATGGAGGGGGCGCTGCTCTCCTCGCTCGATGCGATCACGCGCCTGCACAAGCGCGCTCTGGCCGCATAAGGGAACCCCGCGATGAACGAACCCATTATGCCCATGACCAAGCGCGATCTGCTCTCGATGATCGGCACGGCGGCGGGCGCTTCGGCCATGTATATGGCCATGTCCAGCATGGATCAGGCCAAGGCCTCGAATTTTAAAGGCCCGCCCAAGCTGGAAGGCGGCAAGGGTGCCAGCGTGCTGATCCTTGGCGCGGGTGTGGCGGGGATGACCGCCGCGCTCGAACTGTCGCGCGCAGGGTATAAGGTGCAGGTGCTGGAATATAACGACCGCGTGGGCGGGCGTTCATGGACGTTGCAGGGCGGCGATACCTATACTGAACTGGGCGGCGCGACGCAGACGTGCCAGTTCGCACCGGGCAATTACATCAATCCGGGTCCGTGGCGCATTCCATGGCATCATCATGGTCTGATCCATTATTGCCATGAACTGGGCATCGCGCTCGAACCGTTCATGCAGGTCAACTACAACGCCTATGTCCACAATACGAAGGCGTTTGGCGGCAAGCCTCAGCGCTATCGCCATATTCAGGCGGATTTCTACGGCCATGTGTCCGAGCTTCTGGCCAAGTCGGTCAATGCAGGCGCGCTGGCCCAGACGGTCAGCAAGGAAGATGGCGAGATCCTGCTTGAAGCGCTGCGTTCATGGGGCGCGCTGGATCGCAACATGCGCTATGTGAAGGGTTTGGCCAGCAGCGGACGGCGCGGTTATGACAAGGAACCGGGCGGCGGGCTTTCGGCGGTGCCCGAACCGTCCGAACCGATTGATGTTCAGACCCTGCTGCGTTCGGGCCTGTGGCGTTCGATCGGCGGCAATCTGCAATGGGATCACCAATCCTCGATCTTTCAGCCGGTCGGCGGCATGGGGCAGGTGGCCAAGGGTTATGAACGCGTCGTAGGTCATATGGTGCGCAAGAACAGCAAGGTGACCGCCATCCATCAGGATGAAAAGGGCGTCACCGTCACCTATAAGGACACCAAGAGCGGCGCGGTGATGAAGGCTGCGGCGGATTACTGCCTCTGTACCATTCCTTTGCCGGTGCTGGCCCAGATCGAGATGAATGTCAGCCCGGAACTGGACGCGGCGATCCGCGCTGTGCCTTATACGACCAGCGTCAAGGTGGGTCTGGAATTCAAGCGCCGTTTCTGGGAACAGGACGATCAGATCTATGGCGGGATCACCTATACCGACCTGCCCAACAGCCAGATTTCCTATCCTTCGACCCGCTATGGCGACAAGGGGCCGGGTGTGCTGCTGGGCTGCTATGTCGGCGGTCCGGCGGGCTATGAACTGACCGCGATGACGCCGCAGCAGCGCGTGGAAAGCGTGATGGGATGGGGCGAACAGATCCACCCGCAATATCGCGCCGAATTCATGAACGGCATTTCGGTGGCATGGCACCGCGTGCCCTTCACGCTGGGCTGTTTTGGCCAGTGGTCCGAACAGACGCGGGCCGAACATTACACCAACCTGTGCAAATTTGATGGCCGCATCCTGTTGGCCGGCGAACACGCGTCCTATTACGGCGGCTGGCAGGAAGGGGGTATCACCTCGGCCATCGACGCGATCACGCGGTTGCATCAAAAGGTCGTGGCGGGGTGATGGCGATGAAGAAACTGATCTTGAGCATGACCCTGTTGGGGGCGGCTTCGGTGGCTTCGGCCCAAAATCCGGCACCGACTCCGGCGCCTGCCCGTGCCGCTGGTGCCTCGGCGGGCGATGCTGCCTTCGGTGCTCGCATGTTGGGCGAGGCGACGGGCGAGCAGATTTTCAACCGCGTCTGCGCCGCATGTCATATGCCCGATGCCAAAGGTGCCGAAGGGGCGGGGCGCTATCCTGCGTTGGCGGGCAATCAAAAGCTGGTCATTGGCGCCTATCCGGCGATGGTGGTGGTCAAGGGGCTGAACGGCATGCCCGCCATCGGATCCATGCTGACCGACCAGCAGGTGGCCGATGTGGTCAATTACGTCCGCACCCATTTCGGCAACAAGTTCAAAGGCCCGGTCAAGGCAGAGGACGTCAAGGCGATGCGTTAATCGGGCGGGGCATGGGGCGGTTGCCTCATGCCCCGGCTTGACGGCGGGCCGCATTTGCGTCAGTGCGGCGCCCAAGGCGATGGATTTCCGCCGGGCCTTATGGGCCGAACCGCCCGGCCCTTGGGTGAACTTCGGGGTGTCTGGCTGATGATTCCTACCTTTCGCTGATCTGGCAACAAGGTGGAATTATGCGCGCTTTCCTTGAAACTCTGACCGCTCCGCTGCTGAAGGGGCGTTTGCTTTTGGCCCTGCTGGCCATGGCGGCTTTGGTAGGTTCCTTATGCGCCGCGTTTCTGTGGAGCCTTGATGCGGTCACGCGCCTGCGCTTCGATCATCCATGGCTGCTGTTCCTGCTGCCCGTGGGCGGGGCCGGGATCGGCTGGCTCTATCACCGCTATGGCCAGAGCGTTGAGGCGGGCAACAATCTGATTCTTGATGAAATCCACGAGCCGGGCGGCGGCGTGCCCCTGCGCATGGCGCCGCTTGTATTTCTGGGCACGGTGGTCACCCATTTGCTGGGCGGATCGGCGGGGCGTGAAGGCACCGCCGTCCAACTGGGCGGCAGCATAGCCAGCGCCCTGGCCCGCGCGGCAAGGCTGGATGAAGGCGATGTTCAGATCCTGCTCAAGGCGGGGATAGCCGCCGGGTTTGGTGCGGTTTTCGGCACCCCTATGGCCGGGGCGGTCTTCGCGCTGGAGGTGCTGGCCATCGGGCGGGTGCGTCTGGGCGGGTTTCTGGCCTGTCTGATCGCGGGCTATGCGGCCGATTGGGCCTGTCAGGTGTGGGGCATCCACCACACGCCCTATGCCATCAAGCATCACGGATGGGACATGCTGCTGCTGATCAAGGCGGCGGTGGCGGGGGCGCTTTTCGGGCTGGTCAGCATTCTGTTTGCCGAGGCCAATCACACGCTGGGCGGATGGCTGAAGCGGCTGATCCCCTATGGTCCGGCGCGGCCTGTTGTGGGCGGGCTTGCGGTGATTGCTTTGACCTATGCGCTGGGCACGCGCGCCTATCTGGGGCTCGGCGTGTGGTCGACCGATCCGGCGGCACCCACCATTGCGGGCTTTTTTACCGGCCCGGTCGATTATGCCAGTTGGGCGCTCAAAATCCTGTTCACCGTCATCACCCTGTCCAGCGGTTTCAAGGGGGGCGAGGTGACGCCGCTTTTCTTCATCGGCGCAGGCCTGGGCAATGCTTTGGCGGGCGTGATGAGGGCGCCGGTCGATCTATTTGCCGGGTTGGGCTTTGTCGCGGTCTTTGCCGGGGCGGCCAATACGCCGCTGGCCTGTATCATCATGGGGCTGGAGCTGTTCGGGCCGGGGCCGATGCTGCCTATGATCATCGCCTGCGTTGCGGCCTATGCCTGCTCCGGCCACAATGGCATCTATCTGTCCCAGCGGGTTTTGCGCCCAAAACTGCTTTATCCGGCGGTGGAGGAGGGAAAGTCACTTCGAGCCGTTCGCGCGGCGCGGCGTACCAAGGGGGATTAGGCCGTTCAAGGCCCGAAATGCCAACCCCTTAAAACACACCCGGCACCAGTCGATAGCGTACCTTGTCCTTGAACGCCTGATAGGCGGGGTCTGCCGAGAGGAGGGTCTCTTCGGCGCGCAGGCGCAGGATTTGGGCCCACCAGCCGATCGTATAGAGGATCAGGTTCAGCGGGCTGGGCATCAGGATCATGATGCCGATATGGACGGCAAGGTATCCGGCGTACATCGGGTGGCGGATAAAGCGATAGAGGCCATCGCTCTTGATCCCGCGATTGGCGGGCGCGATGCCAAAGCTGCGACGCAGCGAGAGTTTGGCCATGGCCTGAAACAGGTTGCCGATGACAACCAGCGCGATGCCGATGGGCGCGATGGCGGGGAATATGTCAAAGCCCGGCTGGATCAGCAGCGGCGCGGCGGTGGCCGTAATGGCCAGCAGCCAGTCGCCAAGCCGCATCGAGATGTTTTGCGTCGGCCGCCGGATCAGCGTGAAGATGACGACCGCCGTTTCCGAAATCAGCACCAGCGGCGCATAGCCGTTGAGCGAATGGGCCACGCGGTTCACCAGCGCCAGCCACAGCAACAGGATCAGCCCTTGTTCCACCCGGTCCAGCACGCGCGGATTGGCGCGGGCAAAGGCGCGGTCGAGCGGGCCATCGTTGGGTGTGGGGAGGGTGGCGCTCATCATCGACGGCTCTGGCTTTCGCAAGGGGCGGGACCATCCCGCGCAGGCCATCAGGATTACGGTGGTGATGGTTAATAAGTCGCTAGGAAAAGCGGCGCTTGACTCTGTGATGGCATCGGCATAAAGGCCCGCCCGGAAGTTGACGGGTTCGCCCGTCGGCTCATCCGTCCGAGACAGTTGGTGTGGGGAATTTGCCCTGCTTAATGTCCAGCCTAGACGGGGAAAAGAGATTTTGGGCCTTTTGGCCCCAATCGCGGCTTATTGGCCATGCTCCTTTGGGGCGGCCTGCTGCAACTCCTTCCCTTTGTCACGGACTCATCGCCCCTGCGGGCCGCGCCTTGGCGTGTTTCGCAAGGACAAAGTAGCCGGCCCCGAGGCTTTTGCCAAAGGGCCATTTGTGAAGGAGTAAGGCATGGATCGTTCGCAGAAAGCCGAATCGGTCGCCCAGCTCACTGCGGTCTTCAACGAGGTCGGCGTGGTGGTTGTCACCCGTAACCTCGGCCTCACCGTGGCACAGTCGACTGTGCTGCGCGGCAAGGTCCGTGAAGCTGGCGCGACCTACAAGGTTGCGAAGAACCGTCTTGCCAAGCTTGCTGCTCAGAACACCCCGTACGAAGGTATCGGCGATCTGCTGACCGGCCCCACCGCGCTTGCGTGGTCGGTCGATCCGGTTGCCGCTGCCAAGGCTGTGGTGGACTTTGCCAAGACGACCGACAAGATCGAGATCGTTGGCGGGTCGCTGGGTAATGTTGTTCTGAACGCTGATGGTATCAAGGCTCTGGCCTCGATGCCCTCGATCGACGAACTGCGCGCCAAGCTTATCGGCCTTGTTCAGGCTCCGGCCACCAAGCTGGCTCAGCTTTCGACCGCTCCGGCGGCCAAGCTCGCCCGCGTGTTCCAGGCCTATGCCGACAAGGACGCTGCGTAAGATTTGCCGTGGGCCTTGGCCCGCGAAAATCGGTGCAGGTAAGACTTTTGAACCCTATTTTTCCGGGTTTGGCGCCTCCGCCGCCCGGTAAACAACATTGGAGTAAATATCATGGCTGATATCGCCAAGCTCGTTGAAGAACTGTCGGCTCTGACCGTCCTCGAAGCTGCTGACCTCGCCAAGGCTCTTGAAGAAGCCTGGGGCGTTTCGGCTGCTGCCGCTGTTGCTGTTGCTGCTCCCGCCGCTGGTGGCGAAGCTGCTGCTGCGGTTGAAGAAAAGACCGAATTCGACGTCATCCTGACCGGCGACGGTGGCAAGAAGATCCAGGTGATCAAGGAAGTCCGCGCCATCACCAACCTGGGCCTGACCGAAGCCAAGGCCCTCGTTGAAGGCGCCCCCAAGGCCATCAAGGAAGGCGTGTCGAAGGCTGAAGCCGAAGACATCAAGAAGAAGATCGAAGAAGCCGGCGGCACCGTCGAAGTCAAGTAAGACTTCACAGTCCGTCGGTCGGATCTTCCGACCGAACAGAGAGGGCGGCTCCCACGGGGCCGCCCTTTTTGCGTTTCGGGGGTTGCGCATTCGTCGGTATATTGGTCAAGTCCTTGTCTTTATGACCGGTTTGCCGAGCAGAGCCGAAAGAGGTGGGCGCCTGTGGAGTTAATGAGCGCAAACGCGCGAATGCACGCAAGCCTTGGTTTGGCGTTCATTCCGCGTGACGTCCGGGCTGCTGCTGCCGCTGTTGCTCTGGCCATAGTGGGGGTTACCACCTTTGTCGGCGTACTGGACCTCTTTCTGTTCAGAAGTCATCTTGGTGATGCCTATATCGCTTTCTACACCAGCCCCCTGAGCGGCAGAACCCTGTCCATGTGCGTGAAGGCGTTGAATGAAGAGATCATCTATCGTCTGATTTCCATGACGGCGATCGTCGCTTTGCTAAGGCTGGCCTTTGGCCACGTGCCGACGATGGGCTTTGTTGTGGCCTCCATTGCGGCGCAGGCGCTCAATGTCTGGCCCTGGCTGTTGAATGACCCAACCTATGCTTCTTTGCGTTATCTGGCGGTCGGCTCTGTTTGGGGCTGCTTTATTGGCGGCAAGGCTGGATTGCCGCCGCGTTGGGGCATGGCCTTTCACACCTGGTCTTGGACCCTATACTGAAAATTGGCCTCGTTTACACAGCGCCGTGACCAAGCAGTTCACGCCGCCAGCGCGTTCACGATCACTCGATTGCGGCCTTCGCGTTTGGCCTGATACAGCGCGACGTCGGCGGCCTGGATCAGCGCTTCGCCATTATTGTCCATGTTCGATGACCAACTGGCGATGCCAAAGGACATGCTGACCGAGCCAAGGGTGCGGCCTTTCTGGCGCACGTTGATTTCGCTGATCGCGTGGCGGACCTGTTCGACGCGGTCCATCAACACTTGCGCGGTGGTGCCCGGCGCGATGATGGTGAATTCCTCGCCGCCAAAACGGCACACGACATCACCGCTGCGGAACAGTTTCTTCAATTCGGCCCCGACGGCCTGCAACACGGCATCGCCCGCATCATGGCCGAATTCATCGTTGAACCGTTTGAAGTGGTCCACGTCGCACATCACCACGCTGAGCGGTACGCCCGAACGGGTGGAGCGCGCGATTTCCAGCGTCAGCGCTTCTTCCATATAGCGGCGGTTGAACAGGCCGGTCAGCGGATCGCGGATCGTCTGTTCCCGCAGCGAACGTTGCAGGCGGTGGTTGACCAGAGCGGAAGCAATGTTTTCGGCCAGCACCGTCAGGCGGAAGCGCGTTTCACTTTCCACCACGCCGAGCAGATAGAGGACACCAATGACTTCGCCCCCGGCCAGCAGCGGTTCGCAATGATAGATTTCGCCGTCATTGGCATGGTGGCAAACGATGTCGGTGCCCGGTTCGGCGACAAAATGGCTCTGTCCCCGGCGCAAGGCCCAGCATTGATCGGGGGCAAAGCCTTCATCGCCCGGATCCATTCCGCCCCAACCGGCGATCGGCACCAACAGATTGCGCGAATTGTTGTGGGCATAAAGCGCCCCCGACATGCCGGGCAAGACGCGCGGCACAAAGACGCGGATGATTTGCGCCAATTCATCATCAGTGCGGGCGGCCTGCATCCGATGCGCCATGCCGCCGAGCAGTTCGATCACATCGCCCCGCTGGCGCAGGGTTTCGCTGTTGCGCTGCAATTCGGTGTTGGCGACATGCAATTGGGCTTCGCTGGCGATCTGATCGGCCACGGCATCTTCAAGCTGATTGGCCATGACGTTATATTGTTCGGCAAGATCGGTGAATTCCTGCGACCCCATCGCGCTGGTGATCCGAACCGAGCGTTGGCCATTGCCCATATCGGTCATTGCGCGCAGCATGACGGCCAAGGGGCGCTGAATACCGCGTATCAATAGGGCAAAGCCGAAGACCACAATCAGGGCTACTGTCGCTGCCCCGCCCACAGCGAGACCTTTTGACCATGCAAGGCGGCTTTCCAGCGCGTTGGTGCGACTGGCCTGCAATGCGCGTTCATCGTCAAGGAAGCTGCGCGCACGCACGGTGATGGCGTCCATTATTTCGCGGCCCTGACCGCTAGCGATTTTGGCCCGGGCGTCGGCGAATTTGCCTTCGCGGCAAAATGTCATTGTCTGGCGCAGGGAGGCCGATCGGTCGCTTATCAATTTGGCGACTTCCTGCCAGCGCTCATGCTGCACCGGATTATCCTTGGTCAATCCGATCACCAAACGGATGTTGTCCTGAGAGCGGACAAGCGCATCATCGACGCTGGCGCCAAAAGTCGGCGATTGGGTCAGGGCGTAACCACGGGTGCCCGATTCGGCCGCGCGCAACTGGCTCAAGGCCATTTGCGATTTTTCGATCACGGTGGAGGAATGGTTGACCCATTTGACGGCGTCACTGGCCTGAAGTGAGGCGTCAAAGAGAATCGCCGCAAAGGACGCCAGAGCCAGAATGACCAGAGCGCCAAGGAAGGTAATGCGGGCAGAGAGCGATGCGAACATATCCCGGTTTAACAAGACTCTGTTAGAGGATGGTTAAAAAGTGATTGCAGTGTCTCCTGGGGCGATTGCATATATACCCAATAGAATCAAATGTATGGGTTTATGGCGGCTTTGTCGATACGGATTCCGCATCACCAAATTTCCTAGCTTCGTCCGCCTGACTTAACCGCTGGCGCATAAAGTACCGCCGCTGCCCTTGGGGATGGTCGTACAGCGTGCCAAACAGTTCAAATCCCGGCTTTTCGTAAAATCCGTGCCGGTGTCGCGCTCAAGTTTTTCTTGCTTGCCGCTATGTCCTTGGCCGCGCAAATTCGTGGGATGAACGTCCCCATTTTCACAGCGCCCTATCTGGCGGCCATCGCGCAATATCCGATTGATGATCTGGCCGATTGGGCCGCTTATGAAACCAAGTTGCGCCGCTGGGTTGATCAGGCGGCGGGGCAGGGGGCAAGCCTTCTGGTATTTCCCGAATATGGTGCGATGGAACTGGCCGCGCTGGACCCGGTGGGGCGGTCCGATCTGCTGGCCAGTCTTGGCGCGGTGTCCGATCTTCTGCCTCGCGTGGACGCACTGCATCGCGAATTGGCGCGGGCGCATGGCGTTTACATACTCGCCGCCAGCGCGCCTTGCCGGGTGGAGGGGCAGAGCGCCCGGTTCGTCAACCGCGCCCGCTTTTTCGCCCCATCGGGCGCGGTCAGCCATCAGGACAAGGTGATGATGACCCGTTTCGAGGCCGAGCAATGGGGCGTTTCCCCGGCAAGCGCGATAGACAGCCCGCTGCGCCTGTTCGACACCGCGCTGGGGCGTATCGGCATGACGATCTGTTATGACAGCGAATTTCCCCTGATCGCCCGCGCGCTGGTTCAGGCCGGGGCGCAGGTGATCCTTGCCCCCTCCTGCACCGACAGTCTGCATGGCTATTGGCGGGTGCGTATCGGGGCGCAGGCCCGCGCCTTGGAAAACCAGTGCTTTGTCCTGCAATCGCCGACGGTGGGGGATGCGCCATGGTCGCCTGCGGTCGATGTCAATCGCGGGGCGGCGGGTCTGTATGGCCCGCCCGACGCCAAACCCGCGGCCGGGGCGAACATGCCCGCCGATGGCGTTCTGGCCTTGGGGCGCGAGGGTGAGGCCATGTGGCTTTACGCACCCATCGATCTGGCGCGGGTGGCGGCATGGCGGGGCGATGGCTCGATCCTGACCCACCGCGATTGGGATGCGCAACCGGGTGCGGGTCAATTGCCTGTCGTCGAATATGTGGACTTGCGATAGGTGGTCCACCCAACGCAACAAAGGACAGCCCCATTGCCGCAACGCCGCGTAAAAGTCTTTTTCGATGGGGGATGCCGCCCCAATCCCGGCCCGATCGAAGGCGCCGCCGTGATCCGGGGACAGGTCTATCGCTTTGACAATCTGGGCCATGGCAGCAATCGCGACGCCGAATGGCTGGCGCTGAACGCCGCCCTGCGCCTGTCGCAGAGCTTGGGGCTAACCCATGTCGAACTGATCGGTGACGCGCTGGAGGTCATCACATTGGCCAATTGCGCGATGGAGAGCGGGCAGGGCGGCGACCATCATGGCGCGGCGTTTCTGAGCCTGATCGCGACCCATCGCCCTGCGCGCATCCGGTGGATCAAGCGGCAACAAAATCTGGCGGGGATCGCTCTGGCCGCGCGCCATCCGCGATAGGGCGATCTTAACCACCCCGGCTTAGGCTGGCTCCATGACCTTGCTGCTCAGTTTCCTGCCCGAATTGCTTGTGATTGCCGCCTTTCTGCTTGTGGAGCGCATGGCGGGCGCGCCGCGCACGGATTGGTGGCGCAATCTTCAGATCTGGGCGCTGCAATTCGGTGTGGCGCTGACGGTCCTGCCCTTGCTGCGTGGTTGGGTGGGGCCAGCCTTGCTGGACGGGGCGCATCTGCCCTTTTGGCTCGGCTTCATCATCTTTCTGCTGCTCAAGGATTTTGCGGAATTCGCGTTTCACTATGCCCAGCATCGCGTGCCATTTCTTTGGGCGATGCATGCGTTGCACCATTCCGACCCGGAAATGTCGGTCCTGACCACCCAGCGCCATTTCTGGGGCGATCAATTGATCAAGCAGATGACGGTGTGGTCGGTGGTGCTGATGGTCATATCGCCCACACCGGCCATCGCCTTTGCCTATGGCATCGCCTCGCTGTGGAACCTGTTTGCGCATCTGGACGCGCGGATCGATTTCGGGCGCTGGTCATGGCTGCTCAACAGCCCGGCCTATCACCGCCGCCACCATTCGATCATGCCCGAACATTACGACACCAATTTTGCCGGGATCTTTCCGATCTTCGACGTGATCTTCGGCACCTATCGCCGCCCGGATGGATTTCCGCCGACCGGCATGGGCCGCAAACCTGAAACGATGGTCCAGGCCGCGATCTGGCCGCTGATCTGGGATCGGTCCTTGGTGAAGGTTGCGGTTAAAAACAGCGAGAATGGTGCTGCATCGCCTGTCACGGGTGACGCCTTGCGCCTTTAACTCTCCAGCGCGGCAACCGGCAGATCGAGGTGAAAGCGCAAGCCGTCCTGCTCAAACAGCATCTGCGTTGTGCCTTCGCCATCCAGCCCATGTTTCAACAGGCGCGATCCAAAGCCCCGGCGGGCGGGTTCGCGCACCGGCGGGCCATCGACCTCGCGCCATTCAAAACGCAAGGTCTGATCATCCACGCGCCACGTCAATTCGATCGACCCAAACGGCGCCGACAGCGCGCCATATTTGGTGGCATTGGTGGCCAGTTCGTGGAACAGCATCGACAGCCCCACCGTTGCGCGCGAACCGACGGGCAAATCCGGTCCCGACAGCTTTAGACGCCTTGCATCGGCATGGGGTTCAAGCGAACCGGCAATCGTTTCACGCAACGACCCTGCGGCCCAGTTCTGACGAAGCAACAGGCTGTGGGCATGGCCCAGCGCCTTGATGCGACTGGCAAAAGAGGCATAGACGGGTGGTTCGACATGGGCGCCCATCGTCTGGCGGGCAATGGAACTGACCATGGCCAGCGTATTTTTCAGCCTATGCGCCAACTCCTGATTGGCCAATTGCAAATCCAGTTGGGTACGCATGGTGTCCGTCGTTTCCATGACGGTGTCCAACATCCCGCCCACCGACCCATCGGCCAGACGCAGCGGCCCATAACAAAAGGTGAAATAGGCCTGTTCCGGACCATTGCCCCGATCGATGATCAACGGATAGTTTTCGATAAAGGTCGATGTGCCCTCCATTGCACGTTGGGCAATCGGGCCAATATCGCTCCACACCTCGGCCCAGACTTCACTAAACGGGCGACCCAGCGCTGCGGGTTTGTCGCCAAGGATCGGGCGGAAGGCGTCATTATAGATGGTGATGAGGTCAGGGCCCCAGCACAGCGCCTTGGGAAAGTGCGAATCGAGCACCTGTGCCACCACGGTTGCCAGTTCGGGCGGCCAGGATGCGCGCGGGCCAAGCGGGGTCGCGGCCCAATCGAATTGGTCGACTTTTTGGCGCATGGCTTGATTTTCAGGCATTTGCGGCACGGTATCGACTGGCTTTCCCCAAAAGCATCTACGGTCAGGCCGTCCGCGCCCATCATTTGACGAGAGCAAGTCGTTAAGCATCCAACCGCAGGGGCACCCTGTGGTTGGATGCATGCCGTTCATTTACCATAGGGCGACAGGTGCAAACCATGCAACTGAAACCTGTCGATTTGGAACATGGTCTTATTTCGCGCCGCGGGGGCAATCCCCAATTGGCCGTTTTTGCGGTTTTCGCAGTTTCAAGCAGATGTTCCGGACGCGGGGATAAAGCTGCGGTTGCCTATGTGGCAGCATGCGGCCAAAATCGGTCACTTCGATGTAGTGCCGGGAAGGTCGATCTGCTCCAACACCTGCCATCCATGGATTAGCGACCCCGGCATCATTGGGTGGGACTAACGTTCTCGGCGCGGATCTGGGCCTCCAGCCGCCGGCGCACTTTTAGCGCGCCTGTGTCGACCCTCGCGCTGATTTCCTGCGGCATGGTGGCGCCCGATCGCAGCACACGTTCGATCGCCTCGATGGCATCTATGTCCTCAGGCTGGATCCGGCTACCCATGCCGATCTGTATCTCGCCCAGATGCGGCTGGTCGATGCCGAAATTGCGCGCGGTCATCACCATATAGTGCATGCGGGTTGGGCTGGCTGGGGTGATCATGTGGATGTAGTTCTGGATGCCCAGCGCGACGCCGGTGGCCGCATCATACATCGCGCCGCCGGTGCGGATCATGCAGGGACCGAGGTATTCAGCGTCAAAATGCTGGTGCACTGGCCCGGCCTGTTTGGGAAATTGCATCTTGAGCAAGGGGTTGAGCGGCAGGTTCTCGCCGCGCCGCTGCACCGTCAGGCTGGTCTCGGTCTCGATCACTGACACCGGGATGGCCGCCACCTTCTCGCCGCCGGGGATGGTCTTATCGTGGATGAAGGTCACATGGCTGAGGTCGAGCAAATTCTCGATCAGAAGCGTATAGCGACCATCGACGGTTTTGAACGGATGCTCCTCGACCGCCCAATCCGCCCGGCCAAGGCCAATGGCGGCCACGTTGGGGATTTTGGCGGGATCAGCCAGTTCGACCGCGCCGGTCCAGATCCAGATCAGCCCGCCGTGCTCCATCACAGGGTAGCTGCGCAACCGCGCGTTTTGTGGCACGCTGCTCTGGCTCGGCACGTGCTGACAGGCGCCATTCGGCCCAAACTGGAAGCCGTGGTAGCCACATTGCACCGTATCGCCCACCACGCAGCCCTTGGCCAGGGGAAAGGCCCGATGTGGGCAGATCCCCGCCAATGCCAGCGCTTCGCCCGCCTGGGTGCGGAAGAGGATCACCGGCTCACCCAGAATGTCGCGCGCCAGCAGATCGCGCCCCACTTCTGAAGCATAGGCGGCCACCCACCACTGGTTACGCGGATAGGGCTGATCGATAGAAAGGGGGTACATGGCATTCTCCCGATGGCTTGGCTTGTGCCCATGTTTGTCATTCGACCAACATTCTTTGTCAATCGAAAAACATTCGTCCTTGCGCATCAATGCAGGATGCGTCATGGGCGGAACATGGCCGCAAACGAAATTGCACCGCTCCGCCCTCGCACGGTCCGCTATGATGGCGCGAAAAACCGGCAACGGGTGCTGGAGGCCGCACTCGATGTGTTTTCGCAGGTGGGCTATGAAGGCGCCAGCACGCGTGCCATTGCCGCTGCTGCCGGGATCGAGCAGGGGCATCTGGCCTATTACTTCCCCAGCAAGATGGTGTTGTGGCGGCAGGTCATCGAAACCTTCGCCCGGCAACTCGAACAGCGCCTGGCCCAGTACATAGCGCTGTTCGAGGGGGCGCCAGCTTGCGACATCGCCAGATCGGCCCTGCCGGCGTTGCTGCGCGGCTTTGCCGAAAACCCGCGCCTTACCCGCCTTATGCTGCAGGAAATGTCAGTGTCTTCCGACCGCAGCGCCTGGCTGGCCGAGAACTTTGCGCAGCCGGTGTGGCGATTGTTGGCGCCGGTGTTCAGCCGGATGCGGGCCGATGGCTATCTGGGCGGGGCGGCGCCAGAAATCGCCTATTTCAGCCTGATTGGCGCGGCGCTGATAACCTTTGGGAATTGTACACTGATCGCGCAGTTTTCAGGCGTCGACCCGACTGGCGAGGATTGGGTCGAGGAGGCAATCCGCCACATGCTCGCCCAGGTTTTCACATGCACAGGTCTGGTCGAACGATAACCCCATCAGATCACTTCTGCCGGACTAGAGTTCGGTTTGAACGCGCATCTGCCGAAAACAGCCCAACTCAAGCTATTGTCTCCATAAAAAAGTCCATGTTGATGAACGAAGGGCAGCTTGAGACAGTCCCCGACCGGAGGCGCCAGCTCAAAGTGTCTTGCGGCCTAGCCCTAGCCGAAAGGGAATAATCGAACTGATCGATGGTAGGTTTCAGCGCCATTAGACGCTACATAGTGACGTCGTGAACGACCGCTTAGTCTCAATTCCGGCCATAGGCAGTGCTGGGCTGATGCCCGTTTCCACAACCTTTCGCGCATTCCTTCGCCGCATCGCGGCCTTCAATACAGGCAACGTTTTCCCCATCACAACGGCGCGACCCTGACACACCGCCATAATGGGATTGCAAAGGAGCGTTCTTATGGTCGCATTTCTCAAGAGAAATGCTCGGCGCCCTTTGCCCGCCGGAGGCACCTGATCCGACCGCATGCATCCCGCCCGCGTTTCACCCGACGGCAATGCGACCAAGCGGCCTCAGGCCAGCCCGTCCCACATCAGTTTCAACCCGACGAGCATCATCATGGCATAGATGATGCGATAGAAGCGCGCGGCATCGACACGCCGCACGACCCATACTCCGGCCCATGTGCTAAGCAGGGCCAGCGGCATCAGCACCGCCGCATGGATCAGGTTAGCCCGCGTGAATTGGCCCAGTGCCATATAGGCAGGCACTTTGATCCAGTTCATGTAGGCAAAGGCGATGGCGGTGGTACCGACCAGCACGTCACGCTCCAGCTTTTTGGGCAGGACCCACATCTGGAACGGGGGCGCACCAGCATGGGCGATGTGGCTGACAAAACCGGAGAACGTGCCGAACAGCACGCCAATCCATCCGGGCGAGTTGGAGGGCAGGGCGCTGCGCCCGCCGCGTTCGTTCCACATGCGTTGAATGCCGAACAACAGCGAGACAATGCCCACCGCAAACAGCACGGCCTTTTCGCTCACGCTGCGCGAAAACAGCCAGCCCAGCGCGACGCCCAGCGTCATGCCCGGCATCATGACTTTCAGGATGGCACCGGACCAGTGCTTGCGAAAGGACCATACGCTGACCGCGTCCTGTACGATCAGGATGGGCAGCATGACCGCCGCGCTTTCCACCGGTGCGTTGGCCAGCACCATGATTGGCATGGCCAGCCCGCCAAGCCCGGCAAACCCGCCCTTGGCCATGCCCGACACCACCACGGCCAAAACCGCACAGATTATGGCCAGAGGGCTGTCGAGCATCAAGCAAACCTTTCATTCGGGGGCAATATGCCGATAGCCATCTTTGCACCCTTGCGCCAGTTGCCGGTCATCGACCGATGGGGCGGGCATGCGGCATCGTGCGAATATGCCCCGCAAAATGGCGGATTTCTGGGTAGAACCATCTAAATTGCGCGAAACGATCTTCGCAAGGGTCTGTGGTAAATTCCAAGTAATCCTCCCCCTTCGTATGGTATTTGGCGATGAACATTTCCATTTCGCGTGTCATTTATGCTGGATCGACCGCTATTATCGCGCTCATCCTTGCAATGATCTATTTCGGCTCATCGGGCCTGAGCAGCGTGGCCAGTGATTTCCAGTTGGTGACGCGCGAATCCATGCCCCGTCTGATTGCCCTTGCCGACATATCACGGGCCATGGACGTGGCCCGGATCAAACAGGGGCTTCAGGTCACCGGCGACGGGGTGGAGGACGCGCGCAGCGTGGACCAGGACATCACCGACAACATCGCCAAGGCCGACAAGGGGATCGAGGAATATCGCCGCCTGCCCACCGACCCGGCCGAAGTGGCGATCATGAACAAGGTGATTTCCGAATGGGCCACCCTGCGCCAACAGACGATGCAGGTGCGCGACATGGCCTTGGCCGGTGACATTTCCGGGGCCAAGGCGCTCTATCGCGGGCCGATGGTGGCCGTGGCGGTCGATCTGCGCAAAACGATCAACAGCCAGATTGCTTTCAATAAAAAACTCGCCCTGAGCCGCGCGCAGGATGCCGATAATGTCGCGCAGGCGGCCTCGACCCGCATGGTCATGGCGGGGGGCATTGGCCTATTGATGGCGCTTGCCGTGGCCATGGCCCTGCGCCAACGCGCACTTGTCCCGATCCAGCAATTGGTGGCCGCGATGCGCATGATGGCGGGCGGCAATCTGGACCATCCCATCCCCGGCGCCGACCGTCGGGATGAAGTGGGCGACATCAGCACCGCTCTGGATGAAATCAAACAGGCCGTCGCCACCTCCTCCGCCGCAAAGGCCGAACGCGACATGGCCGAGCAGAAACAGATCGTCGACGCCTTTGTCAAAGCGCTGGACGAACTGGCCCAGCAAAATCTGGAACATCGCATCACCCAGGACTTCCCGCCGCAATACATGGGTCTGCGCAACAATTATAACGCCGCCGTCGCCTCACTGGCCCAAGCGCTCAGCGGCGTGCGCGTGGGCACCAGCAGCCTTGTCGCCACCATCGCCGAGATTCAGAGCGCCGCCAACGACCTTGCCATGCGCAATTCGCGTCAGGCCGCCAATGTCGAGGAAACCACCGCCGGTATGCAGGCTGTCGTATCGGGCGCTCGCGAAACCGCCCATGGCTCTGCCGAGGCGCGCATTCAGGCCCATTCCGCTCTGACCAAGGCCGAACAGGGCGGCAATGTCGTCACCCGCGCGGTC
Organism: Novosphingobium sp. Sphag1I; assembly: GCF_056279125.1. Taxonomy (NCBI): domain Bacteria; kingdom Pseudomonadati; phylum Pseudomonadota; class Alphaproteobacteria; order Sphingomonadales; family Sphingomonadaceae; genus Novosphingobium; species Novosphingobium sp. Sphag1I. Next base: position 3,814 of record NZ_JBWBQS010000028.1, on the reverse strand, counting down.
GAGGCGATGGGCGCCATTGAAAGCTCGTCCTCCGAAATCCGCCAGATCATTGCCGTGATCGACGGCATCGCGTTTCAAACCAACCTTCTCGCCCTCAACGCCGGGGTAGAGGCCGCCCGCGCCGGCGATGCGGGCAAAGGCTTTGCCGTGGTCGCCAATGAAGTGCGCGCTCTGGCCCAACGCAGCGCGGACGCGGCCAAGGACATTCGCGGCCTGATCGAAATTTCGACGCAACATGTTCAGGGCGGCGTCGATCTGGTCAAACAGACCGGCACCCTGCTGACCGACATCCTGCAAGACGTCACCGCGATCAGCCACACTATCACCAACATCGCCGACAAGGCCGGTGAACAGGAAAACACCCTGATACAGGTCAACGCCTCCATGCTGGACATCGATCAGGTGACCCAGCAAAACGCCGCCATGGTCGAACAAACCAACGCCGCCGCGCAAAACATGGCCAGCGAGGCCAACGCCCTGTCCCGCCTCGTCTCGACCTTCAGAACACGCGACGTGGCGACCCGCCCCGATGTGGGCGGCACACAAAACCGGCGCACCTCGCTGCTGTCGGGCGGGGCAAAACCGGCGTCATGGGCTATGGCGTCCTGATCCACCGGGCGGGGCCTGATCACCGGGCGGGGGCAATGTCTCGCCCCGCGCCTTTGGCCCAAACCGCCCCGTGTTCATGTCGTTCATCCACCGGCGGCTGATCTCCTCCTCCGGCGTCATCGGATGGCGCGGGGTGGGCACCACCGGCCGCGCGGGCGTGCCCGTCAACGGATAGCCCTGCCGCAACAGTTCGGGCAAATGGCGGATCGTGGCCGCCCCCTCATCCTCCACCGGGGCGGGGGACACATCGCCGTCCGGCACCTCCATCGCGGCATCATCGGCCCCCAAACCATCGTCCGCTAAGGCATCCTGCGCCTCATCCTCCTCCCGCGCCGCCTTGGCCGCCATCCAGCGCTCGCGCATCCGCTCCAGCTTCATGTTGATCCCGTCAAGGATCTCCTCCGCCTCGCGCTCCTCCTCCATGGCCCGCGCCCGTTCCTCCGCCGCGCTCAAGGGGCGTTCACCCCCGCGCACGCCATAGGCGTCATACCGCCCCCGCCGCCGATTGCGCAGCAGGAACATCAGCAACGGCGTGTCATACCGCCGCCAACTGGCCACCACCTCGCCATGCCGGATGACAAACCGCTCCTCGCCCTCAATCGCCCGCTCCAGCGCGCAATCCTCCAACCGCGCCATGCCGCGATCCACCGCCTCCTCCCACGCGGCGGCAAACCCCTCCGCGCCGGGCGCATTGCGGATCTTGTACAAAGCCTCCAGACTGGCCCCAATCGCCCGCGCCGCCTGCGTCACAATCCCGCTCGCCGCCAGCGCCGCAATAAACGCCCGCTGCCGATCCGGCGTGATCGAATTGCGCCGCGGTTGTTTGTGAATATAGGGCGCAAACCCCAGCAAAGGATCGCCCTCCACCGGCGCCTCCCCCCGAAACGCCACCCGGCTCGTCCTGTTGCTGGGCCGCACGCTGTCGCAATGCACCACCTCGCGCGCCACACCGTCCCCACACGTACAGCCCATAAAGCCTCCATCGCACCCCCGCCCCAGCGCAGGGGGTGTCACGAATAGCAAACCGGGATAGGTGTAGGACAGAACATTATGGGAACTTTTATGCGTTGCGTGTGGGGCGGGGTTTTTCGCTGCGCGATTTTTGGAAAGGGGGAAGGGGGCCTCCGGCGGGCAAAGGGCGGGGGCCCTTTGCAATCCCGGTATTGGCGCGGAGGCTATTTGCTAAAGTGATTGCAGAATTTTATAGATGCGAGGATTCAATTCCTCGCATCTATATTGCCTATGTATAAAGTTAAATGATATTTTCAATCTATATGAGAGACAAAATCACGAATGTTAGGTTGCTGGCGGTCGAGTTGTGATTGATTTACATGAACGCTTCGCCCAGCAAATGTTTTTGTTCCTGATGTTAGTCTGCAAATTGGTATTCCCATTGCGCCGGAGACAACAGAAGCCGTGTTTGCATCATTGATTTGTTCTTCAAACATCATTCTGAAAGTCGTTCGGTTGATTGGAGCATTTGTTCCGACTGGATGGATAAAGAATAGTCCGGGATTCGATTGATATACCCGATAAACCTCGTTGAAAATCTCGACAACAACATTTCTAAAAGCGCTCGCGGAGCTATTATTCATTTGCGTAAGCCTGTTGCCAACATATGAATATATTTGGGGTGTGCTCATGGTGAATTGTCGAGTTCTGCGATGAAATTCCGAGGTGGCTTGCCCCGGACGGCGGGAAATCCCATAGACAAGTGATAAGAGCGATCTAACGGCTCTTTTGGAGGATCCGTCTGCAGAAAAGGGAATTATGAGGCGGTCAGACGCTGAAATTGCAAGTTCTGTATAGATCGTAAAGCTTGGATTGCAGTCAATAAATACCGTTATATCGTCTTGATTCCAGGCCGTTTTAACATCTTCAATTAGATTTCTTATCCACGTATGGACAATTTGCCACGCATTTCCCGGACCGGCGTTGCAAGCGAGCTGAATGTTTGCTGCCTGCAACTCCAAATTTTCATCGCCGCAAACGACGTAAAGATTATTTGGAACTTGACCGTTGATGGAGTGCGCGTGTGTTAAATACGTCGCGCCGGTGTGTGGATCGACATATGGGCTTACGATGCGATCTGCAATGTATCCAGAGATAGTCATTGGAGGGGTGGCGCCGGAAAGTCGCTCAATCGCGGCTTCCCCATTTTCGATCCCGCCGAGTAACATGCTTGAGGAGTTTGCCTGAGGACAGAGGTCGATGACCAAGACGCGTTGGTTGGTGTGTGTTCGCGCATACTCTGATGCGATCTGGAAGGTGAGGTAGCTTTTCCCAACGCCACCTTTGTTGTTCCAAAGCGCATATACCGCCATTTTCCTACCTCTTGGTCTAAATTTTGCTGCTGACGCTGCTAGTAGCCGGAGGTTGTGATCTGTGCCACAAAAGAGTTGGTTTACATCTACGAAAGATGTTCGCGGGCTATCGAGGTGCTTTTTTTGAGGTTCCGATGTGTTCGTTTTTAGAGGTTCCAGAATGCGACGAACCGCTCAACGTCTCACCGCATCCCGCTTGCTCCATACCGGCCCCGCCAGATATTCCCTGACCCAACGGGTTTCAGGGAAAATGGACATGAAGGCATATCTGGCGGGTTTGGCGGTGATGGTGGCGGCTGTGGTGCCGCAGGCGGCGATGGCGGATGATCCTAATGATCCGGCGATGCGCAGCGCGGCGGCGCGGGCGCGGGATCGGGCGATTATTCAGAAATTGAACCGCGACCAACTGGCCTATGTGCGCAAACGCGATGCGGAATATGCAAAGGACTGGGCTGCCTATCGCGCGGTTCAAGGGCAGGGGCAGGGTCGCGGGCAGGGGCGTTATGCTCCACAATCGGATTATGAAGAAACGGCCTATGATTCCACCGCCATCGATGCGCGGCGGGACGCGGCGAACTATGAACAAAGCCGCCGCCAATATGAACAAGACCTCGCCGCATGGCGCCACGCGGTCACCCAATGCCGCAACGGCTACTACGAATATTGCGCCCGCTAACGCGCCGCAGGCCCTCCAACAATAACCCAAAACACCCCACCAGCGGCCCATACACCACCCAGTATCGGGATTGCAAAGGGCCCCCGCCCTTTGCCCGCCGGAGGCAGACCTTAGAGCCCGCCCCGAAAGTTGTTGAGCAATACCAGCATGTTGTGATTCACGCCCCTTTGCGAAGAGATGGAGTGTATCATGGCATGGACTGGCA
>NZ_JBWBQS010000027.1:0-40345 GCF_056279125.1 Novosphingobium sp. Sphag1I | reverse complement strand
CGAACATGTCGGCGCCGACAACATGTCCTATGGACGTGACTACATCGCCGACTGGTTCGCCGAAACGCTGGGAGGACATACCGCATGAGCCGCCGCTTTATCGACCTGTCAATCACGGCCAGGGAAACGCATCAGGTGCAAAGCAGAAACGCGGCGCAACCCGCCGAATAATCAAGATCACGGGAGAGCAGGCAATGAGCAATGGAGAAAAACTTGACCGGAGATCTATTCTTGGCGGTATTGCAGGGGGTCTTGCCACCGCCGCTTTGAGCCCTGCATTTGCAGCCCAGAATACTGGGGCGAAGCGGCCCAACATGATCCTGTTCTTCATGGATGAATGCCGCGCCGATGCACTGGGGTCCTATGGCAATCCTGTTTGCAAAACGCCCAATCTCGATGCCTTTGCGCGACAGGGCACGCGCTTTGCCGATTGCCATGTGCAGCATCCGGTGTGCGGCGCATCACGATGCAGTCTGCTGACAGGCCTGCCCGTATCGAACACGGGGCATCGCAGCCTCTATTACTTCCTGCGCCGCGATGAACCCAACCTGTTCCGCTATCTCAAGGATGGCGGCTATGACACGTTCTGGCTGGGCAAGAATGACGCGCTGGCCGAGGAGAGCTTTCCGCTCAGCCTGACCGAATGGCATGGCGAGGTGAACACCTGGGCGCGTGCGGCGGGGCGCGGTCCCGCCTTCGATCTGGGCAAGCCCAACCTGATGCTGATCAACGCCAAGGTCGATCCCAAGGCCACCTCGGACTATCTGCTGATCCAGCAGGCGATCAAGATCCTTGAGCGCGGAGAACAGGACAAGCCCTTCTGCCTGTTCATCGCCCTTAATCAGCCGCATCCGCCCTATCTGGCGCCGCAAGGCTTCCACGATCTCTACAAGCCGGAGAGCCTGCCGGCTCTGGCGCCGCCGGGGCTGGCGCAGAAGCCGATGTTCCATGACGCAGTCCGCAAGGCCTATCACCTCGATCAGGCCACCGATGCCGATTTCCGCCAGGTGCGCGCCACCTATTACGGTCAGGTCAGCTATGCCGACTGGCTGTTCGGCCAATTGATGGAGGCGCTGGAACGCAGCGGGCGGGCAAAGGACACGATGGTCATCGCGTCCTCCGATCATGGCGATTATGCTGGCGATTACGGCATGGTCGAAAAATGGCCCGGCGGGTTGGAGGGCAATCTGACCCATGTGCCGCTGATGATCCGCATGCCGGGCGGCGCGCAGGGGCATGTGGTGCCCGAAATGGTCGAACTCTATGACGTGATGGCCACGATGCTGGAGGCAGGTCAGGTGCAGGCCCGGCATACCCATTTCGCCCGCAGCCTGATGCCCCAGATCATGGGCGCGCCGGGCGATCCCATCCGCGCGGCCTATACCGAGGCGGGCTATGACACGTTTGAACCACAGGCCTTTGAACCGGCAATGGAGGGGCCTGCCAATCTCTATACCGCCAAACATGAGTTGCAGAACGAGCAGCCCGCCACCGTACGCCGCGCCGCCGCTGTGACGACGCAAACCCATAAATTCGTGGCGCGGCCCGGAGGCCAGTATGAACTTTACGACCGAAAGCGCGACCCGCTGGAGCAGAAAAACCTGATCAATGATCCCAAACTAGCCAAAATCCGCAATGCCATGGCCGACAATCTGATGGCCCACTATATCTCGACCACGGGCGTACCGCCGATCGAACGTGATGGTCGCGAAACGCCGGAATTTTACGTTATGCCAAAGTTTCATTCCAAGGCTTAGGAACATTCTGACGGCAAAGCGGACGAGCATTGGGACAGTGCAACGCTGATGCTCCCGCCGCCCCGATAAATTCACAACTGAGCTGGTGCAAACCAGCCAGCACATATCAAGACGCGCCCTGCCCTCTCTTGTTTTACTGTCCGTCGCCGAGGATATTCGTTAAAGGACAATTAGCGCAGAATTAGCACAAAGCGCCCTTCCTGATGCCAGAGATTTTCGCACAGGATTTGCGGAAATCGCCAAGTCTCTGCAGCTCTCGATCAGGGTGAAACGGAGGCCTGGGTTTAGGCATCAAATTTTGTTACCGGATGGTCCTCTGCCATGATGCCCGTGACGGCCGACAATTCGTGCTGTTGCTCAATGAGACCATGTGGCCGAGAACATCGCGCTGGCTCATGGGTCACAGGTGGTTCAGCCGTCAATCGATACAAAGCGTTGTAAACCTCGCCTCACATTCGCCCATCTCATGTCTGCGCCCGTGCATCGCAAGGCGGACCATCGGTTCATATTCGGCTCATCTGGCTGGGCCTCCTTCCATTCGCTCCTGACAACAGAGTGGCGACATGTCGATATTTGACCGAATTTCCTATGCCTCATCCGATTTGGCGATTGATCTGGGCACGGCCAATACTGTGGTCTATGTCCGCAACCAGGGTGTGATCATCGCGGAGCCTTCGGTCGTCGCGTTACAAACCATCCAAGGCGTCACCAGTGTTCTGGCTGTGGGCAATGACGCGAAACTGATGATGGGGCGCACGCCCGATCATATCAAAACGGTTCGGCCGCTGCGCAATGGCGTTATCTCGGACATTGATGTGGCCGAACAGATGATCAAGCATTTCATCCGCAAGGCGCAGGGCCAACGCGGCCGCATTCTGGGCAGCCCGGAAATCATCGTCTGCGTCCCTTCCGGCTCTACCTCGGTCGAAAGGCGCGCAATACGGGATGCTGCATCCAACGCGGGCGCGCGCAAAGTGTGGCTGATCGAGGAAACCATGGCCGCGGCCATCGGCGCCGATTTGCCCGTGACCCACCCCATCGGTTCGATGGTGGTCGATATCGGCGGAGGCACCACCGAAGTCGGCGTCATCGCCACCGGCGGGATCAGCATGGCCATGTCAGTCCGTGTCGGCGGCGACCGTATGGATGATGCGATTTCATCCTATATCCGGCGCGCCCACAATCTGTTGATTGGCGAGGCAACATCGGAAAAAATCAAGCTGGAATTGGGCGCGGCCCGTTTGGCCGAGGATGGCTCTGTGCCCACCACCATCGTCAAGGGGCGCGATCTGGTGCGGGGTGTGCCGCTGGAAATCACCATATCGCAGGCCGAAATCGTCGAGGCTTTGGCCGAACCTGTGGGGCAGATTGTCGCGGCGGTCCGCAGCGCTTTGGAAAACACGCCGCCGGAAATCGCGGCCGACATTATCGATGGCGGAATCGTCATGACGGGTGGCGGCGCGCTGTTGGCCAATCTTGACGGATTGCTGGCGTCTGAAACCGGCTTGCCTGTCATCGTTGCGGAAAACCCGCTCAATTGCGTCGCCATGGGGGCCGGACGCGTGCTGGAGGATACGTCCTATCGCGGCGTCCTGCACGCTATCTAAAGCAAAGTGGGTAAGCGCACTAAACGCTTACCCACTTAACAATCAACGACAGGTGACATTGCCCTTGTCGATGGCCTGACCCAGAACCGCACCGCCGGCAACGCCCAGAATTGTGCCAAGGGTGCGATCGCCACGCCCCGCCACCTGATTGCCCAGCAAGCCGCCAACGGCCGCACCGACGACAAGACCCGTCGTGCCGTTGCTGCGACGACAGTGATAGCGCCCGTCGTCACCGCGCCAGATCTGGTCATTGCGCGACATACGCCGCGGCCCCATGTCACGCCCGCGATCCATATAGACATATTCGCGATCATGGGCACGGCGGCCATGCGCAGGCGCCCATGGCGGCGGGTCCGCCATAACCGGCGTGGCGATGGGCAAAGTGATGGCCACAAAAGTGGCGGCAAGAATGGCCTTGCGCATGAAGCGAACTCCCTTGTTCAATATCGCGTCTTCGTTGCTATGACGCGACTATGGCCATGGGCGCCCCAACCCAAGCTGAACGGACGCGACGGGTAATGTTCAGGATGACAGCCTTACGCCCTTAACGCTTGGCGATAGCGCGCATCGACGACCGACCATGCAATATTGTGCATAAAGGCATCGACATATTTCGCCGCCGCCGCGCCATAATCGATGGCATAGGCATGTTCATACATGTCCAGCACCAACAGCGGCACACCCGTCACCGGCCCGTTGGTGTGATCCCATGCCCAATAATTATGCAGCGACCGTGTGTATTGATTATACGCCAGAATGCACCACCCCGATCCGCCCGCCAATGCCATGGCGGTGCGCCGGAATTCGGCCTCCCACGCATCGAAACTGCCATGGCTTTTGGCCAGAGCATCGCGGATGTCGCCTTTGGCCACGCCATCGCCGCCCAATTGTTCGAAATAGAGTTCATGCAGGATCACCGATCCGGTCCGATGCAATTCCTCGCGCTTCAGATCGCCATAAATGACCGGCGGCAGATCCTTGTCCGCCATGGCGGCGGCAAGGCGCCCCTCCACCATGTTGAGCGCCTTGACCGAGCCTTGATAATTGTTTTCCCAATGCGACCGGATCAGCCTTTCCGACAGACCCGCCAGTTTCGCCGGATCAAACCCCAGTGGTTTTGGTTGATGTCCACCGGCAAACGCAGGGGCAGGAACGGATTGCGCCATCCCCTCCATCGGCGCGGCGGCGGCGGCTATGCCAAGGGCGATGCTGCCCAAAGCGTTGCGGCGGGATAGTTCGGTCATCGACACCCTCCTCTTATGCAATCTGCGACAACAACCAACCCGATGCGGCGGCACACGCCAGAACGGAAATGACGTTCCATTTGCGCCCGATGATCGCCCATGCCGAACATGCCGCAATCAGGCCCGCCCGCCAATCAAAACTGCCCACCACCGGCACGCCAAGGCTGATTGGTCCCCATGCGACAGCGCGCAAATCGTGGAACAGCACCTGTAAGGCAAACCATGCCGACAGATTGGCGATCACCCCGACAATCGCCGAAGTCACCAGCGCCAGCGCCCCTTTCAGCAATTGCGCATGTTCCAGCCTTTCAATCCATGGGGCCAGAGCAAAAACCCACAGGAAGCAAGGCGCGAAAGTGACCCATGTGGTCAAACCCGCGCCCAACAGACCGGCCACCATCGGCGTAAAAGGCGCAGGCGCGCGAAACGCGGCCAGATAGCCGACAAATTGCGTGACCATGATCAACGGGCCGGGCGTCGTTTCGGCCAGCCCCAATCCATCGGCCATTTCCTTTGCCGTTAACCAGTGCTGCGCCGTAACCGCCTGCTGCGCCATATAGGCCAGCACAGCATAGGCCCCGCCAAATGTCACAACCGCCAGTTTGGAAAAGAACAGCCCAACCCGCCACAACACATGATCACGGCCCAACAAGGTCAACACTGCCAGCATGGGCGCAACCCAGGCAACAGCGCCGATAGAGACCGCCAGAATCGTATGTTTCCAAGGTCGGGGGGACGCAGGCGGCACCTCCATGCCCGACTTTAACCCCAGCAAGCCCGGTCGCCAGCGTGCCACGCCCCAGCCGATCACCCCGGCCCCGATGATGACCAGCGGAAAAGGCGCGTTCAGCAAAAAAAGCGCGATGAAGGACACAAAGGCCGCGCCCTTGCGAAATGGTGTGCCCAAAGCCCGCCCCGCCAAGCGCAGCACGGCCTGCACCACAACGGCCAGAACCGCCGCCTTGATGCCCAGAAACAGCGCGGCAAACCACGAAAGATGCGCCGCCGCGCCATAAAGCATCGACAGCGCCAAAATTACCAATGCACCCGGAATGACAAACAACAGGCCAGCCGCCAGACCGCCGCGGATGCCATGCAATTTCCACCCGATCCAGATGGCCAGTTGCTGCGCCTCTGGCCCTGGCAAGAGGTGGCAGAAATTGAGTGCGTGGAGATATTGCTCCTCGCTGATCCAGCCGCGTTCATCGACAATTTCGCGATGCATCAGCGCGATCTGTCCCGCAGGCCCGCCAAAGCTGAGACAACCAATGCGCGCCGAAACACGGACCAATTCAAGAAAATCGGGAAGTTTCGCAGGTTCCGCCATCAATCCGTCCAATACCTTTCCTCCCGCAAATGCAGGATGGAGAAGGCAACACTTGGGCTGGCGCCTGACCGGGAGGTTGCTTTATCCCGCTTGTTCCATGTTTAAACACAAGTATCATGGCGAACAAGGGGGTTCCGTTAAACGGCTCTGAAACAGCATTCTCGCCGGAAATCCTCGCCTCTATGCTGATGCCACGCTGGCTCAGGTTACCGAATCGATGATCGTTTCCATCACCACAAAGGTCGATGTGCTGGCCACATGCGGCAGGCTGGAGATCTTTTCGCCCAGCACCGTGCGATAGGCCATGATATCGGCCGTCCGCACTTTGAGCAGATAGTCAAAATTGCTGGCGATCATGTGGCATTCCTCCACTTCCTCAACCAGCAGGACGGCGCGGCGAAATGCCTCCAGCGCTTTTTCGCGCGTATCCGACAGCTTGACCTCGGCAAAGGCGATATGGCCCACGCCCAGCTTGCCCGGATCGATCACGGCGCGAAAGCCGCGGATATAACCATCATCGACCAGTCGTTTGAGTCTAATCTGGCAAGGCGTCTTGGACAGCCCCACGCGGCGGGCCAGTTCAGTTATCGAAAGGCGCGCATCCACGCGCAATTCCTCGATAATTTTACGGTCGATGTGATCGATTTGGCTGATTTCCATAACTATGCCTTACGGTTGACCTAAAAATTGCTTCATATTTATCCAATCTGCACCACATGAAAGCCAATTTTGGTCGAACCGCCTAAGAACGATACAATAGAATGACGCCGTCCCTTGATAGACGGAAATTGATCCATGACTGACGCTTTGGCCCGCCGCGCCCCGTTCGCCGATTTCGCCCGCGCCCTTGGCGCGCCCAGCATCCTGCGTCAGGCGATCACCGCCGCCACCCGCCGATCAGAAACCGAATGCGTCGGCACCCTGATCGAGGCCGCCACCGCGCCCGAAACGGTACGCCCCGTGATCGCCGCAACCGCAACGGATCTGGTCCGCGCCCTGCGCGCCAAGGGACAACGCGGCGGTGTCGAAGGTCTGGTCAAGGAATATTCGCTCTCCAGTCAGGAAGGCGTCGCCCTGATGTGTCTGGCCGAAGCTTTGCTCCGCATTCCCGACAATGCCACCCGTGACGCGCTGATCCGTGACAAGATCGCGGGGGGCGATTGGCAATCGCATCTGGGCGGCGGGCGCAAATTCTTTGTCAATGCCGCGACATGGGGCCTGATCGTCACAGGCCGCCTTGTCGGCGCCAATAGCGAGGCGTCGCTTGGTGCGGCGCTGACTCGGTTGATTGCGCGGGCGGGCGAACCGCTGATCCGGCGCGGGGTCGATCTGGCGATGGAATTGATGGGCGAACAATTCGTCACCGGCCAAACGATTGACGCCGCCCTCAAACGCGCCCGCAAACTGGAGGCGCAGGGCTTTGCCTATAGCTATGACATGCTGGGCGAGGCGGCGACCACGGCGCAGGACGCGGCGCGTTATATACGCGACTATGAAAACGCCTTGGCCGCGATTGGGCGGGCCAGCAATGGGCGCGGCATTTATGCTGGTCCGGGGATCTCGATCAAATTGTCCGCCCTGCACCCACGCTATTCCCGCGCGCAGCAGGATCGCGTGATGGCCGAACTCCTGCCCCGCGTCAAAGCTCTGGCGGTGATGGCGCGGACCTATGACATCGGCCTGAACATCGACGCCGAGGAAGCGGACCGGCTGGAACTGAGCCTCGATATTCTGGAGGCTTTGGCCTTGGACCCGGACCTGTCGGGCTGGAACGGTCTGGGCTTTGTGGTTCAGGCCTATGGCAAAAGGTGTCCCTATGTCCTTGACTGGATCATTGATCTGGCGCGCCGCGCTGGACGCCGCATCATGGTCCGTCTGGTCAAGGGCGCCTATTGGGACAGCGAGATCAAAAAGGCGCAGGTCGAGGGGCTGGAGGATTTCCCCGTCTATACGCGCAAGGTTCACACGGACGTGTCCTATATCGCCTGCGCGCGCAAATTGCTGGGAGCGCGCGATGCGGTCTTCCCCCAATTCGCCACCCATAATGCCCAGACTTTGGCCACGATCTATCATCTGGCGGGCCAAGATTTCAAAATCGGTGATTGGGAATTCCAATGCCTGCACGGCATGGGCGAGGCTTTGTATGAAGAAGTCGTGGGTGCGGCAAAATTGAACCGTCCCTGCCGCATCTATGCCCCGGTGGGCACGCATGAAACGCTGCTGGCCTATCTGGTGCGGCGCCTGCTGGAAAATGGCGCTAACTCTTCCTTTGTCCACCGCATCTGGGAAGAATCGCTGGCCCCGGAGGATCTGGCCAAGGCCCCGGCAGAGGAAGCCCGCGCTATTTCACCCTTTGGCTCGCCCCATCCGGTGGTGGCCTTGCCGTCACAGCTTTACGGACAAAGGCGCAATTCCAAGGGCCTTGATCTGGCCAGCGAAACCGTGCTGGCGGCCCTGTCCAAGGATCTCGTGGCCAGTTCCGCCCGTGAATGGCGTGCCGCTCCGATGATCCCCGGCCTTTCAGCCGTGCGCCCGCAATTGGATGTCCGCAATCCCGCCGATCGCCGCGATATAGTGGGACAGGCCAGTTTTGCGCTGGGCCGTGATGTCGCCATGGCTTTCGGCGTAGCAAAGCGTGGGGGCGAAAGCTGGAGCAAGGTTCCCACAGACCATCGCGCCGATATTCTGGACCGCGCCGCCGATCTGTTGACCGAACGAATGGGGCCGCTGCTGGACCTGATCATCCGCGAGGCGGGCAAATCCCCGGCAAATGCCATTGCCGAAATTCGAGAGGCGGTGGATTTCCTGCGCTATTACGCCCAGCAGGCCCGCGCAAGCCTGACGCAGGCACAGGCCCCCATCGGCCCCGTCGTTTGCATCTCGCCATGGAATTTCCCGCTGGCGATTTTCATCGGCCAAATCGCGGCTGCTTTGGTGACGGGCAACCCCGTACTGGCCAAACCCGCCGAGGAAACGCCGTTGATCGCAACACAGGCGGTGCAGATCCTGCATGAAGCAGGCGTTCCAGTCGAAGTGCTGCAATTGCTCCCCGGTGCCGGCGATATCGGGGCGGCTTTGGTCGCGCATCCCGATGTGGCGGGCGTGCTGTTCACCGGATCAACGCATGTGGCCAAGCTGATCCAGCGCGAATTGGCGGGCCATGATGGGCCGCCCGCCGTACTGATCGCGGAAACCGGCGGTCAGAATGCGATGATCGTCGATTCCTCGGCTCTGGCCGAACAAGTCACCGCGGACGTCATCGCCTCTGCCTTTGACAGCGCGGGGCAACGCTGTTCGGCGCTGCGCATTCTGGCGCTGCAATCGGATATTGCCGATCGTCAGATCGCGATGCTCAAAGGCGCGCTGGCCGAATTGAAGGTCGGCAATCCGGATCGCCTGTCCACCGACATCGGCCCGGTGATCACGCAAGCAGCGCGCGATGCTATCCATGCCCATGTCGACCGCCTGGGCGGTGAGGGATGCGCGATATGGCAGGCTAACTTGAGCGCCGATACCAGCCACGGCAGTTTCATCGCCCCCACCATCATCGAAATCGACAATATTGCGCAAATCGGTGGGGAAGTGTTCGGCCCTGTCCTGCATGTCCTGCGCTTTGACCGGGATGATCTGGGCGGTGTGGTCGATGCCATCAATGCGACGGGATATGGGTTGACCTTTGGCCTGCACACCCGATTGGATGAAACCATTGCCGACGTGACCGGGCGGATTGCGGTCGGCAATGTTTACGTCAACCGCAACACGATTGGTGCGGTGGTGGGGGTGCAGCCCTTTGGCGGGCGCGGCCTGTCGGGCACGGGGCCAAAGGCGGGCGGGCCGCTCTATCTGGGCCGTCTGGTCCGCGCCATGCCCAGCATGGGCCTGCCCGGCCATCCGAAACCAGATGTCATGGGCCAACTCTGCCTCAATTGGATCGAGCAGATCGGTGATCGCGCCATGGCCGCTTTGGCCCGCAAAGCCATCGCACAATGCCTGCTGGGCCATGGCGGCGAATTGCCGGGACCAGTGGGAGAACGCAATCTCTATACGCTTCATCCGCGCGGCCATGTTCTGGCCATCGCGCAAACGCAGGAGGGTTTGGTTGGACAATTGGCCGCCGCGTTAAGCGCGGGCAATCGTGTCGATTTTCTGTGGTTGGGGCTGGGAAAACCAAAGCTGCCTTTTGAAATGACGGATGCCCTGCGGGTGGTTTCCGCCCTGCCCGAAACGAACCCCTATGCCGCGATTCTGATCGAACGAGGTTTGGAACCGGCTGTATGGATGCCCCGCATCGCGGCCATGCATGGCGCCATTCCTCTGGTGCAATATGCCGATGATGAAGGCGCCTATCGCCCCGACGGGCTGGTGGAGGAACAGACAATCTCGATCAACACCACGGCGGCGGGCGGCAATGCCAGCCTGATGGCGATGGTCTGAGGCCGTCAATCCGCAAACATTTGATACGGCACACCGATCCGCCGCCGCGCCGCGATGCGACGGCGGATCAACCCCTGCATATAGGCTTGTGCCTGTGCCGGTTCTTGGAAGGAAACGCGCCGCGCCCGCCCCACCGTGCCAATACGCCCCCATCGGCAATCCACCACCCACAGGCCAAACAGATCCCTGCTCAATTCGATCTGATAATGGCGGGCAATGTTGCGCGCAGGATTGACCGCCCGCAGGCTGATCGAACATGGCTGTGTCGTGTCATCTGTTGGCATGGGTGAACTATCCCGCAAGGGCGCGCGCGCTGTCCAACGAGGAAAATGAATCAAAAGCCCGCCACTGATTCACGCAACCGATCTTTTCCCCCGCCGTTTCAAGGCGCATAGAGTGCCAACCCTTTGGCAGGCTCGGAGATGGATCGATGGAAATTGCCCTCAAAACCTTTCGCGTTACGCCGGGCAAATCGGTTGATCTGAAAAAGCGCAAGACCAAGGTCAAACCAGCCTATCGTTCCAAAGAGGATTACGAGGCGATCCTGGCCGATCATGTCGCGCGCTTGACCGATCTGCAAAGGCGTCATTACGCCGCCAACCGGCACGGTTTGCTGTTCATTTTTCAGGCGATGGATGCCGCGGGCAAAGACGGCGTCATCCGCCACGTCATGTCCGGCGTCGATCCGCAGGGCTGTCAGGTCTATAGTTTCAAACACCCCAGCACGACCGAACTGGAACATGATTTCCTGTGGCGCGCCTGTGACAAATTGCCAGAGCGGGGGCAGATCGGGATCTTTAACCGATCCTATTATGAAGGCGTTTTGGTGGTGAAGGTCCACCGTCATGATCTGGAAGCCGAGATCGGACCGGATGCCGCTTTGGGCGATGCATTATGGCAGGACCGCTATCGCTCCATCCGCGATTTTGAGCGTCATTTGTATGTCAACGGCACCCGCATCGTCAAGATTTTTCTGCATGTTTCCAAGGAAGAACAGCGCCAGCGCTTTTTGGCCCGGATCGACGAACCGCATAAAAACTGGAAGCTGACCTCCGCCGATATCGAGGAGCGCAAATTCTGGAAACAATATAGGCACGCCTATGAGGAATGCCTGGAGGCCACCAGCACCAAAGAGGCGCCATGGTATGTCGTGCCCGCCGATGACAAGGCGAACGCAAGGCTGATCGTATCGCAGATCGTGCTGGATGCACTCGAAGGGCTGAACCCGCAATATCCCGAAATTTCGCTGGAAAAACGCGCGCAATTGCAGGCCATCCGCGCCTTGCTCGAAGCCGAGGCGGAATAGGAGGCGCGAGGAATACCTCACGCCCCCTTCCATTATCAGAATTTCGCGCCGACCCTGGCATAGATTTGTCGCCCAAACGGGTCCGAGATCGATGGCAGATAGCCGTTGAACTTGGCAAAGCCGGGGGCCGTGTCAAAGGCGTTGATCATGCCCGCCGTCAATGTGTAGCGATCATCGGCGCCAAACGTCTTGGTATATTGGACGTCAAAGACCGAAAACGCCTTGATCCGATCGGTCGGAGTTGCGCCCAGATTCAGCGCGTAATCGTCCAGCACGCCGGATGTATAGCGCCAGGTGATCGACAGATCATGGCTGCCATAGGCAAAGTCAGCGCCAGCCACACTGCGCCAACGCGGCGCGGCAGAGGCCGATCCGGGCGACTGGTTAAAGGCATTGCGATAGCCGATGCCATCATAGACCGTACCGCCCGTATCAATGTCATATTTCAGCAGATAGGTCACCGCATCGCGCAAGGTTACATCCACCTTGCCGACGTTAAAGCGATATTGCGCGGCAACGTCGATGCCCGACGTCTTGGTGCCGCTGGCCGCGTTAAAGCTGGTGACGTTGATGGTCTGGGCCGAACCCGTCGTTGTGTCACGGATGACCGCGCTGGAATTCGGATTGGCGCTGATGACCGCCTGCGCGCCTTGGGTCTGGATCTGGTTGTTATATTTGAACTGCCAGAAATCGACCGACAGCCGCATCTTGGACACGGGCAGGAAAGTCACGCCAAAGTTGAACACATCCGCCGTCTGCGGCTTCAGGTTCGGGTTGCCATAGGTGGCGATGGTGCGGAATGTGGTGGTGCCGTCTTTGGGATCGGTAATATTGCCCACGCCCGTGCTGATCAGGGCGTTCGAACTGTTGGCAATTGCGGGGGCCTGAAACGCCCGGCTCATCGAACCGCGCAGCGAGATTTGCGGCAGCACCCGCCAGTTGACCGCAACCTTGGGCGCGGTGGAATTGAAGCCGCCGTAATCTTCATAACGCGCCGCCGCATTGATGTTCAACCCGTCGATGACCTCGTAATTGGCCTCGACAAAGGCGCTTTTGACATTGCGCGTATAGGAATAGTTGCGGGCCGGACCGATGAAACCGCCAAAGCCGGAAAGCAGCAGATCCGAATAGATCCCACGCGATTTTTCCTTGCGCGCCTGAACGCCCACGGCAACATCAAGGCTGTGCCCGTTGATCGTGGCCAGCGAGCCATTGACCACCGCCTCGCCCACAAAATATTCGTTCTTGTAATCGGAAAATTCGTCGGTTTGCAGGTTATAGAGCAGCGAGGCGTCCTGCTTGGCATTGTCCGCCTGAAACGGGCTGTAATACAGGCAATTGCCAACGCCTGCACTTGCGCCCGAACCTGCGCCATTGAATCGAATGTTGCAATTCGGCCCGCCATAGCCGTTCAGCGCGGCCTGAAACAGGTTCATGTCGGTGTCTTTATCGCGGGCGATCGTATGGCTGCCCGAATAGGTGGCCGACACCGCGTATTTCCAGTCATTGAACAGCTTGCCCCGCGCGCCCAGCACATAGTGCTGCTGGTTCACGGTGTCGCGCATCACGCGATATTGATATCCGCCCGCAAAACCCTGTGCACCAATCGCACGGCCCAGAAAGCCGATGGTCACGCCGAACGGGTTATACGGATTGCTGGCCGGCATCAACGGCGGGGTCGCGCCATTATGCGTCTGGGCATAGGAGGGCACGCCATAACGGCTGGAATCCTGATGGTAATAGCTCAGCTCGGCATAGATCGTATGGCCGGGCGCGACTTCAAACGTCGTGTCATTGTGGATGTTCAGGCTCTTCGACTGGGGCCGGATCGGGTTTTGCGCCTGATAGGAATAGGCGCAATTGCCAAGGCCAAACGTCGCGCCGCCTGTGGGCAGATAGCGGCTCGACGTGCCCTGCGCACCGCAATTGGGGTCAACAACCGTCAACGTACCGTTCGACGCCTTGTTGGCGTCATAGAGCGTCGAATAATTGTTGCCGTTGATAATAACATCACCGCCGGTGCTGGTCTGCGGACGGCCATAAAGGACGAAGCGCCCCGGATAGCCGGTGGTCGAAGCGTTGAAGAAATTGGTAACAGCGCGGTCGCCGTTCTGCAGATTGTCCTGAAAACGATAGCTGGCCGAAAACACGCTGTGGATGCGGTCATTGCCAAGACCGACCATCGCCTGCACATTCCAGGCGGGCGATTTGTCCATGCTGATATATTGCGCCGACATTTTGACGCCGGAAAATTTGGTGTTGGTGATCAGGTTGAACACGCCCGCCACCGCATCCGCACCATAGGTAGATGACGCGCCATCCAGCACCGTTTCAACCCGATTGACCGCAATATCAGGCGTCAGCGAGTTGAGGTTCACATAACCATCACCTGCCTGCGGCGTCACACGGCGCCCGTTGAGCAGCACCAGCGTCGCGCCCGAACCCAGCCCGCGCAGATTGGCCGAGCGCGTGTCACGCGTGTCCGCCCCACCCTTTTGCAGATCCTGCATCCCACCTGTCGATCCGACGTTCTGCGGAATAAAGCGCGTGAGATCGCCGATCGAGGCCACGCCGGTCTTTTCCAGCGCCTTGCTGTCCACCGAAACAATGGGCGAGGCGCGATCTTCCTGCCGCACATTGCCCAGATAGGAACCGGTGACGATAATGTCCTGCACCTTGGCTGGCGCGGCATCCTGCGCGGCGACCGGCGCTGCGCCCACCAATGCCAGCCCCGACAAGCCGCCCATCAATAGCGCTCGTGTCGATAAATTCATGATTTCGCCCTCCCTGAACACCGCGCCGAACGAGGAGCGAGAATGCAGACGGGCACAGTCAAACGCGCCATCAACGGCGTGATCCTGTCCTTTCGGTGCAGCCTCTTGGTCCCTGTTTTCCCCTTCGGCGGGGCTTTCCAATTTCTGGGGGCAAGGATGGCCGAATTGGTTCAAGAACGGAAATATAATATTCTGATTGATTGATGCGTATGGGTTATCAAATAGGCAGATTCGCCAAGAAAAAGGCCGCCACGCAAACAAGTGCGCAGCGGCCAACATATTCCACCGAAAGAATTATTTCAGTCGATCAGCACCTTACTTGCCTCTGCCTGCGCGATCAGCCTGTCGCCATCGACCGCCAGCAGCCATCCTGCGGCCTTCTGTTTCGCCACTGCCTTGCGCACGGCGGCAACAAAACCGGCATGGTCGTGATAGCGCTCCGAAAGCGACAGGCGCGGATCGTGCTTTGCCAGCCTTTCCGCCTTGGTGCGTGCAAAGGGGATGAAACCTCCGGCAAAGCCGCAACCGCCCCCTGCCTCATAGCCGCCCGCCTTTACGTTCCAGCCCAGATGCGTACCCAACGGAACCTGAAGCGCGACAGCCGGTACGCCCGACGTTTCATTGCCATCACGATTCACCCGCGGCACCCGCTGCGGCAAGGCACCCAGCACGCGCGGTGGCTGGCGCGAGATCACGCCGCTGGTGTCATAGGTGTTATACCCCGGCCCAAAATCATAGCTGAGCAGCGAATTGAGTTTGCCATCGGGCACAGGCGCGCCGGGAATATCGGGCCATCCCATCAGGCCTGCCTTGGCCTGCACCAGATCGCCGCCCTTGATCGTGGGATAACGGCTGGGCAAAGGCGCCTTGCCCGTCTTGACCCAGGCCACCAACATCTTCTGTGCCACCCGCAGGCTTTCCAGCGAGGAAATTGCATTGCCCGACAGAACACATCCCGGCGGCGTCGGATCGCCGCCCACCGGAAAACCTCCGCTCCACGATCCGCCATGGGTCGTGCTGGGGAAGTAATAGCGACGGACATTGGGCGGCAAAGGCAGATCACGCTTCCCATCGGTCCCGATCAAACCGGGCGACATGCGCAAGCCCCAGAATTCGGCCGAACCGAAAGTCTCCACCACCTTGGGACAGGTCTTGCTGGCGTGGCAGCGGTCAAGGAAACTCGTCCCCCCCTTGCCCCGCGCGCGATCGTGATAGGGCGCCCACCATAATGTCCCCTCGCTGCCCGGTTCGAACAGGCCCGCCGCCCCGCCCGGCACGCCAAAACGCAGGTTGAGCGGAACATGCCGCGCCGCGATATTGGGGTTCACGCCATCAAACACCCGCCGCCCCTGCTCATCGGCGTTAAAGCCCAGATTGAGGAAGGTGCGGACATAATTGCCCGACTGCGACGTACCACTGGCAACGGCATAGCGGATCTTGCCCGCCGGATTGGGGTGGCCCGCATCATCATGGTCGGCATGACGCAAAAACGCGACCAGATCGCGCGTCGCGGCAAAACCCAGCCCCAAAACCAGCGGATCCTTGCCTTCATACGCAAGCGTATAGGCAAATTTGGGATCAAACCCGCCACGCAGGCAAATCCGCGTCGGATCGGGCGTGCCGGGAAAAGGCGCGGTGCGACAATCGGCAAAGGCCCAATCCGTCGGCTTGATATCTTCGGGCGGAGCGCTGTCTCCGGCAAGCCGCATCAATCGCGCCTTGGTCGTGTCAAGTGAAACCGGAACGGGACGCGGGGTCGGGCGCCCGATGCTGCCGGTGATGGGCAGGCTGACGCTGCCCACAGGCATATCGACAAAGCGCGCGAGTACCGGCCCGGTCAGCCCCTTGGCCACGGGCACGCGGGCGGTTTGCAAACCAGCGTCCTCGGGCAAATCCCCCTGCCAACCGGACACGACGCGGACATAGTTCAGCGTTTCCGGATCGCGCAGGATATTGCCGCGATTGGGCACGTCATAAAACAGCATATCGCTGCCCCCGATGGGCCGGGTAATGGCAAAGGTGGCCGAATATTCCACCATGCCTTTGGCATTGCGGGGCGCGGCGGCAATATCGGTGATGATGCTGTTATGCGGGTCATTGGGCGCGACCTCGCCATAAAAACGGCCGCTGACGGTTTCATAGCCGGGTTTGTCGGCGGCTGTCTTTTCCACCTCGATCCGCGTCAGGCGCGCATCGGCGGCATGGGGCGCGGTGGCAAGGATCGTCGCACCCAACAGCGCGTAACGCAAAGGCTTCATCATCGGATCACTCCGGCAAAAGGGAAAGGTCGAGCAATTGCGCGCCCAGCGTCTTGCCATGCGCGTCAAGCGATAGGGAACGGGTGACGCCGCCCTGCAACGCCCCCTCCAGAACCAGATTGACCGCACCCAGCGACGGCAGTTCATAGCGCCGGATCACGCGCGGGTTCAGACCCGGCAAATGGGCCGCGACCCTTTCTGGCGTTACCGCCGCGATCAATCGCGGGTAATCCTCGTTGCGCAGGGCGATGACGGCGATTTGCGAAATGTCGCCCTTATCGCCCGTGCGCACATGGGCAATGTCGCGCAAAATTCCGGCCATCTCAGGCAATCTCCATATGAACGCGCGTTTGCACCAACGCGCGGGGGATCAGGGTTGAGGCCACCGCCAGCACCTTGCGCACCGAACGTGTGACGCCGCCCCCGCCCATCGGCCCGTTGGTGTACAGGGCCTCAACCTCTGCGCCGATGGCCGCGGCGGCCGCCGCGCTGGGGGTTCGCGCCGAGATGCGGACCCGGACTTCGGCTGGCTCTGCGCCACGGCCACGCCGGTCCACCGCATCCATGCCGATAAGGTCGCAACGCAATTCGTCCACCTGCGCGCCGATAATGCGCAAACGTTCCTGCACGATCTCAATCGCCAGTCGCCCCCGCGCGGCCGCACCCGGACCGGCATAGGAAATCTGCCCTTCGCCGACATAGCCGTCGTGATAGGCAATCGAGACTTTCAGCGTGTCGGGCGCAGGCGCGCCTTTGCCACCGGAAACACGAACCCGGTCGGGGCCGATCTGTTCAATGCCCACGTCGCGGAAATCGGCGCTGACATCGGCCTGAAGATAGGCCGCAGGGTCAAGGATTTCGTAGAGCAATTGCTCTTTCACCGTCATCGTGTCGAGCCGACCGCCGCTGTCCGCCAATTTGCCCAGAATGGCCGTGCCGTCGCGGGCCACATCGGCATAGGGAAAGCCAAGCCGCGCCAGATCGGGCACGTCCTTCTCCCCCGGATCGGCGAAATAGCCGCCGCAAACCTGCCCTGCGCATTCCAGCAAGTGGCCGATCACCGTCCCCTGCCCCAGCATGGTCCAATCATCAAAGGACCATCCGAATTCATGGGCCAGTGGGCCAAGAAACAATGCCGGATCGCACACGCGCCCGGTGATGACCGTATCCGCGCCTTGCTCCAACGCCATGACGATGCCCTGCGCGCCCAGATAGGCATTGGCCGAGACAATAGCATCGCCCAGATCGCGGCTGGTGCCCGGACGGTCGATCAGCGGATAATCCCCCGCCAGAACGAGGTCGAGCACATCGTCCCCCATCACCGCCGCTGTACGATAACCGGCAAGGCCCAGTTCGCGGGCAATCTGGGTCACCTTGCGCGCGGCACCCAGCGTATTGGCCGCGCCCATATTGGTGATGATCCGCACCCCGCGCGGCGCGGCCAGCGGCAAAGCGCGGCGCATCCGCGCCTCCAGCAAGGGATCGAAACCCGCCTCCGGGTCCGCCGCCCGCGCCGCTTGCGCCAGACCGATGGTTCGTTCGGCCAGACATTCAAAGGCCAGGTAATCAAGATCGCCATGTTCCAGCAGGTCCAGCGCGGGTTCGATCCGATCCCCCGAAAATCCGGCGCCGGCGCCAATACGCAAGGTCGAACGGGTCAAAGCGCAAAAACTCCCAAAGCCAGTGCGGCCAGCGTCATCACCAGCGAGGCGGCAAACAGCCATGGAATGGCAAACCGCTGATGCGCGGCCAATTCAACGCCCGACAGGCCCGCGACAAGGAATGTCGCCGGGGTCAGAGGGCTGACCGGAAAACCGGTTGTCATTTGCCCCAGCAATGCGGCCTGCGCGACCTGTACGGGGGGCAAGCCGAATTGATGGGCCACCTCGGCCAGCACGGGCAGGACACCGAAATAGAAACTGTCGGGATCAAAGATCAGGCTGAGCGGCATGGCCAGAACCGCAACGATAGGCGGCAGATGCGGCCCAAGCGCGGCAGGCATATGCCCGGCTGCGGCCGTGGCGATGGCCTTGATCATCCCGCTTTCATTCATAATGCCGGTGAACACGCCCGCCGCCATCAACACGCCCACCATCTGCAAGGCCGCCCCGGCGTGGGATTCGATCCTCTCCCTCTGCACCGCTGGCGAGGGAAAGTTCAGCAGCAGGACCAGCGCGGTGCCGATCATAAAGACCACCACGGGTTCAACCTTGCCCGACACCATCACGCCCACCACGATCAACGCGAGGGCAGCGTTGATCCAGAAGAAGCGGGGCAACGGGGGTGCTTCAACAGCGTATGAACCAACGCTTGCCCCGCGCAGGCCAAGGCGGCGTTCTTCGCGCAGGCCCAGCCACCACGAAACCGCGAAGACGAAGATCAGGCCCACCACCTGCACCGCGATCATGGGGGTGAAGATTTCACTGACCGGCATTTTAAGCGCAGAACCTGCACGCAGGGTTGGCCCAGTCCATGGCAGGAAATTGACCCCTGCCGCCATCGATGCGGTGCAGGCCAGCACGCGGCGATCCATCCCCAACTCATCATAAAGCGGGCGAAGCGCAGGGATTGTAATGAGAAAGCAAACCGCCCCCGAACCATCGAGATGGATCAGCAAGGCCAGCAAGGCCGTGCCGACGGTAATACGCTTGGGATCCTTGCCCACGGCGCGCAAAACGCCCGACACAAGAGGTTTAAGCACACCTGCATCGGTCAGAAGGCCGAAAAAAAGAATGGCAAAGACGAACATGCCCGCGACCGGCGCGATCCGCGTGATGCCCGCGATCATATAGGCGGGCATATGCGCCGCGCCGCCAATGGCCAGACAACCCAGCACCGGCGCAAGGATCAGCGCCACCAGCGGCGACACCCGCTGTGACAGGATTGCGGCCAACAACCCCAGAATAGTGGCCGCAGCCACAGTTGCGAGCATGATCCTCTCTCTTTCGATCAGTTTTTATGCCGATCCACCATGCCGCAAATCCATTGATGCAACAATTAGACTTATTCTATCTTTCCATCAGCCATATGCATCAATTCTTCGAAAAACGCCAGAGCAGCGGGCGATAGCGTGCGCCCCTCCATCCGCGACACGCCAATTTGCCGCAAAGCCACAGGCGCCTGCATCACGCGCCAGGCGATGTCCCCCGCATGGGACAACAGCGGCAAGGTCGATTGCGGCAGGAGTGATACGCCCAGGCCAGCCGCGACCAGCCCGCCCACCGTCGCCAGTTGCGAACATTCAAACAGGGCGGGCGTGACAATATCCGCACGGGCAAAGGCGGCATCGGTCAACATCCTGACACTGCTGCGCGGCTCCATCCCGATAAAGGGCATGTCGCGAAAGATGCTCCACGGCGCAGGATCGGGGATCGCATCCGCATCGCGCGCGTGGCAAACCAGCACACAGGCATCGTCGAACATCGGGGTAAAGGTGATCTCGGCCTGTCCATGAGGCTCGATAGAAATGGCAAAATCGATCAGGCGGTCCTGAAGGCTTTGATACAGGCCCGATGTCAGATTTTCGCGCAAGATGATCTCTACATGGGGGTGGCTCTGGCGGAATCCGGCGATGACGCGAGGCAGGAGATTGGCCGCAACCGATGGCAAGGCGCCGACCACGACCCGCCCCCTTTGCCCCTCGAACGTCTGCTTCAATTCGCGAAAGGCCTGATCGAAATCACCGGTCAGGCGCTCGACCGTGGGTAACAAAGCGGCGCCGGCGCTGCTGAGGCGGACATTGCGCGAATTGCGGTCAAACAGACGGACGCCCAGATCCTCTTCCAGCAACTTGATCGTCCGGCTGAGTGCGGGTTGCGAGAGGTTGGCCATGCGCGCGGTCTCGCTGAAGCTGAGCGAACGGGCGACCTGAAGGAACAGGCGCAGGCTGGAAAGGCTGGGGGTGCGCGACATGATAGTGGTCAGACTACCCCGATCATTCAATTTTTCAAATCAATCGAGATAATTGATGCATCATCGTCGCAGGTGTGACGAAAATGGCACAAACCGCGCGATTTTATCGCCGCCATCGCTTGGGATTTGGCGGCCCGAATTATTATGTTATATAGCATAACTATCAGGCGCCCGAACGCGCCGAGGATCTGGAGAGGAAATATGAAAACTATCCGCGTCGCACCGTGGCTCGCGTCCGCATTGCTGGCCACCTCCTGCCTGGCCGCTGCGCCCGCCTTTGCCGCCGATCAGCCCGCCGTTGACGCCGCAGACAAGGACATCGTCGTCACCGCCCAGCGCCGCCGTGAAAATGTCCAGAACGTCAATATTGCCGTGACTGCGCTGTCGGGCGACGCGCTGGTGGACAAGAAGATCACCCGCGCGATCGATCTCCAGACCGCCGCGCCGGGCCTGACGATCTCGCGTTCGGGGGTGACCGATTCGTTCAACATCCGCGGCATCGGCCTTGCCTCCGGCTCGCCGCAGGTGACCAATGGCGTGGCCACCTATATCGATGGCGTGTTCCAGCCGCCCATCGTGTCGAACGGCCAGTTCTATGACATGGCAGGCGCCGAAGTTCTGCGCGGCCCGCAGGGCACGCTGTCGGGCGCGAACTCGACCGGCGGCGCAATCTATCTGACGACGCAACGCCCCAAGCTGGGCGAAACCAGCGGCTATATTTCGGGCAATTACGGCAATTACAACAATGTCGGCGTCAATGGCGCGATCAACCTGCCGTTTGGCGAAAAGTTTGCCGTGCGCGCATCGGGCCTGTTCAACCAGCATGACGCATGGTTCAAGGACGTTGGCCCGGCGGGCAACCAGCCCGAACGTCTGGCCGAAATCGACGGCCGTATTCAGGCCCTTTTCAAGTCGGGCGGCTTTCAGGCCAACGTGAAGGTCGAGGCCACCCAGCGCAAGACCGGCGGCTTTGCTCTGCAACCGATCAACACGACCGCGACCAACAACCCCTATGTCGCGGGCCGCACCAACACGCCGTTCACCGTCAGCTTTGACACGCCGGTTTCTAACTTCGAGCGCTCCTTCGCTACGGTGCTGGAACTGAAGTATGAATTTGCCGGCGGCCTGACCCTGCGTTCGCTCACCGCCTATCAGAACAAGCGTCTGGCAGCTGTCAGCGACACCGACGCCACATCGCTCACCACGCGCGCCTCGCTGGCGGGCGGCAACAATGTGCGCGAACGCGTTTACAGTCAGGAAATCAACATCATCTCGCCCGACACGGGCAAGTTCAAATATGTCATCGGCGGATATGCGCAACGCAACAAGGTCGACCTGCGCAACTGGAACAGCACAAATGGCGGTTTCACCAGCCTGCCCCACCCCAACACCAGCAAACTGTTGCTGGGCGCCTTTGGTCAGGCGACTTATCAGCTGACCGAAAAGCTCTCGGTGGATGCGGGCCTGCGTTATTCGCGCTTTGAAGTGACCGGATCAAACGCCGTTTACAGCGCGGCGCCGGGCAGCACCATGGCCATGATCATCGGCGATCCGCCGGTGGGCGCCACCGTCCTTGCCCCACAGACCGGCCACGAAAGCGATGGCCGCGCCACGGGCAAGATCGCGCTGAACTACAAGCCTGACGCCGACAATCTGATCTATGCCTTTGTGGCGCGCGGTTACAAGAACGGTGGCATCAACCCGCCCACGGGCACTTTTGCCCCCGAAACCGTGATGGATTACGAAGCGGGCTGGAAATCGACGCTGTTCAACCGTCACCTGCGCACGCAGATCGGCGCGTTCTATATGAAGTATAACAACTTTCAGATGGACGTGATCAATCCCGCATCGGGTCAGAACGGCGTGGTCAATCTGGCCAATTCGGAGATCAAGGGTTTTGAAGCCAGTTTCCAGGCCAAGTTCAGCGCTCTGTCGATCGACGGCGGCCTGTCCTATGTTGACAGCAACCTTTCGGGCTTCAGCCTGATCAACAAATGGCTGGTGCCTGCCGCCTCCAACGGCTTCCCCCAGTGCAACGGCAGCAACGCGGCACGCTGCTTCAACTATGCCGGCACTAGCGTAACCACCAGCGGCGGCTCGAACCTGTATAGCCCGAAGTGGACGTGGAACCTGACGGCGGCCTATCGCATCGAAATGGGCGACGATATGGTCATCACCCCGCGCATTGGTTATGCCTATATCGGTTCGCAATGGGCCTATCCGACCTATCAGACCAGCACGGACCTGATCAACGCGCGCGGCCTGTGGCAGGGCAGCATCACGCTGGACAAGGGCACGTGGAAGGCCGAAGTCTATGGCACCAATCTGGCCAACAAGTTCTATGTCGCCGGGCAAAGCGGCCGCAACGAACTGTATGGCGCGCCGCGTGAATATGGTGTGCGCGTAACCAAAAAGTTCTGATTGGACTAACCTCCGGCAGGTCAACCGACCTGCCGGAGTGTTTAATCAGGGCACCAGAGCGCGCGCAGCAAAGGCACAAGTTGCGAACGCAATTCTTCGGGCACAGCATTAGTGAGGCGCGCTTCATGTGCCTCGAATTCCATCATGATCTTGCGCGCCAATTCCTCGCCCTGCGTGCTCACACTCAAACTTTGGATGCGCCCGTGCCCTTTGGTGCTGACCACCAGCCCCCGATCGACAAAGCGGCGAATGACCGGATTAAGATTGGGACGTTTGATAGACAGCATCCGCCCGCATTCGGCCTGCGAAATGCCCGGATTGCGGGAAATCAGGGTCAGGATCGAGCCTTCCATTACCCCGATGCCCAATGGCTCAAGATATTGAGACAATTGGTTCATTCGGCTTTTTGAAGCGCGTCGCAACAGATAGCCGGGGAAATTGGATAAAGGATTTTCCATCAAAGGCCTCTGTAAATCGGCCATCAAGCGGGGCCCAATTGTTACGATGCGATACAAAGTCCCGCTGGTGCAAGACATGTTATTTTGCATAGCTCATATCAAAGATATTTCATGAGAGGATCGGTCATGCCCCTGCCCACCCTGTCCCTTTACCGCCCGATCGCCGTGGCCATGATGCTGGCCGCCAGCACGGGCGCCGCCCATGCAGCGCAAGATTGCAACGCATTGGCCAAAGCGGCGATGCCAGATCCCACAACGACAATCTCACTGGCCGCGCTACGTGATGCAACGCAGGCACAGGCAACGGGCAACGGCCCGATGCCGCCCGCGCCCGCCATGCCCGCCCATTGCGAAATCATCGGCAAGATGCAGGAACGTCAGGGCGCCAACGGCCAGACCTATGCCATCAAATTCCACCTGCGCCTGCCCACGGATTGGAACGGTCGCTTTGTGTTTCAGGGCGGCGGCGGGTCCGACGGTTTCCTTGGCGACGCCAATGGCGGATTTTCCAGCCAGCCCGGCGTAACCGCTCTGGCCAAAGGCTATGCGGTGGTGTCGTCCGATTCGGGCCATGACAATGCGGTCAACAATGACCCCGCACGCCAGGGCGTCGTTACGTTCGGCCATGACGCCATCGCCCGCCACAATTACGGCTTTGGCTATATCGGCCCGGTGGCCCGCGCAGGCAAAGCCCTGATCCGCGCCTATTACGGCAAGCCGCAGTCCTTCACCTATTTCGTCGGTGGGTCAAAGGGCGGACAGGAAGCCATGATGGCCGTCCAGCGTTTCCCCAACGAATTTGACGCGGCGCTCATCGGCTATCCCGGTTTCCATCTGGCCCATGCCTCCATCGCGCAATTGTGGGATGGTCAGGCCTTTGGCGCCGTGGCCAAGGCGATGGGTCAAATCGGCGCCGATGGCCTGCCCTTGGTCAACAAGGCGATGAGCGATGATGACATCCTGCTGGCCCAAGGCGCGATCCTGAAGGCCTGCGACGCGCTGGACGGCACAAAGGACGGCATGATCGAGCATTTCACCGCCTGCACCACGGCGCGGGTCATGCCTGAATTGATGGCTATCGCGTGCAAAAGCGACAATGTGATCGACAAGACCGCCTCCTGCCTGCTGCCGATGCAGATTGCGGCGATGCGCAAGGTCATGGGTGGGCCTCTGACCAGCGATGGCAAGGCGGTCTATTCCGATTGGGCATGGGACGCCGGGATCGGCGCCAAGACGGCGCAGGGCGTGACCCAGGGCTGGCGAATCTGGAAGATGGGCGGCTATGCCTCGGCCACCAACAATGGCGCGCTGCTGCGCCTTGGCGCGCCGTCCAATTCGGCAGTGTTCCGCTCGCCTCCGCTCGATGTGGCCGATGATGTCACCTCGCTCACCCGCTATGCACTGAACGCCAATATCGACGAAGCCTATGCCGCCGCCCATGTGAAATGGGGCGCACTTAACGAAGCGCCGGTCGATTTCATGCATGCCGATGCGACCAATCTTGATCCCTTCACGCGGCGCGGGGGCAAGATCATCCTGTTCCACGGGGTCAGCGATCCGGTGTTCTCGATCCTCGACACGATGCGTTGGCTGGATGCGGTGAACAAGCGTGAGAAGGGCATGAAGAAAACTGGCGCGGGTCGGTTCGTGCAATTCTATCCCGTGCCGGGGATGAACCATGGGCGCGGCGGTCCGGCGACGGATCGGTTCGACATCTTCTCGCAATTGGTGGCGTGGCGCGAAAAGGGCGTGAAGCCCGGCGCGATCACCGCCACCGCCGGGGCCGACACGCCATGGCCGGGACGCGAACGCCTGCTCTGCCCCTATCCCGCGCGGCCCCATCGCAAGGATCCCGGCAGCGCCGCCGTGCCGGAAAAGGCCGACGCCTTTATTTGCCTGTAAGCGCCCAACCAGACAGGAATTGCGAGCGGATCTGAGCATAGGTCCGCTCGTTTTTCCATGTGACGGCGACGCCCCCGGTTCCTGCGCCGGGGCCATAGGAACCCACTTCGCCAAAGCGGGAATCCTGCGGGCGAAAGACGGTGGCCATCGTCCCGTCGCGCGATGTGCCGTTCATCGTCGTCCAGCGGTCGCGGTGGATATGCCGGTCCATGAAACAATCAATATAGAGCGCCATGCCCACCGCCGCCGGGTCGGCATAGCGTCCATCGGCAAAGCGCGTGGTCGGATGCCATGGCCGCCCCAAGGCAATCGAGCCGTCCGGCACCCCCTTCTCTCGCGTCAGGCGGGAGGCGTAGAAGACGATCCCGGTCGGCTGCGACAAGGGCGTCGAGGGCGCGGCGACATAAGATTGGAACCCATCGGCCGCTGGTGGCTGGGCGCGGGGGCGGCTGCGGATCTCGCTATGTTCGATCAGCAGTTGGCCATTGCCGAAGATGAAGTCGATATTGCCCGCAATCAGGCTGTTTTGCACCAAAGCCCGCCCGCCATTGGTGAACACCGTATCCTGATAACCCAGCATGGCGACGCGGTTCATCAACACCCGATCCGCGTGAATGTCGAACAGAACCGCCGCGGCCTGGGGGTTTCCGATCCGCGCCGGATCGCCATAGGGGATGCGATCATTGGCCAGATAGTCATAGGTGTTTTCAATGGTCACCTCACTCACCTCGACCTGATCCGCATCGATGGTCAGCGTGGCCGAACCTGGCGTGCCCCAGCCATTGCGGTGATAATCCTTGGCCGTTTGCGCCACCGCGCCGAAATGGATGCGGGTTTTGGCCATACCCGCCCCGATGATGCGCAGCCGGGGCCGCGCAATAACCGGCTTTTCGTGATAATCCCCCGCCGCGATGCGGATGGTGATCCAGTCATCACTCTTGTCCCGCGCCGCCGCGTCCAGCGCGGATTGGATACGCGTATAGCAGGGGGCACGGGTCGCGCCGCAGACCGGGCGAACTTCATAGAGCGTCGGGGCAACCAAAGTCGCGGCAAAAAGGAGGGGAGCCAGCATCATGATCTCTTTCAGCGTTGCGGCAAGGATTGGAGGAAGGCGGCGATCTGATCAGCGGTCACGGTCAGATAGGGATCGAAAAACCAGATATCGTGCGGCGCTTTTGGAAAAGCATACCAGCGCGACGGGATTTTATGACGGGACAGTTCGGCCAGAACCTTGTCCTTGCCTTCCGTAAATCGTGGGTTGCCGCTGCTGATGATCAGCGTGGGCGGGGAATTGGGGCCGACATGGCTGGCCGCGCTGGCTTCGCGCCAGCGGTCAGGCATTTGCTCAAACGACCCGCCCAGCCATTTTGCCGCCGATGACGCCGGTCCGACGGCATTTTCATATTTCAGCGCATCAGGCGTGGTGAAATCCAGCACCCCATCCATGTCGATCAACGCATAGGGCCGCGCCCGTCCGCCGAACAGATCATCGCCATAGGCCACCAGTGATGCCAGTTGGCCGCCCGACGATGCCCCGCCCAGCGCAATGCGATCCGGGCGAACGCCGTAATCCTTGGCATGATCCCGCGCCCAGCCCATCGCGTCGTGAATATCCTGCGTGCCGGCCGGATAAGGCGCTTCGGGGGAAAGGCGATATTGCGGGATGAACACCGTATAGCCGCGTGCCGCCAACAGATTGGCGATGGGGTGAAAATGGCTGCGCGCGCCCGAACGCCATGCGCCGCCATGGACCAAAACGATCCCCACGCCGCGCGGGCGAGCAGGCCGGAAAATGTCGATCAACAGATCGCGATCGCCCATCGATTTGTAGACGCGGTCGAGCAGAATTTGCTGCCCCGTCATCGGCCTTATCGCAGGCCATGTGATCCCTGGATATTGCGCGCTATATTGGGCAAAGCGGCGCGAGACGCTGTAGCTTTCATCCACTTCATGGGCGGCAACGGGCATGGCGACGGCCATCATCAGGCAGGCGATGGGAATGCGCAAAAAGACTTCTCCTGATGCAAGGACGGGGACCGCCGGCTTGATCGCGCCGGCGGCCCCCTTTGCGGCCCGGATATGGGAGTATTAGGGAGTCACACCCGGACCAGACCTTAGAACTGATAACGCGCGCCCACGAACCATTGTGCGCCCGTCTTTGTAAATTCCCGCGTCAGATATTGCGTACCGTCGCCGGTGCCATAGATGCGTTCCTTTTCATTGGTGATATTGATGCCCTGAATATTCAGGCTCAACCGCTTGGTCAGATTGTAATAGGCCGAGAAGTCCACCTGGGTCGGACCATACTTGCGTTCCTGAACGTGACCATTGCCGCCGGGCTGGCTGAGCAGATAGTCGTCACGCTTGTTGATCGAAACACGGACGCCAAGTTTACCGGTGTCATAATAGCCGGTGAAATTATACGAATTGGGCGAAAGACCCGTCGAATCCCGCGCCGAAACATAGGTATAGTTCGAGGCGAAGCCAAAGTTCGACCAAAAGCCCTTGAGGAAGGTGAAAGGCACGTTGAGCGTGACTTCCAAACCCTTCACGCTGTTGCCGCCCGGTGCATTGACCGTTGTGAAGAACGTATAGGGCACCTTGGCCGGATCGGCCTGATAGGAAGCGCTATAACGCGGATCGGCATAGATCGCGGCCCAGAATTCCTGTGGCACCGCCTTGGTCACCACCGAATTGGTCAACGAGGTAACAATATCCTTCTTGAACGCCCCCACCGCGATCAATCCACCTTTGCCGAAATAATATTCGACATTGATGTCAAAGTCATTCGATTGATAAGGCTTCAATTCCGGATTGCCCAGATTGCCCACCGTGCGCGTCGTATATTCGAATGTCGGGCTGGCGATATTGAGCGAAGACAGGCCGGGGCGCGTCATCGAACGAGCATAGGAAAAGCGTGCCAGCAAATCCGGCGTGATGTTCAGCACCAGATTGGCCGCAGGCAGGAAATTGCCATAGGAACGCTCCACCTGCACCGGCGAGCCAGCAATCACCGCCCGCGATGTCAGATCGGTGCGGACATAACGCAAACCCGCATTGCCGCGCAGCACCATGCTACCGATGTCAATTTCGCCGTTAACTTCACCAAAGCCGCCCGTCGTCTTTTCGATCACGGTCCAACCGGCCCCCGTATTGTCCGCATAATTCGACGAAATCAGCCCGGACCGAGAAATCGCATCGAAATCCATGACCGCAAATGTCGGCAACCCGCCCGTCGCGACGCCATCGCCAAAATGGGCAATCGGGAAAGCCTTCATATAGGTCGAAGGGACAAAGCTGGGCAAATTGCCCTGTGCTTCGCTGTAGCGCACCATGCGGCGGTTATAGGCAACGCCGATCTTCGCGTTGAATTTATTGTCGGTATAGGTCAGGTTCGCCTTGGAGGTGAAATTGTCCTTCACCACATTGTTGAGCCGATTGGCCGCCGTCAGGGCATTGATATAATTGGCCGTATTGTTGGGATCATAGCTGCCATAGCTGACCTTGGCCACGTCCGGATTGCCGGTGTAGTCATAGGCGTAGTAATGCGGGCTCGAACGGGCATAGAAGCGCAGCTCGGTCCGGTCCGCCGCATCACGCGCGGTGCCCGCCATGGCGTCAAACTTCAACTTGTCGGTGATGCGATAATCGCCCGACAGCACATATTGCTGAAATTTGGACAGCGAGGTCTGATGGCGGCTTTCATACCATGACGTCACATCGTTAAAGGATGCGGCCACCAATTGCTTGCCATCGGGCGCGACGGTGAAGGACAGAGGCGTCTGGCCCACATAATTGCCCGGCGTGCCGTGGGTCAGCAGCCATTCCATCGAATTATAGCTGTAACGGTCATTGTCGAGCTGAGAATAAAGCGCGTCAAAGCTGATCAGCATCCGGTCGTTCGGCTTGATCTGAAGCGAGCCGGTCACGCCCAGGCGCTTTTGGTCATTGCCGAAAAAGTCCGCGCGCGGCAGACGCGGCGCCCAGAGGCAATCGGTGACCTTGGCCGCGCCACAAGG
Source organism: Novosphingobium sp. Sphag1I (assembly GCF_056279125.1). Classification (NCBI taxonomy): domain Bacteria; kingdom Pseudomonadati; phylum Pseudomonadota; class Alphaproteobacteria; order Sphingomonadales; family Sphingomonadaceae; genus Novosphingobium; species Novosphingobium sp. Sphag1I. The sequence continues at coordinate 10,926 of NZ_JBWBQS010000027.1, read as the reverse complement.
GGCGGGCGTGCCGGTCACGGTGGGGTTGCTGTTGGCCCAGCTGTCGCCGTTGATATAGGGCGATGTCCAGCGGACGCTGGAAAAGCCTTCCTGATAAACGGTACGGCGCGAATAGGCGGCCGATACCAACACCCCGATCTTGTCATCGGCAAAAGTGTTTGAAATCATCATCGTCAGGCGCGGGTCCACCGTGCGGGACATGGTGTTGTAACCGCCCTGACCGCTGGCAACAAAGTGAAAGCCTTTGAAGTCAAAGGGCTTGGCCGAATAGAGATCGACCGTACCGGCAATGCCGCCTTCCTCGATCGAGGCGCGCTGGGTCTTGTTCACGTCGATACGGTTGAACAATTCCGACGCGAAAACGTGAAAGTCAAAAGCGCGCCCGGCGTTGATTGTGAAACCGCCCGAATCCAGACCGTCCGAACTGGCCGGAACCTCCATGCCGTTCAAGGTCGTGCGCGTAAAATCGGGGGCGAACCCGCGCAAGGTGATGTTGCGCCCTTCACCACCCTCGCGGGTGATGGCCACGCCGGGCAAACGCTGGATCGATTCCGACAGGTTGAGGTCGGGCATCTTGGCCATATCCTCGGCCACGATGCTCTCGGTCAGATTGACGGCCGAGCGCTTGATATCCTGCGCCTTCATCAATGTGCGGCGGAAACCCTTGACGATAATGTCGGGCGCAGGCGCTTCTGCCGATGGCGGCGCATCGGCCAGCAAGGCGTTATCCGAAGGCGCCAGATCGGCTCTTTCGCCCGTGATCAAAGCGGGCGCGGTGCGCACGGCAACCGCGCGAATGGGTTGCAGCACCGGCGTCGGCGCCCGCGGCACAATGGCGTAGGAATGCGGCCCGGTCTGCTGTGCCACCAATCCCGTCCCGGCCAGCATCCGGCCCAGCGCCTCGTCCACGGTCATATCGCCGCGCACCGCATTGGTGCGCACGGTTTGCGTAAACTTGCGCGGCGCGATGATCTGTACGTCGCCCTGATGGCCCAGCGCCCCGATCGCTGTGGTGGCCGATTGCGCCTCGATGGCAAACTGGCGCGTCTGTCCTGCGGCATGGGCGGGCATGGCCACCACACTCACCATTGCGCAAGACGCAAGAAAAACTCCACGTTTTGTGGAATACATTGTCAATCCCTCCCAAATATCCCGGCTTCATTCTTTGCTTTTATCAGCAGCCTTAAAGAGACACGGCGAGTAAAAATCCTTCCGTAAAAATTCATCCAACGTTCATTATTGTGATTTGACCAAACGGATGACCCGTGGGTCGCTTTCATCTATACCCACGTTCAGGCTCGCCTTGACCGCTTCGGCAAATCCTTGCGGATCATTGATGCGAAACAGGCCGTCAAATTGTTCGTCCGCCACCGCCGGATCGGCGATGATGATCTGACGCTGATTGTATCGGTTGAACTCATCGGCCGCCTCGCTCAGGCTGGTGCCGTTCAGATCGATCATCCCGCTGCGCCATGCCAGCGAACGGTCCACCGCCGAAGCGCGATCACTTTCATGATGGACCACCGCCGTATCACTGAGCAGGGCGCGTTCCCCCGCCTCCAGCTTCAGGCGCAGACTGGCATCCTCTTCGGACCAGCTTTCGACGACGCCCTCGGTGACCAGCACCTCGACCCCGGTTTCACGGCGACGCACCGAAAAGGCCGTACCCACCGCCCGTGCGCGCACCTTGCCTGCGGTCACGATGAATGGGCGCGAGGCATCCTTGGCCACATCGAACCAAGCCTCGCCCTGGGCGATCTCGATTTCACGGCTGCCCTTTGCCATGCGCACGGTCAGTTCAGAGGCCGAATTGATGGTCATGACGCTGCCATCGGCCAAAGGGACGCGGCGGATTTCACCCAGCTTGGTGGCAAAACTGCTGCGCGCATCCATCCAACGCGCCCCGCCCACCACCGCCGCAACCGAGGCCGCCATCGCGCCCAAAAACCCACGACGGCGCCAGAAAGCGGGCGCAACCTCCGGCTCTTCAACCGGCTCTGGCGTTGCGGCAATCCATGCCGCATGGGCCTGCAACAACATCCCGTCCCGCCCCGGCCCGCCATCCAGCCAGTGCTGCAATTCGGCCTCATCGGCCTCGCCCCAATTGTCGCCGTCCATGCGGGCGACAAATCGGGCGGCCATGTCACGGTCATGTTCCCGCGCGGAACCAGAAGGACGGCTCATCGCGCCCCTCCCTTGCCGCGTTCGGCCATGTCCATGCGCATCGCGCTCTGCGCCTCGGCGCTGGCCCATGCCTCGCGGATGGCGCGCACCCCGACCCAGACCTGCTTTTCAACGGCCTTTTCGCTCATGCCCATATGGGCGGCGATATCCTTTTGCGACCACCCCTCGATCTTGCGCAATTCCACCACACGGCGGCATCTTTCGGGAAGACCGGCGATGATGCCCATCAACCGCTGAAGCGACATACGACTGCCCGCCTCATCTTCTGGCGAGATCACGCCATCGTCGCGCCAGTTCTCGATTTGCTCGATGGCGTCAATCGCCACCACCTGCGCCCGCCTGATCCGACGCAACATCAAATGGCGCAAACTGGCCATGAAATAGGCGCGCGGCGCGGTAATATGGTCCACCGATGGCAAGGAGACGATCTGGCAATAGGCTTCCTGCATAAGCTCATCAATATCCTCTGCCGAGACCCGCGCACGGGCCAGCCAGGCACGCATACCCGCTTCGTGCGGCACGATTTCCCGTGCCATCCACGCCGCCAGCATACGCCTGCGCGCCAATGCGTTGATCACATCGCCCTGCGTCACAAACTCCCCCTCCTGGCCGGAACTTTTGCTCCGTTGGCCATAAAGAGACATGGCCGCGCAAAATCCTTCGCGCCAGAAGGAATTTATTTTGGGCGTTGCGTTTTAGGACTGAATTTCTGTGCCCAGCGTGATGATGAAATGCGACTGGCCGCCGCGCCACTGATATTGGGCGGCCCCGCCATGGGCCTGTGCAATGGCCTGCACCACGGCAAGGCCCAGCCCCGATCCCGTGCGATGGGCGTCCCGCGCCGCATGGCCACGGGTGAAAATGCTGAACAGATCCTCGCGCTGCTCCTCGGCCACGCCCGGTCCGCCATCGATCAGATGGATCGCCACGCCCTTGGCCTGATGTCTGAGAGACAGTTTCAGAGCGCATGGATGGGCATAATGCAGCGCATTATCGACCAGCGCCAGCAACGCCTGCCCCAATCGGCCCATGTCCACGCGCGCACGGGTCGCTGGCCCCTCCACGGTCAAGGTAAAGCCCGCCCTTTCCACGGTCGGGGCCATCATCGCGGCCCAATCCTCCAACCCGGCCCGCAAATCGACAAGCGCCAGTTGCAATTCCAAACGCCCGATGTCGGCCAGACTGACACAGCGCAAATCCTCGACCAGACGCGCCAGACCATCAACCTGCGCCATCAACCCGTTGATCAACATATCGTCCATCGCGAAAACGCCGTCCGATACGCCCTGCAATCGCCCTTTCAGAATGGTCAGCGGCGTGCGCAATTCATGGGCAATCTGCGCGTTCCAGTTGACCACGCTTTGCGCGCCCTTTTCCAATCGGCCCGCCATGGCGTTGAAATCTTCGACCAACATGGCCGTTTCGCCGGGAGCCTCGATACCCGGCGCGACGCGGGCGGAAAGATCGCCATCGGCAATGGCACGGGCGGCCCGGGCCACGGCATGCATCGGTTCAACAATATGGCGCGCCATGCCTGCGGCAATCCATGCACCAAGGCCGATGCCCATGCCCATCACCACCACCATCACGACCAGATCCCACCCGTTGGGCATGGCCGAAAATCCGGGCGGAAACAGTTGCGGCGCGCACCACACCGCAACGGTATAAACGACGTAAAAGACGATGAAGGAAAACAACACCGTCGCCACCGCCACCGCCGCCATGGCCAGCGTCAGATGACGCGATATGTCGAACTTGACCTTCACGCGCCCGAACTCAACCGATAGCCGACGCCGCGCACCCCGGCGGGCATACCCGATACGCCCGCCTCCTCCAGCTTGCGGCGCAACTTGCTGATATGGCTGTCCACCGTGCGGTCCAGCGCATCCGATCCGGGCAGACAGGCATCGACCAGATCGCTGCGTGCAAACACCCGTTGCGGGTTGCGGGCCATATGTACCAACAAACGAAATTCGGTCAGCGTCAGCGGCACTTCGCGCCCATCGACGCGGGCCATGTGGCTTTCAGTGTCGATTTCAACCGGCCCCACGCGCAGCATCGCTCCACCGCCCGCCCCGCCCGTCCGTCGCAGGATGGCGCGCAAACGGGCCACCACCTCGACCGGGTTGAACGGCTTGACCACATAATCATCGGCGCCAATGCGCAGCGCCTGTAATTTGTCGATATCCTGATCCAGCGCAGTGATCATGATGACCGGCGTTTCGGCCTCCCGCCGGATCTGGGCCAAAACCTCCCACCCGTCCAAATGGGGCATACCAACGTCCAGCAACACAATATCAGGCCGCAAGGCACGATGCAGATCCAGCGCCACCCGCCCATCGGCGGCATGAACCGTGCGGAACCCCTCCCGCTCCAGATAGGCGCGCAGGATGTCGGCAATGTCGCCATCGTCTTCGGCAATGAGGGCAAGTGCTGTCATGAGGCCCATCTATCACCGCCCATTGGTATGCGGCCAGATGCCTCCATCAAATCTCCACAAAACCTCCACACAAGGGCAATGATACGGGTGCATGGGGAAATTATGCGATACGATCACCTCCGCTTTGCCCTGCCTCTTGGCTTTCTTGCTCTTGCCGCATGCGGCGGGGATGGCGCGCCCACGGCGCCGCCGCCCGCCGAAGTATTGATCACCCCGGCACAGGACCGCCCCGTATCGCTGGCCGATGAATTGCCTGGCCGCGTGGTGGCCTTTCGCACCGCCGAGATCCGCCCACAGGTGGGCGGCATCGTCCAGCGCCGCCTGTTCACCGAAGGCGCGATGGTGAGCGAGGGGCAACCCCTGTTCCAGATCAACCCCGCCCCGTTCCGCGCGGACGCGGCCAGCGCAGCGGCCACCCTCGCCCGTGCGCAGGCCACCTATGCCCGCGCCAATACGCAGGCAAACCGGCTGAAACCGCTGGTCGGCGTCGATGCGATCAGCCGCCAGACCTATGACGACGCCACCGTCGCGCGCGATCAGGCCGCCGCCGACGTGGCACAGGCCCGCGCCGCGCTGGACCGGCGCCGGCTTGATCTGGGCTTTGCCCGCGTGACATCGCCCATTTCGGGCCAGATCGGCGCGGCAACCGTGACCGAAGGCGCTCTGGTCGGGACGAGCGACGCCAATCCGATGGCGACGGTGCAACAGATCGACAAGGTCTATGTTGACGTGCGCCAACCGGCCGCGCGCCTTGATGCGTTGCGCGCGGCGGTGGCCGAAGGCGCGGGCGCGGGTGCGGCCCCGGTCGAAATCATTTCCGCGTCGGGCCAGCCTCATCCGGTCAAAGGGCGGTTGCTGTTTTCCGATGTGACCGTTGATCCGGGCACCGGCAATGCGGTGGTGCGCGTGCTGGTCGAAAATCCGGGCAATCGTCTGCTGCCCGGCATGTTCGTGCGGGCGCGCCTGCCCCGCCTGCGGATGCCGCACGCCATCACGGTGCCGCAACAGGCCGTGGCGCATGATGCCGCAGGCCGCGCTGTCATCAATGTCTGGAACGGCCGCGCCATTGAGGAGCGTCAGGTCGAGGCTGGTGATGTCGTCGATGGTTCGATCATTGTGCTGAAAGGCATCAAGGCGGGTGAAAAGGTGGTCGTGGTCGGCATGGACCGCGTGCTGCCCGGCGCGCCCGTCAAGGCGCTGCCCTGGCAAGCGCCTGTGACGCGTTGAGGGAGCGACAGCCATGATCCCTCAATTCTTTATCCAGCGCCCCGTCTTTGCATGGGTGGTGGCCATTGCGATTGCTTTGGCCGGCCTTATCGCCCTGCCGACGATCCCGGTCGCGCGCTTTCCCTCGGTCGCGCCGCCATCGGTGACGATCACCGCCACCTATCCCGGCGCCACGCCCCAGACCATGAATGATGGCGTCGTCGAATTGATCGAGCGCGAATTGTCGGGCGCCAAACGCCTGCTCTATTTCGAGGCCAGCACCGATACATCCGGTTCCGCCACGATCACCGCCACATTCCAGCCCGGCACCAACCCCGAACTGGCGCTGGTGGATGTTCAGAACCGATTGAAGCTGATCGAACCGCGCCTGCCGCAGACGGTGCGCCAATATGGGCTGGCCGTCGAGGTCGCCAATAACGGGTTCCTGATGCTGGTCGGGCTGAACTCACCCGACGGACGCTATGACGAGGCAGCGCTGGGCGACTATCTGGCACGCAATATCGTCAATGAATTAAAGCGCATTCCCGGCGTTGGCCGCGTCCAGAATTTCTCGGCGGAAAAGGCGATGCGGGTCTGGGTCGATCCGGCAAAGCTGATTGCCTATGATCTGGCCATGGCCGATGTGACCGGCGCGATTGCCGCCCAGAACATCCAGATCGCCCCCGGCACGCTGGGCGCGGAACCAGCCGTCAAGGGTCAGCGCGTTCTGGTCCCTTTGACCGCCAGCGGACAATTGACCAGCCCGCAGGAATTTGAACAAATCGTCCTGAAGGCCAATACCAATGGCGGCACGGTAACGCTGGGCGATGTGGCGCGGGTCGAGGTGGGCCAGCAGAATTACATGATGTCCACCCGCGAAAACGGTCGCGCAGGGGCTTCGGCCGCGATCCAGTTGGCGCCCGGCGCCAATGCGGTGCAAGTGTCCGATGCCGTGCGCAAGCGTATGGTGGAAATCGCCCGCGCCATGCCCAGTGGGATGGAATGGACGATACCCTTTGACACCGCGCCATTCGTGCGGGTTTCCATCGAAAAGGTATTGCACACATTGGTCGAAGCCATGGTGCTGGTTTTCCTCGTCATGTATCTGTTTTTGCAGAATATGCGCTATACGCTGGTGCCTGCTGTTGTGGCGCCCATCGCGCTGCTGGGCACGATCGCGGTGATGGCGCTGACGGGCTATTCGCTCAACGTGCTGACCATGTTCGGGATGGTTTTGGCCATTGGCATCATCGTGGATGACGCCATTGTCGTGGTCGAAAATGTCGAACGCATCATGGCCGAAGAAGGGCTTTCCCCATTCGAGGCCACTAAAAAGGCGATGGGCGAAATCACCGGGGCGGTCATCGGCATCACGCTGGTGCTGGTTTCGGTGTTCATCCCCATGGCCTTTGCCAGCGGGTCGGTGGGCGTGATCTATCGCCAATTCGCCATGTCGATGGCGATCAGCATTCTGATCTCGGCCATCCTTGCGCTCTCGCTGACCCCCGCGCTTTGCGCCACGGTGTTGAAACCGATCAAAGGCCATGTCGAAAAGCCGCGCTTCTTTGCCGCCTTTGACCGCCTGTTTGACCGCATGACCGACGGCTATGCCGGATGGGTGGCGCGGGTGATCCGGCGCGGCGGTCGGGCGATGGTGGCACTGGCCGTGGTGGTGGGACTGCTGGGCTTTGCCTTTTGGCGCCTGCCCACGGCTTTCATGCCCGAAGAAGATCAGGGCTATTACATGACCGCCTTTCAATTGCCCGCCGATGCCACCGCCGAACGCACGCGCGAGGCTGTGATGACGCTGGAACGCCACATTGCCACCCGCCCCGCGATCAAGGGCAATGAAGCAATCCTGGGCTTTGGCTTTTCGGGCGCCGGACCCAACGCGGCAATTGCCTTTACCATCCTGAAGGATTGGGGCGAACGCGGCGGCGCGACGGTCAAGGATGAGGTCGCCCGCACGACCGCCGCGATGAGCGCGATCAAGGAAGGCATCATCATGAGCCTTGTCCCCCCCGCCATTGACGAGCTTGGCAATTCATCGGGTTTTGCCATGCGGTTGGAGGACCGGGCCGGACGCGGCCACGCCGCATTGGTCGCGGCCCAGAACCAGTTGCTGGGCCTTGCGGCGCAGAGCAAGGTGGTGATGGGCGTCTATCCCGACGGCCTGCCCGCCGGAACCAGCATCCATCTGACCATCGACCGGCAAAAGGCCGAGGCGCTGGGCGTGCCCTTTAACCGGATCAGCGATACGCTGTCCGCCGCGATGGGTTCGGCCTATGTCGGCGACTTCCCCAATGCGGGGCGCATGCAACAGGTTATCGTCCAGGCCGACGCGACCTATCGCATGAACCTGCCCGACATGATGCGTTTGAATTTGCGGAACAATGCCGGGTCCATGGTGCCTTTGTCCGAAGTGGTGCGCGCCGACTGGCAGCAAACCCCGCTGCAACTGGTGCGCTATAATGGCTATCCGGCGCTGCGCCTGTCGGGCATGGCGGCCCCCGGCGTGTCGAGCGGCGACGCCATGGCCGAAATGGAACGTTTCGCCGCACAATTGCCGCCCGGTTTCGCCATCGAATGGACGGGTCTGTCCTATCAGGAACAGCAATCAGGCGCGCAGGCCCCGATGTTGCTGGCGCTCTCGATGCTGGCGGTGTTTCTGGTGCTGGCCGCGATGTATGACAGTTTTGCCGTCCCTCTGGCGGTTATGATGGTCGTGCCGCTGGGTCTGATCGGGGCGGTGGCGGCAGTGTCCATGCGCGGCATGGCCAATGACGTGTTCTTTAAGGTAGGCCTGATCACCATCATCGGGCTTTCGGCCAAGAACGCAATCCTGATCGTCGAATTTGCCCGTCACTATCGCTTTGCCGGTATGGGGTTGGTGGAAAGCGCGATGGCGGCAGCGCGGGTGCGTCTGCGGCCTATCGTGATGACATCGCTGGCCTTTACACTTGGCGTTGTGCCGCTGATGCTCTCCTCTGGCGCCAGTGCGGAAACACAGGCGGCCATCGGCACGGGCGTATTCGGCGGCATGATTTCGGGCACGGTGCTGGCGGTGTTCTTTGTTCCGGTATTCTTTGTCATGGCGATGGGTTTGAGTGAGCGTCTGGGCTTTGGCGGCTTGCGCAAAAAGAAGAAGCAGGAGCAGGCCGATGCGTAAGATTCTGATTTTGGCCTTGGCCCTGACCGGTTGTGCGGCGGAAAACACGCCGCTGCCCAAGGCGCCGGTCCCAGCCAGCTTTGCCGTGACCGAAACGTTGACCCCGCTGACATGGCGCGAATTCTTTGCCGATGCGCGGCTCCAAAGGCTGATCGCACTGGCGCTGAACGAAAACCGGGATTTGCGGATCGCGGTATTGAACGCTCAGGCCGCGCGCGGGGCGCTGTCGGTCGCGCGCGGCGCCCAATTGCCGAGTTTTGAGGCGCAGGGCAGCTTCACCAGTGCGCAGACCGCAGGCGGAGGTTTCGGCGGTTTTCGCTATGATCAGTTCTCCGGCCAGATCGCCCTGACCAGTTTCGAGATTGACCTGTTTGGTCGCCTGCGCGCGCAAAGCCGGGCCGCATTCGACCGCTATCTGGCCAGCGAGGCCGGGCGGAGAGCCAGCGAATTGACCGTTGTGGGCGCCGTGGCGCAGGCCTATGTCGCCGAAAGACTGGCGCAGGAGCAATGGCAACTGACCTCCTCGACGCTGGCCGATTGGCGCGTGTCGCTTGACCTGACGCGCCGCTTGCATGACGCGGGACAGGCCAGCGGCAGCGATCTGGCGCAGGCCGAAGGGCTGGTTCGACAGGCCGAAGCCGACCTTGCCCAGCGTCAACGCGAACGCGAAGTGGCCGCCCATGCCCTGTCATTGGCGGTGGGCGCGCCTTTGCCCGGTGACCTGCCCGCGCCGATAGGCCTGATGCTGGCTTCGATGCCCGATCATCTGGGGGCTGGCCTGCCGTCCGATTTGTTGACGCGGCGGCCCGACATCATGCAGGCGGAATATAATCTGCGTGCCGCCCAAGCCGATGTTGCCGCCGCGCGTGCGGCCTTCTTTCCCCGCTTGTCCCTGACCGGCGCGCTTGGCGCGGTCAGCCCCGGCCTTTCCGGCCTGTTTTCGGGCGCGAACAAGGCGTGGAACTATGCGCCCGCCGTTGCCATGCCGCTGTTTCCCTATACCGCGCTCAACGGCAATCTGCGTCAGACCAAGGCGCAGCAGGGTATCGCAGTGGCTACCTATGAAAAGGCGATCCAGACAGCCTTTGCCGAAGTGGCCGACGGCATTTCGGCCCAGCAGACATACGGCCCTCAACTTATGGCGCAATCGGCGGCCGCCGATGCCGCCGACCGCCGCGTCAACCTGTCAAAACTGCGCTATCAGGCAGGCGTGGACAGCCGCCTCGAACTGCTCGATGCGCAGCGCAGCGCCTATTCCTCGCGCCAGACGTTGCTGACGACGCGGGCGGGCGCCTTGCTGGGCATGATCGGCCTATATCGGGCGCTGGGTTCGATCTGAAAATGCGGAGCCTTCGCAAGCCCTCGCGCCCGACATATTACCTTTTGCGTAGATTTATCGACGAACATCGCCGGAATTGCCTGTAAACCCGTCGATTTCCGCGCGCGGCAGCCGCAGCCAGTCGCCATGCAGCGAATGTTTGAGCGCGTTCATGGCAAGGCCAAGCTGCGCCATCTTTTTGGCGTCGCCACCTTCAAGCCAACCGGTCAAAACGCCGGCCGCAAAGGCATCGCCTGAACCCACGCGGTCGACGATGTCGGTGATTTCGATCTCCGCCGTCTGATGCCGGTCCTCGCGCAGGTCCACGCGGGCCGAGAGGCGGTGGTGGGTCTGCGTAATCGGATGGCGCGCCGTGCTGGCCATGACCTGAAGGTTGGGGAAAGTGGCGAAGGCCGCCTCGACCGCCTCACGCCGCCGTTCCGCCCCATCGCCGGAAAAGGGCTTTTGCAACAGCAGCGTCATGTCGCGGTGATTGCCGAACATGATCGTCGCATCGGCCAGCAGTTCCAGCAGAATCTCACGCGGATTGCTGTCCCACGCGCCCCAGAGCTTTTCACGGAAATTACAGTCGAAGCTGACCGGAACGCC